>JAEVZA010000236.1 GCA_023392475.1 Actinomycetes bacterium | reverse complement strand
GGTCTGGGCGGTGCTCGGCCTCAGCGAGGGCGCGGCCGCCGGCCTCACCGGGATCGCGGCGCGCGTCGGCGCCCGCAGCGGCGCCCGGCTCGTGTCCCGGTTGCCGACCGGCGCGGCGCCCGCCGTGGGCGCGACGGTCGGGCGGAAGGCGCTCGCCAAGCTGTCGAACGGCAAGGGCCCGTGGAGCCTCGCCGCGCTCGTCCCCTACGGGATCGGGGCCGGCGTCGGAGCCGCCGGCAACGCGGTGCTCGCGCAGTCGGTCGGTCGTGCGGCCAAGCAGTACTTCTCGAACGCCCCGGCCCCGGCGCGGTGGGACCCGCTCCTCGAGGACGCCGGGGAGGGCGAGATCGTCGAGGACCACCACGACGGCCGGCCCCAGGACGCCGACGGGCAGGGCGCGCCGGCCCGTCCGTCCGCTCCACGCCCACCGGACGACGACATCGTCGACGCCGTGGTCGTCGAGACGGTCGTCCACCGCGAGGTCGTGGTGGAGGGCGTCGTCGGGGATCAGCCGCCCGCCTGACCGGTGCCGGGTCCGACCCGGGCCGCGTCACGGCGATCCGCGACCGCGGAGGCCGCGACCGACACGACGAGCACGAGCGCGATCACGACCAGCGCGGTCCACGTCGGCGGGTGCCACTCGACCCCGAGGAGCCCCGCGCCCAGCACCATCTTCACGCCCACGAAGGCGAGGATCACCGCGAGGCCCTGCGGCAGGTAGCGGAACCTGCCGTGCAGGTCCGCGAGCAGGAAGTAGAGCGCCCGGAGCCCGAGGATGGCGAAGGCGTTGGACGAGAACACGATGAACTGGTCGCGGGCGACGGCGAGGATGGCCGGGATCGAGTCGACCGCGAACACGAGGTCCGTGGTCTCGATCACGACCAGCACGAAGAACAGCGGCGTCGCGAGGCGCACGCCGTCGCGCACGGTGAACAGGTGCTGCCCGTCGTACTCGTCGGTGGACGGCACGACGCGCCGGAACAGCCGGAGCACGCGCGACCGGTCCGGGTCGAACTCCTCCCCGTCGTCCACGACGAGGCGCACGGCGGTGAACACCAGGAACGCGCCGAACAGGTAGATCAGCCACTCGAGTCGCTCGAGCAGCGCGACGCCCGAGAAGATGAACGCGGCGCGCAGCGCGAGCGCGCCGAACACGCCCCAGAACAGCACCCGGTGCTGGTACTGCCGCGGCACCCGGAAGTGGCCGAGGATGACGGCCCAGACGAAGACGTTGTCGACCGACAGGCTCTTCTCGATCAGGTAGCCGCTGACGTACTCCCCTGCGGCCGGCGCGCCGCCCAGCACCCAGATCACCCCGCTGAACGACAGGCCGATCGCGATCCACACGCCGGACTCGACCGCCGCGCGCCGGAACGTGGCGATCTCCGGGTCCCGGTGCACCACGAGCAGGTCGACGAGCAGCAGCGCGGCGATCAGCGCGAGCAGCGCGAGCCACCCCCACAGGGGCACGTCGAGGACGACGTAGCGGTCGTCGCCCGCGACCGCGAGGAGGGGCGACGACGGCATCGGCGGGACGCTAGCCGGGGCCGCCCGGACGACCGACGGCCGCCGGTCGGTCCATCGGGCGCGGCAGTAGCCTCGACCCATGTCCGACACCACACCCGCGCTGATCGACGGTGAGGACGTCCTCGCCGCCGACGTCAGCGAGGTCCGATCCCCCTACGACGGCGCCGTCGTCGGTGCCGTCCCGGCCTGCACCGAGGAGGACCTCGACCGCGCGGTCGCGGTCGCGCTGCAGCGGCACCGAGGTGGCCCGCTCCACGCGTACGAGCGCGCCGAGGTCCTCGACCGGGTGGCCGCCGCGCTGCTCGGCCGCCTCGACGAGTTCGCGGCCTCGATCACCGCCGAGTCGGCCAAGCCGATCACGACCGCACGGGTCGAGGCGCAGCGGGCGGTGGACACCGTCCGGTTCTCCGCGGCGATGGCCCGCACGTTCACGGGCGAGATGATCCCGCTCGACGCGAGCAGCGCGGGCGTCGGCAAGCTCGGCTTCACCAAGCGGGTCCCGATCGGCGTGGTCGCCGCCATCTCGCCGTTCAACTTCCCGTTGAACCTCGTGTGCCACAAGATCGCCCCGGCGGTCGCCGTCGGCTGCCCGGTCGTGCTCAAGCCCGCGTCGGCCACGCCGCTGACCGCGCTGCGCATCGCCCGCCTGTTCGAGGAGTGCGGGCTCCCGCCCGGGTGGCTCAACGTCGTCACCTGCTCCGGGAGCGTCGCCAACCACCTCGTCGAGCACCCCGACGTGGCGATGATCACGTTCACCGGCTCCCCGCCCGTCGGCTGGGGCATCCGGGCACGCGCCGCGCACAAGCGGGTGAACCTGGAGCTCGGCAACAACGCCCCGGTGATCATCGAGGCGGACGGCGACTGGGAGGCGGCCGCGGCCAAGGTGGCCGTCGGCGGCTACTCCTTCGCCGGGCAGTCCTGCATCTCGGTGCAGCGCGTGTACGCGCAGCGGTCGATCCACGAGGGCTTCGTCGCCGCCCTCGCCGAGCGCGTCGGCTCGCTGCGGGTCGGGGACCCGACCGATCCCGGCACCGAGGTGAGCGCCCTCATCAACCCGGGCGAGTCCGTCCGCGTCGAGTCCTGGATCGACGAGGCGGCGGCCGCCGGTGCGGAGGTCGTCGTCGGCGGCCGTCGTGCCGAGCACGGCGTGCTGGTCCCGACGCTGCTCGACGGGGTCACGCCCGACATGCAGGTGAGCCACACCGAGGTGTTCGGGCCGGTGGTCGGCGTGGCGGCGTACGACTCGTTCGACGAGGCCGTGGACCTGGCGAACGACAGCCGCTACGGGTTGCAGGCGGGGGTGTTCACCCGCGACGTCGGCACCGCGCTGCAGGCGGCGGACCGGCTGGACTACGGCGGCGTCCTCGTCAACGAGGTGCCCACGTGGCGGGCGGACCAGCAGCCCTACGGCGGCGTCCGCGACTCCGGCAACACGCGGGAGGGACCGCCGTTCGCGGTCGAGGAGATGACCGAGCGCCGGATGGTGGTCATCCAGGGCTGAGCCCGCCGGAGCCGTCAGTTCATGTGGGGGTCGTCGGGGTACAGCCCCTGGCTGGCGAGCCGACCGCCCTGGCGGCGCATCACCGAGCGCCAGAGCGTGCCCGGGTCCGCGCACAGCACGTCGTCCGGCATCGCGCCGACCACGTGCCACGCCCCGGCCGCCAGCTCGGCGTCCAGCTGCCCTGGGCCCCACCCCGAGTAACCGGTGTAGAGCCGGATGGAGTCGACGCCCTCGACGCGTCCCTCGACCAGCGCCTCGGGGTCGACCAGCGCGAGCGGTCCGGACAGCGGGGACACGTTCGACGGCGTCTCGTCGAGGCGGCGCCGCCCGAGCGCCAGGAGGCCGCCGAGCGCCACCGGTCCCCCGACGAAGAAGACCCGGGGTGAGACCAGGCTGCCGTCGAGCTCGGGCAGGTGCTCGGCGACGGGCGTCTCGGACGGGCGGTTCAGCACCAGCCCGAGGGCGCCGTCGTCGTCGTGGTCGACCACGTAGACGACCGTCTGGTCGAAGTTGTCATCGCCCAGGTCGGGGACCGAGACGAGGAGCTGGTACCTGGCCGAGACCTCCGCCACCCGCCCAGTGTTCCAGAGCGGTGGGACTCAGACGATGTCGAGCGACAGCATCCGGATCGCGTTGCCGCGGAGGATCTTGTACTGCACGTCGGGGGGCAGGTCACCCATCATGCGGGTGGCGATCTCCTTGGTGTCCGGCCACGTGCTGTCCGTGTGGGGGTAGTCGGTCTCGAAGGTGATGTTGTCCACCCCCACCTTGTCCAGGCTGTCCAGGCCGTGCTGGTCGCGGAAGAAGCAGCCGAACACCTGCCGGTAGTAGTAGCTGGAGGGCGGCTCGGGGATGGTGTCCGCGACGCCGCCCCACGCCCGGTGCTCGCGCCACACGTCGTCGGCGCGCTCGAGGATGTAGGGCAGCCAACCGATCTGGCCCTCGCTGTAGGCGAGCTTGAGCTCGGGGAACCGCACGAGCACGCCGGAGAACAGGAAGTCGGACAGGCTGGCCATCGCGTTGCCGAAGCTGAGCGTGGCGGCCACCGCCACGGGCGCGTCGCCCGAGGTGGCCGGCATCCGCGAGGAGCTCCCGATGTGCATGCAGACGACGGTCTGCGTCTCCTGGCACGCCGCGAAGAACGGGTCCCAGAACCCCGAGTGGATGCTCGGCAGGCCGAGGTGGGGCGGGATCTCCGAGAAGCAGACGGCGTGGCAGCCGCGGGCGGCGTTGCGGCGCACCTCGGCGGCGGCGAGCTCGGCGTCCCACAGCGGGACGATGATCAGCGGCACGAGGGCGCCGCCGGAGTCGCCGCACCACTCCTCCACCATCCAGTCGTTGTACGCGTACACGCAGGCCTCGCCGAGCTCCCGGTCCTTCGCCTCCGTGAACGTCTGGCCGCAGAACCGCGGGAACGTCGGGAAGCACAGGGACACGTCGACGTGGTTCATCCGCATGTCCTCGACGCGGGCCACGGGGTCGTAGCAGCCCGGCCGCATCTCGTCGTAGGTCATCGGCGTCATGGTCATCTCGTCGCGCGAGTACCCGACCGCCGCCACGTGGCGCTTGTGGATGTACACGAGGTCCTCGAACACCCAGCAGTCCGCCGGGCGTCCGTCGGGCGTGAACTCCTGCTCGTACGTGCCGCCGCCGATGTGCCGCATCCCGCCGACGCCACGGCGCTCCACCCGCGGGCCGCGGTCCCGGTACCGCTGCGGCAGCCAGCGCTCCCAGACGTGCGCGGGCTCGACGACGTGGTCGTCGACGCTCACGATCAAGGGGAGGTCGTCCTGGCCGTCGGCCGGCTCGGCGCGCTCCTCGACGATGGTCATCGTTCGGCTCCTCCCGGGGACGACGGTCCCGTTTCTGACGGGTCGTCAGATGGTACCAGCGGGGGGCCGGGTCACCGGCGTCGGCTCAGCCGACGGGCAGCTCGCTCCGACCGTCGGTCGCCCACCAGCTGGCCGTGACGGAGAAGCCCTCGAGGGTCGCCGTCGGCAGCATGTACTCGAAGCTGCGGCGGTAGCCGGTGTGCTCGATGCGCCACCGGCCGTCCACCTTGCGGTAGCGGTCCTCGTAGAACGCCGCGCCCCCGAGCAGGAAGTTCCAGTCCGTGTCGAGCACCGTGTCCTCGAGCGCCCACGTGGCGGTCGCGTGCTCCGCGTCCACGAGGGTGATCTCCGGGTGGTGGACCCGGTGGCTCGAGTGGAAGGCCTCGCGACCCATGTTGCGGGAGATGAACCCCACGATCTCGTCGCGCCCCGTGTAGGTGTACTTCCCGCCGCTGTAGGACGCCGTGGCGTCCTCGGCGAGCACGTCCTCGAGGCCGGCCCAGTCCTTCTGGTCCAGGCAGCGCAGGTACGCGTACTTCACCCGCTTGATCAGCTCCATCTCGACGAGGTCGTCAGGTGTCATGGGGACACCTTCGCGCCGGAGGAGGAGCCGGCGCCCAGCTCCGCCGGTGCGAAGGTCGCGACCGTGACGTCGATGGGCTGGTCGCCCTCCGCGTCGGGCGAGAAGAGGTCCCGGTTGACCACCCGGGGCAGCACCGGCTCCGGCGTCGGCACGGCGCGCAGCGGATCCGGCTCGCTCCGGGAGCGACGGCCCCACACGAACCAGCCGACCGCGATGCCCACGGAGAACGCCGCGAACATCAGCCCGAGTGCGAACACCAGCTGCGCGAGCCGCACCATCTGGTAGCGATCCATCTTCGCCCCCTACCCGGTCGCCCGGGACCGACCGAGGTCGACCCCGTGTGACCCGCCCCCACGGGTCGGCGAAACTGTAGCCCGCACGTCCGTCGGGGACGGTGATCGGAGGCCAGGTGACACGGATCGACGAGCTCCTCGCCGAGCTCAGCCTCGACGAGAAGGCGGCGCTCACCGCAGGGGTCGACATGTGGCACGGTCCCGCCGTCGGGCGGGTGGAGCTCCCGGCCCTCAAGGTCACGGACGGTCCCGTCGGCGCCCGTGGCGCCCGCTGGGTGGGCTCCACGTCGGCCTGCGCTCCCTGCGGGACGGCCCTCGGGGCGACGTGGAACCCCGACCTCGTGCGCTGCGTCGGGGCCGTCCTCGGCGAGGAGACCCGCGCCAAGCGGGCGAACGTCCTGCTCGCTCCCACCGTCAACCTCCACCGCACCCCGCTCGCCGGTCGGAACTTCGAGTGCTTCTCCGAGGACCCGCACCTGACCGCGGAGCTGGCGGTCGCGTACGTCGAGGGCGTGCAGTCCACCGGCGTCGGCGCCTGCATCAAGCACCTCGTGGCGAACGACAGCGAGTTCGAGCGCCACTCCATCTCGTCGGAGGTCGGCGAGCGCGTGCTGCGCGAGCTCTACCTCGTGCCGTTCGAGGCGGCGGTCGCCCGGGCCGACGTGGCCGCGGTGATGGCGGCGTACAACCGGTTGAACGGCACCTACTGCGCGGAGCACCCCTGGCTGCTGCGCGAGGTGCTGAAGGGCGAGTGGGGCTTCGCCGGACCGGTGATCTCCGACTGGTGGGGTGCGCAGAGCGACGCCTCCGCGGCCGGCGGCCTCGACCTCGAGATGCCGGGGCCGTCGAAGCACATGGGCGCCGCGCTGGCGGACCGGGTCCGCGCCGGTGAGCTCGACGAGTCGGTGCTCGACGACCAGGTGCGCCGACTGCTCGTGATGGCGGAGCGCACGGGCATGCTCCGCAACGAGGACGGCGTCCCCGAGTCGAGCGCCGAGGTCGCCGAGCACCGGCCCGTCCTGCGGGCGGCCGCGACCGAGGCCATCGTCCTGCTGCGCAACGACCCCGTCGACGGCGCTCCCGTGCTCCCGTTCGATCCCGGCACCCTCCGGCGCCTCGCGGTCATCGGGCCCAACGCGGCCGCCACCGCGCTGCTCGGCGGCGGCTCGGCGGCCGTCGCCCTCCACCGGGAGGAGTCGATCCTGGACGGGTTGCGCGCCGCGCTCGGGGACCGCGTCGAGGTCGTGCACGAACGCGGCGTCGACGCCACGCGGACCGCCCAGCCCATCCCGGCCCGCCAGCTGCGACCGGCGCGGCCCGAGCACGGCGCGACCGGGATCTCCGTCGAGTACTTCGACAACCGCGAGCTCGCCGGCGAGCCCGTGCTCGTGGAGCGCAACGCCGGCAGCCGGCTGGTGTGGATCGACGACGACGCCGTGCCCTCGGGCGGCTTCTCGGTGCGCGCCACCGCCACGTTCGTCGCCGAGGAGTCCGGCACGCACACGTTCGGGCTCGTCACCGGCGGGACCGGCCGGCTGCTGCTCGGCGGCGAGGTGCTCCTCGACAACACCGAGGACCGGCGACCCGGCACCTCCTTCTTCGGGCTCGGGTCGGAGGAGATCCGGGCGGACGTGGAGCTCCGCGCCGGTGACGAGCGCGAGCTCGTCGCCGAGTACGTGTCGTTCGAGCGGCTCGCGGCGGGCGCGCTGCAGATCGGCTACGTCCCCCCGCTGTCCGACGACGCGTTCGAGCGCGCGGTCGCGGCCGCCGCCTCCGCCGACGCCGCGGTCGTCGTGGTCGGCCTCAACTCCGACTGGGAGACCGAGGGCGAGGACCGCGCCGACCTGTCGCTGCCCGGCGGGCAGGCCGAGCTCGTCGCCGCCGTGGTCGCCGCGAACCCGCGCACGGCCGTGCTCGTCAACGCCGGCGCGCCGGTCGACCTGGCGGGCCTCGAGGGCGCACCGGCGCTCGCGCAGACCTGGTACCTCGGCCAGGAGACGGCCGGCGCCGTCGCCGACGTCCTCCTCGGGGTGACCGCACCCTCGGGGCGGTTGCCGAGCACCATCGGCCGGCGGTTGGAGGACTGGCCGTCGTTCCTCAACTACCCGGGCGAGGACGGCCGCGTCCTGTACGGCGAGGAGCTGTTCATGGGGTACCGCGGCTTCGACGCCAAGGGCGTCGAGCCCGCGTTCTGCTTCGGGCACGGGCTGTCCACCACGACGTTCGAGTGGGGCGCGCCGGCGACCTCGCGGTCCGAGCTCACGGTGGCCGACCTCGACGCGGGTGGCACGGTCGAGGTCGTGGTGCCGGTCACCAACACCGGCGACCGCGCCGGCGCCGAGGTGGTGCAGGTCTACGTGTCGGATCCACGGAGCACGCTGCGCAGACCGCCGCAGGAGCTCAGGGGGTTCGCGAAGGTCCACCTCGAGCCCGGTGAGCGCGCCGACGTCGTCGTGGCGCTCGGGCACCGCTCCTTCGCGGCGTGGGACCCCGCCGTCGGCGGCTGGTCCGTCGAGCCGGGTGCCTTCGACGTGCGGGTCGCGCGGTCGTCGCGCGACGTCGTCGCGGTGCTGCCCCTGGCCGTCACCGCGCCCGACGAGCCGAGTCGAGCAACCGCCTGAGCAGCGGCAGCGGCAGGCCGAGCACGCCCGACCGGTCCTCGCCCTCCACCCCGACGACGAACCCGGCGCCCGAGGCCATGTCGTCCTGGTCCTCGAGGCGGTAGGAGCCCGACGTGTCGTACGGCTCGAACCGGCGCACGTAGCCGCGCGCCTCCGCCTCGTCGAAGCGCCGCATCGTCACGACCTGGATGTCGACGCCGTCGTGCTCGGCGCCGTCGGGTCCGACCACGACCAGGCCGTTGACCAGGCGGTGCGTCGTGCCCGAGAGGTGCAGGAGCTGCTCCACCGCGCCGTCCTCGGTCGTCCGCTTCGCCAGCATGAGCGGACCGTCGGGGAGGTCGACGACGCCCACCTGGTCGCCGGCCACGACCGTCCGCCCGGGGTGGCGCGGTGCGACCGACCGCGCCTTGCGTCGCGCCAGGTCGAGCGCGTGCCCCTCGGCGCCGAGCGCCCGGAAGCCGTCGTCGAGCGCTCGCTCATCGACGTCGGGCGGGTCCACCTCGGCGGGGATGCCGGCCTCGGCCAGCAGGCGGGCGCGGTACACGGAGCCCGACGCGAGCACCACCGCGCCGCCCTGCTCCTCCTCCCCGCGGTCCTCGACGGCCATGGGCGCCGAGTGTGGCACCGCTACCATCCCGCCGTGCCCCAGCTGCCCGGTCCCGACGGTGCCGCCGTCGTCACGATGGAGCTCGAGCGCGGGGTCGTGGGCGACCTCGCGACGCTCCCCGACCTCGCCATCGCGGCCGCGGAGCGGGGGACGCTGGCCGCGTGCGGGCGGCTCGTCGACGGCGCCCGCGGCGCCTCCGTGCCGGTCGTCCACGCCGTCGCACGGTGGCGCGCCGACCGCCGGGGCACGGTCGCGAACACGCCCCTCGCCGCCGCGCTCACCCGCCTCCCCGACCAGATCCTGGAGGGCACGGACGCCGTGGCCCCGGTGCCCGAGCTGGGCGATACGTCGGGCGACCTCGTGAGCGCACGCTCCCACGGCCTGACCCCGTTCACCGGCACGGACCTCGATCCCCTGCTTCGCTCGCTCGGGACGTCGACCGTCGTCGCGTGCGGCGTGTCGCTGAACGTCGGGGTCCTCGGGCTCTGCCTGACGGCCGCCGACCTCGGCTACCGCGTCGTGGTGCCCACCGACGCGGTCGTCGGCGTGCCCGCCGCCTACGGCGACGAGGTGGTGCGGAGCACGCTCGCCGTGGTGGCGACGCTGACCACGGTCGACGACCTGCTCGCCGCCTGGTCCACCACCTGACCTCAGCCCACCGACGACACGTCGACCGCGCGCCCCGTGCGGTCCGACTCGAGCGCGGCCGTCAGCGCGGCCAGCACGTGGCGGGCCTCCTCGCCGGACATGACGGGTGCGGGCGCCTCCCCGCGGAACAGGGCGACGGCGTGCGCGGTCGACGCGCGGAACGCGTCGGGCGGCCGGTCGTCCAGGTCGTGGTAGCCCCGCGTCTCGCCGTCCCGGTACATCACGAGCGCGGGCTCCTGCACCCCCTGCGCGCTGATGCGGTTGGTGCGGAGGTAGCCGCGCGTGCCGGTGACCTCGACCCGCTCGTCGCCCGTGTAGTGCGACGACCGGAAGTACGTGTCGACCGCGAAGCCGATGTCGAGGACCGCCCGGACGCCGGACTCGTGCTCCCACACCAGGGTCGACGGGGCGTCCATCGCGATGCCCGGCACGATCTCGGTGCGGCCGAGCCAGGCGAACACCCGGCGGATGGGACCGAACAACCAGGACGCGATCGCGAACTGGTGCCACCCGTGGTCGAAGACCATCATCCCCCGGCCGTCCTCGGCCTGCTCGAACTGCCACCGCAGGCTGGACTCGGGGAGGTCCCAGCCGCCCCGACCGGTCGCCACGATCTTCATGTGGGCCCCGACGGGGTCGCCGATCTCGCCGGCGTCGAGCAGCTCCTTCATCCGCACGAGCGGCGGGAAGAAGACGTAGTCCTCGAGCACGCGGAGCAGCCCGCCGGTCGGCACGGCGGCGAGCATCCGGTCGGCGCCGGCGAGGTCGCGGGCGATCGGCTTCTGCACCTGCACGTGGTGGCCGGCCGCCAGCACCTCGGTCACGACGGCCTCGTGGAGCGGCGTCGGCACGAGCACGTCGACGACGTCGATCCCGCGGGCGGCGGCGAGCAGCTCGGCGACGGAACCGGCCGTGGCGGCCCCGGGGCAGCGTGCCGCCCAGCGGGCGACGGCCTCGGGCTCCGGGTCGCACAGCGCGACGACCTCGACGTCGTCGCGCTCGAGGTACGTCGGCACGACCAGCTCGGCGATCTGGCCGAGGCCGACCACGGCGACTCGGAGCGGGCGGGAGATCGGCAGCGGCGTCGGCACGGCGGCCGAGTCTGCCAGTCAGCCGCTCGCGATGAGGGCGAGGCCGACGAGCGCCACCGCGAGGCCGACGACCTGCAGGCGGCCCGCGCGCTCGTGGAGGTACCACCGCGCGTGCGCCACCGTGAAGCCCGGAGCCAGCGAGGCCACGGGGGCGACGACGGCCGCCAGCCCGGACCGCACCGCCACCAGCAGGAGGGCGGTCGCGGTGACGTCGAGCAGGCCGGCCGCGACCGCCTGGCCACCGGGCCCCGGCGCCCACGTCGGCCGGGTCCGCGTGACCAGGAGGACGAGCCCGACACCGATGACGGCCGCGACCCGAGCGGTGAGCACCGGCCAGGCCCCGGAGTCGTGCGCCGTCAGCGCGAAGCAGACGAACGAGGACCCGAACCCGACGCCGGCGCCCACGGCGAGCAGGAGGGCACGGCGGTCCGGTCCGCCCTCGGACTCCTCCGCGTCGGTGCTGATGAGCCCGGCCGCGCCGACGGCGAGCGCCACGCCGACGAGCGCGAGGACGCCGGGTCGCTCACCCGTCGCCAGTCCCCACGCCACGGGGATCACCGCGCCGATCACGGCGGCGATGGGCGCCACCACGCCGATGCGCCCGACCGCGAGGCCGCGGTAGAGGCACCCGACGGCGGCGACGTTGAGCAGCCCGGCGACCGCCCCGGTCAGCAGGTCGGCGCCCGACGGGCTGCCGCCGGCGAGGAGCGCCACGACGACCGCGCCCACGAGCGCGCACGACTGCGCGACGGCGAGCACGACCAGGGTGGGGAGCCGCCGCGACGACAGGCCGCCGAAGAAGTCGCCGGTGCCGAAGCTGGCGGCGACGAGCAACCCGAGGAGCAGCGACATCAACCGAGTCGCAGCGCAGCGGCCAGCGCGGCGGCGCGGTCCCGGACCTCGGCGCGGGCGAGCCCCGGGACGGACAGGGCGACCCAGTGGACGCCCATGGCCTCGAGCTCCGCCACCTCGTCGACGAGCGGCGCGAGTCCGCCGTCCGGGTCCGCGAGGTACGCCCCGAGCGAGAACGGGACGAAGCAGATCGTGAGGGGCTCGGTGCGCCCGGCCTCCTCGCAGGCGACGCGGGCGCCCTCCAGCCGGGTCCGCAGGTCGTCGAGCGACGCGATCGCCGAGGTCCGCACCGCGCGCTCCATGCCGCCCGGCGTCGGGAACGGCGACCAGCCCTGGGCCCACCGCACGGCCCGGCGGAGCGCCGCGGGGCTGTTGCCGCCGACCCAGATCGGTGGGTGCGGGCGCTGGCGGGGTCGCGGCTCCGCGCTCACGGCGGCCGCCTCCCAACCGGAGCCGGTCGCCTCCAGCGACGACTCGGCCCAGATCCTCGGCAGCACCTCGAGCGCCTCCTCGAGGCGGTCGGTGCGGTCCTCGAAGCCGGCACCGAGGGCGGCGAACTCGGGGCGCAGGTACCCGGCCGCGACGCCGACCACGAGCCGGCC
Source organism: Actinomycetes bacterium (assembly GCA_023392475.1). Classification (GTDB taxonomy): domain Bacteria; phylum Actinomycetota; class Acidimicrobiia; order Acidimicrobiales; family Microtrichaceae; genus JAEVZA01. The sequence continues at coordinate 5,538 of JAEVZA010000236.1, read as the reverse complement.
GCCCGACACGACGTCGAGCGACGCCAGCGCCTTCGCGGCGAGGAACGGGTTCCGGTACGGCAGCACGTACACGTTCGTGTGGAGGAGCAGCCGCCGCGTCGCGCACGCCGCGGCGGTCAGCGCGACCGTCGGCTCCATCGCCTGGTGGCCGCCGCCGGCCAGCCACCGGTCGTCGGGCGCCGGGTGGTCGGTGACGTACGCGGCGTCGTAGCCGAGCCGCTCGTACGCGACGGCGAGCTCGGCGATTGCCTCGCCCGAGACGAGCTCCGCGCCGGTGCGCACGCGGTCCACGGGGAGGCCGAGCGAGACGCGCATCCGCCGCGACACCTGCTGGCCCACCCAGGCGCGCGCCCGCTCCGAGATCTCGGGCGACACGTCGTGGCCGCCGTGGACCACGTCGGAGGTCACGTCGCGCCCGGCTTGCGCGAGCACCGCGGCGGCGTCGTCGCCGAGGAAGGCGGGGACGTGCTCGTCGGCGTCCGCGGACAGCACCAGGGTCGGCGGGTGGACGGGCCCGGACCGCGGTGCCGCCACCAGCGAGCCCACCCAACCGGCTTCGTCGACGTCGGGCAGGAACCCGCACAGGCACACGACGGCGTCGGGCTGCACCCCCGAGGTGCCGAGGCAGAGCGCGAGGGCGCCGCCCTGCGAGAAGCCCGCCACGACGACCGGTCGACCGTCCCCACGCAGCTGCGCCACGAGCTCGCCGATCCGCCCGGCCGAGCGCCGGACGGCCTCGCCGTCGGCGCCCCGTGCGCCGGTCGGGAACCAGCTGCGGACACCGTCGTGGCCGACCGGGCCGCCCGGTGCGACGACCTCCCAGCCGGCCGGGGCCAACCGACGGCCCCACGTGCGGGCGGTCGAGGGCTCGTCGCCGTGTCCGTGCAGGGCGACGAGCACGCCGCTCCCGGCGTCGAAGTCACGCATCCCCGCACTCTCCCCGCCCGCCGCGACCGGCCGCAACCGCGACGCTTTCGGCGCGGAGCCCCCCACACTGGACCGACGGCCGGCGCCCCGACCGGATCCCGTCGGGCCGATCGCCGGCCACCGGATCCCGAGGACCAGTGCTCCCGCTCCCCCGCCGCCACCGCCGACCGCCGGACGACCGGCGCCCCGCGCTGGACCGGCAGCTCCGCGAGCTCATCGACGAGCACGCCGACGCGGTCTTCCGCGTCGCCTACGGCATCCTCCACGACCGCGGCCTCGCCGAGGACGTGGTGCAGGAGACGATGGTCAAGGCGTGGGAGTCGCTCGGCGACTTCCGCGGCGACGCCTCCGTGCGGACCTGGGTCCTGCGCATCGCCCACAACACGGCCATCTCGTCCCTGCGGCGACGACGGGACCGGGCCGTCGCGCCCGAGGACCTGCCCGAGCGCCCGGGGGGCGACGAGACCTCGGCCCGCGCCGCTGCGCTCGACGGGCTCGCGTCCGTGCGCGCCGCCCTCGACCAGCTCGACGAGGTGTCGCGCACGATCGTCGTGCTGCGCGAGGTCGAGGGGCTGTCGTACCAGCAGATCGCCGACGCCCTGGAGGTGCCGGTGCCCACCGTCAAGACCCGCCTGCTGCGCGCCCGCCGTGCGCTGCAGGCCGCGGTCGAGGACCCGCACGAGGAGGAGCCGTGACCGACGTGACCCCACCCGTCGATCCCGAGGATCCCGTCAGCCCGCCGGACGACGTCGACCAGGTCGACGACGTCCTCGACGAGGCCGCCCTGGACGCCGAGCTCGACGCCACGGACGACGCCATCGGGCTGTCCCTGCGCGCCCTGCTCGAGCCGCCGACCGACATCGAGCGTCGCACCGCCGACACCGTCGACCGGGCCCTGCACGGCCGCTCGGCGCTCAGCATCGGCATGGACCTGCTGGGGCTCGGCTGGCGCACCGTCGCCACGATCCTCACCGACGACCCCGTCCCTGCCGACGGGGTACCCGAAGGGAACGACGATGAAGACTGAACAGTGGATCTGGGCGGCGGTCGCCCTCGGGAGCGGCCTGCTCCTCGGCGAGCTCGGCGGGCGGCTCGTGCGCGCGGCGCGGGGCGGACCCGACCGCACGCCGGAGGTGCGCGCCACCGCGAAGGCGATGGGCAACTTCGTCTTCTGGGCCGCCACCGCGATCGGCATCGTCATCGCCGTCGGCGTGCTCGACGTCGACACCCTCCGGGACCTCGGCGACCGGATCAGCGACGACCTGCCGAACCTGCTCCTCGCCCTGCTCATGCTGATCGTCGGCTACGCCGTCGCGGTGGCCGTGGCCGCGGCGGTCGGCCAGTCCGCCCGCCGTGCCAGCGGGGTGCGCCAGAAGAACCTGGAGCGCTTCCTCCGCATCGTGATCATGGTGGCCGCGTCCGTGCTCGCGCTGAACCAGGTGGGCGTCGACCAGACGATGATCGCGGTCGTCGTCGTGATCGTGCTGGCCGTCCCGGCGGTCGCCCTGGCGCTCCTCTCGGCCTTCGGCGGTCGCGCCGTGGCCTCCCAGCTGGCCGCCGGCCGCGCCCTCCGCCACCAGCTGCGGGAGGGCTGGGAGCTCGTCTGCCGGGACGCGGACGGGTCGCCCGTGACGGGCCGCATCGTCCAGGTCCACCCGACCACGGTCGAGATCCGGCTGGGCGACGGCGACCACCTGCACGTCCCGAACTCGCAGCTCCTCGAGCGGCCGTTCTCCGTCCGGCCCTGAGCGGGGGTGCCCGCCCGGGCCGGCGCGGCGGCCCCGGATGGGCCGATCGGCTCATCCGCGGGGAATCTCGACGGGATCCGCGACTTTCGGGCCGCCCGTGCGTCAGTACCCCTGACCACACCGGGACGGCAGCGCCGGACCGGAACCATCCGCACTCCTGTCTCCCTGCTGGTGCTTCAACAGGATTCCCCTGAGTGCTCGATCCGAGGGCCCCGTCGAGCGGGGCCCTCGGCGCGTCCGGCCTGCCTACGATCGGCCCATGTTCCGCCACGTGTCCGCCCTCACCTTCTCCGCCGACGCCACCGAGGAGCAGGTGGACGAGGTCGTGGCCGCGCTGCTCGAGCTCCCGTCGCAGATCCCGCAGCTGCGCAGCTACGTGGTCGGGCGCGACGCCGGCCTCGCCGAGGGCAACGCCGACCTCGTCATCGTCGCCGACTGCGACGACGTCGACGGCTACCTGGCCTACCGCGACCACCCCGTGCACCAGCAGGTGCTCGCCGAGCGGATCCGCCCGATCCTCGCCGCCCGGACGGCGATCCAGCACGACCTCTGATGGCGGGCCCCCGGCAGTAGCGTGCGCGCGGTGCCCGACCCCGCCGCCCTGCTCGACCTGGACCGCTACCCGATCGTGGGGCCCGGACGCGACGACCTCGTCGAGCGGGCCCGCGGGATGCTCGAGGCCGACGGCATCGTCGTGCTGCCGGGCTTCGTGCGGCCGGACGCGCTGGCGGACCTCGTCGTGGCCCTCGACGCGCTCGTGCCGACCGGGCACCACTCCTCCGTCGAGGGGACCCCGTACCTCGGCCTGCCCGACGAGGGCGCTCCCGACGGCCACCCGCGCCGGCACCTCGTCCGCAGCTCGCTGACCGCGGTCGCGTACGACCGCTTCGACGGGCGCTCGGCCCTCCGCACGCTCTACGAGTGGGAGCCGCTCGCGACGTTCGTGCGCGACGTCGTCGGCCTCGACGAGATCCACCGCTACGCCGACCCGCTCGGCGCGCTCAACGTGGCGTCGATGGCCGACGGCGACGAGCTCGGCTGGCACTTCGACCAGACCGACTTCGTGACGTCGATCGCCGTGCGCAGCTCGGAGGTGGGCGGCGACTTCGAAGTGGCGTCGCGGCTCCGCGACGCCGGTGACGAGCGCTACGACTCCGTCGCCGCCGTCCTGGGCGGCGACCGTGGCCCCGTGACCCACGTCCCGTTCAAACCGGGCGCGCTGATGGTGTTCGCCGGGCGCCACTCGATGCACCGGGTCACGCCCGTCGAGGGACCGACGCCGCGGCTCGTCGCGCTGCTCGCCTACGACTCCGAACCGGGCACCGATTCATCCGAGCTGCTCAAGCTCGTCCGCTACGGCCGCCTCCCCGAGGCCGTCTGATGTACCTGGTCGGCGAGGGGTTCACCGGCAGCGGCCCCGAGGCCGCGCACGTCAACGCCGTCCTCGGCGACCGCGAGGGCCCCGTGGGCACCGCGTTCGCCACGGCCCTCGCCGGGCCGTCCGCCGGTCACGCGCCGTTCCTCGTCGTTGCGCAGCCGGGCCTCGCCGTGCAGCCGCCGACGCTGTTCGTCAACAAGGCGCCGATCGCCGGCGACGGGCACGCGCGGCTGACGTGGGGGCCGGCGCAGGCGGGGATCGCCGGTGGCGTGATCGACGCGCTGGCCGACGGGCTCGTGGCCGAGGCCGACGTGATCGGCACCGTGCTCATCTGCGCGGTGTGGGTCGACCCCGCCGCATCGGACGCGTCGCTCGTGTACCGGAACAACCGGCAGGCGACGCTCGACGCCCTCCGGTCGGGCGTCGTCGGCTACCCGCCGGTCGCGGACGTGCTCGCCGTCCGCGAGGCGGTGTGGAACCCGTTCTTCACGCCGGGGTGATCACGAACCGCGCGTTGGCCACGTCGTAGCCGAGGCGGTTCGAGCTGAAGAACGCGATGCCGGTGTTGAACTGCGTCGGCGGCGGGAGCCCGGGCAGCACCTCGGTGGCGTCGACGCCCTCGCGGCCGCCCGTGGTCAGCTGCCACACCGGTCGGCCGGCCTGGGTCGCGACCGCGATCGACGTCCCGGCCGGGACGAGGCCCGACGCAGGCAGCCCGGCGACGGCGCCGGGTGCGAGCGCGGTGACCGGGTTGCCGGTGTCGAAGTCCGTGAGGCCGCACCCGGAGCCCTGCCCGACGGTCCAGCACAGCTGCGCGTCCTTCTGGAACGCCGGCGCGCCCGTCGGGTACGTCGACGGGGTGTTCGCCAGGAACGGCGTGGTGACGGAGGTCGGTCCGACCTCGACGGCCCCGAACACGACGGCGGGTGACGGGCCGGTGAGGTCCACCGTGTAGCCGGCGTCGTACGGCGCGGGGAGCTGCAGGAACGGGTCGAAGGTGGCGGTCGTCGGCGGGCCGTCGGCCAGGCCGATGCCGAGCAGCCCGTCGGTGCCGCTCAGCAGGCCGTCGATCGCCGCCTGCTGGTCGCACGGCGCGCCGGCGTCCGCCGCGCACGTGAGGCCCTGGATCACGCCGACGCCGATCGGGCCGGTCGTCACGTCGCCGAACGACACCGGTGCGGTGCCCTCCTGGACGGTCATCGTCCCGGCCTCCAGGTCCAGCTGCGAGGTCGCGGTACCCGGCTGCACCCCGGCACCCCCCGCGGGTGCCAGCAGCAGGCCCGACGAACCCGTGTCGACCACGACGGTGACCGGACGGCCCGCGACCTCGATCTGCGCGGTGACGCGCGGCGTCCCGTCGACGACGCCGACCTGCACGGGCAGGCGGGGCCGCTCCGGCCCCGGCGCGGCCGCGGTGCCGGCCGGCGGTGCCGCGGTCGTCGTGGTGGTGAGCCGGCGGGCGGTGGGCTCGCCGCTGCGCTCGGT
>JAEVZA010000159.1 GCA_023392475.1 Actinomycetes bacterium | reverse complement strand
GCCTCGACGAACGGAACGGGTCGCTCGGCGCGGATCCGTCGAGGGGGCGGCGTTGAGCGAGGGCGGACCGGCCGACCGCGACGAGTGGGCCGACCGCTTCGTCGTGCAGGCCGCGGCCTGCGAGGAGCTGGGCTCGCCGCTCTGGTCGCGGCTGCTCCTCCACCTCGCCGACGACATCCGGGCCGGCGGCCCGACGTGGGACGTGGTCGAGCCGCACACCGAGCTCCGGTTCGGCCAGGCCGGCCCGCTCCGGCTGGTCGGCGCCGCCCACCGGCTCGCCCTCGCCGGCTCGGCACCGGACCTCGCCGTGCTCCTGCCGAGCTGCGGGGGGACGGCTCCTGACGACGACGGGCCGCTCCGCTCCGCGTGGTCGGGCGTGCTCGCCGACCACGGCGGCGCGCTCGACGCCGGCCTGCGGCGCGAGGTGCAGACCAACGAGGTCGCCCGGGCGTCGGGGCTCGGCCTGGCGCAGGCGCTCACGGGCTTCGGCAGCGCGCGGCTGGTCGAGCTCGGCTGCTCGGGCGGCCTGAACCTCCGGCTGGACCGGTTCCACATCGACCTCGGCGAGGTGCTGCTGGGCGATCCCCGCGGCACCGTGCGGCTGGTCCCGGTGGTGGAGGGCAGCGTGCCGGGGTCCATCCGCCTGCCCGAGCTCACCGACCGGATCGGCATCGACCCCCACCCGATCGACGCGACCACGGACGACGGCCGCCTGACGCTGCTGTCGTTCGTGTGGCCCGACCAGACCGAGCGCTTCGAGCGCCTCGCCGCCGCGCTGGACGTGGCGCGGGACGTGCCCGCCGATCTCCGCGCGACCGGCGACACGGTCGGCACGCTCCGGGAGGTGCTCGCGGCCGACGTGGCGACCGTCGTGCAGCACTCGATCGTGTGGCAGTACATCCCGACGGTCGTGCGGTGGGCGGTCACCGGCGCGATCGAGGCAGCGGGGGAGCGCGCCACGCCCGAGGCGCCGCTCGCGTGGATCCGGTTCGAGCCCGACGAGTGGGACCGGTCGCGCGTCGCGATCTGGTTGCGCACGTGGCCGACGGGTGGCGACCGCCTCGTCGCGCACGCCGACTTCCACGGGCGCTGGCTCCGACCGCTCGCCGCCTGACGAGCCCGCGGTCAGGAGCGGGCCCGGGAGGGCCTCAGCGCTCGGGCAGGCGGCCGAGGAACAGCGACGGGTCGGGGTAGTGCTTGATCTCGATGACGTTGCCGCTCGGGTCCGCGAGCTTGGCGCCGGTCTTGCCGCTGAGCTCGGCGGCCTCGTGCGCCGTGGGCGGTGCGAGCCAGTCGACGCCGTGGCGCTCGAGCCGCTCGACCAGCGCCTCGTACTCGTCCCAGTCCTCGAGCACGACGCCGAGGTGGCGCACGCCCTGCGCCTCGACCGGGCGCACCTCGTCGGGCCGCTCCTGCAGGGTGAGCTGGAGCCCGAAGAACCACACGTCGAGCCAGTCGTCGCGCACCCTCCCGACCCGGCAGCCGAGGGCGGCCTCGTAGAAGGCGCGGGCCTCCGAGAGGTCGCGGACCGGGACCGACAGGTGGAGGATCGTGCGCTCCATCGCCGCCGATGGTACGGGTGGCGTGGGGCAGAACCCCGCTGGTTTCCGCCTCCTGAGCCCGATCCGGGGGACCGTTAGCAGTCCCCCGGATCGAGTGCTAGCGTTGGCACTCGCCAGATACGAGTGCTAATCGGCACTCACCCGAGTGCTCATCGCCAACGGAGGAACAGCACCCATGAGCCTGCAGCCCCTCGAGGATCGCATCGTCGTCCGCCCCGCCGAGGCGGAGGAGAAGACCGCCAGCGGTCTCGTCATCCCCGACACCGCCAAGGAGAAGCCCCAGCAGGGCGAGGTCCTGGCCGTCGGCCCCGGCCGCCGCTCGGACAGCGGTGAGCTCATCCCGCTCGACATCTCCGTGGGCGACAAGGTCGTCTACTCGAAGTACGGCGGGACCGAGATCAGCCAGGACGGCGAGGACCTCCTGATCCTCTCCGGCCGGGACATCCTCGCCATCGTCAAGTGACGGCCTGACACCGAGAACGAGATCGAGAGAAGAGGCACATGTCCAAGATCCTGAAGTTCGACGACGACGCCCGTCGCGCGCTCGAGGCCGGTGTGAACCGCCTCGCCGACGCCGTCAAGGTCACCATCGGCCCCAAGGGCCGCAACGTCGTGCTCGACAAGAAGTTCGGTGCGCCGACGATCACCAACGACGGCGTGTCGATCGCTCGTGAGATCGAGCTCGACGACCCGTACGAGAACATGGGTGCGCAGCTGGTGAAGGAGGTGGCGACCAAGACCAACGACATCGCGGGCGACGGCACCACCACCGCCACCGTGCTGGCCCAGGCGCTGGTCCGCGAGGGCCTCCGCAACGTCGCCGCCGGCGCCAACCCCATGGGCGGCAAGCGGGGCATCGTGGCCGCGGTGAACGCGGCCGTCGGCTCGATCGCCGAGCTGGCCAAGGAGATCGACGAGAAGTCGGAGATCGCCCAGGTCGCCGCCATCTCCGCCGCGGACCCGCAGATCGGCGAGGTCATCGCGGATGCGATCGACAAGGTCGGCAAGGACGGCGTCGTGACCGTCGAGGAGTCCAACACCTTCGGCATGGAGCTCGACTTCACCGAGGGCATGCAGTTCGACAAGGGCTACCTCTCGCCGTACTTCGTGACCGACGCGGAGCGCCAGGAGGCGGTCCTCGACGATCCGTACATCCTCTTCGTGAACGGCAAGATCGGCTCGGTCCAGGACCTCGTCCCGGTGCTCGAGAAGGTCATGCAGTCGGGCAAGCCGCTCCTGATCGTCGCCGAGGACGTCGAGGGCGAGGCCCTCGCCACCCTCGTGGTGAACAAGATCCGCGGCACCTTCGCCTCGGTCGCCGTCAAGGCCCCGGGCTTCGGCGAGCGCCGCAAGGCGATGCTGCAGGACATGGCCATCCTCACCGGCGGCCAGGTCATCGCCGAGGAGGTCGGCCTCAAGCTCGACAACACGACGCTCGACCTGCTGGGCCGTGCCCGCAAGGTCGTGATCAACAAGGACGACACCACGATCATCGAGGGTGCGGGCACGTCCGAGGACGTCGCCGGCCGCGTCGCCCAGATCAAGCGTGAGATCGACGACACCGACTCCGACTGGGACCGCGAGAAGCTCCAGGAGCGCCTCGCCAAGCTCAGCGGCGGCGTCGCGGTCGTCAAGGTCGGCGCCGCCACCGAGGTGGAGCTGAAGGAGAAGAAGCACCGCATCGAGGACGCGCTGTCGGCCACCCGTGCAGCCATCGAGGAGGGTGTGGTCGCCGGTGGCGGCACCGCCCTCGTGCGTGCCAAGTCGGCCGTCTCCTCGGTCGTCGACTCCCTCGAGGGTGACGAGCGCACGGGTGCGGGCATCGTGCTCCGCTCGCTCGACGCCCCGGCCCGGATGATCGCCGACAACGCGGGGCTCGAGGGCGCCGTGATCGTCCAGCAGCTCGAGCGCGAGACCGGCAACGTCGGCCTCAACGCCGCCACGGGCGAGTTCGAGGACCTGCTGAAGGCGGGCGTCATCGACCCGGCCAAGGTCACGCGTGCGGCGCTGCAGAACGCGGCGTCGATCGCCAGCCTCCTGCTCACCACCGAGTGCCTCGTCGCCGACAAGCCGGAGGAGGCTCCGGCCGGCGGCGGCATGCCCGACATGGGCGGCATGGGTGGCATGGGCGGCATGATGTGATCACGCTCGCCTGAGCGATCTGCGAACGGGGGCCGGTCCTGCGGGACCGGCCCCCGTCGCGTTCCCGCCCCGGTCGCGCTGTCCCCCGACGACCGAGATTCTGTGCGTACGGGACGCTGAGCGTTCCGTACGCACAGGATCTCGGGACGAGGGGGCCGGTCAGAGACGGTCAGGGCGAGCCGGGGAGTACGGTCCGCGCATGGCCGCGCACCCGGCGCGGCGGCTGTGGGCCGCCGCGGAACCCATCCACGCCGTCACGTACTTCCACCCCGACGCGCTTGCGGCGTTCGCCGACGCCGGGGCGAAGGGGTTCTGGATGGGCTACTTCGCCGGCCGGATGTCGCCGCTCGGGCCGATCGGTCCGTCGACCGCCACCGCGGTGTGCTGCAACTTCTCGCCGGCCCGCACGCACCGGTCGCTGCCCGACGCGTGGGCGTTCCTCCCACCCGCCGACGCGCTGGCCGCGCGGTCGCGAGGTGCTGCCG
>JAEVZA010000232.1 GCA_023392475.1 Actinomycetes bacterium | reverse complement strand
CCCGGAGCTCCGGGCGGGTGAGCGCCGGGTTCACCTGCGCCGTCACCGCGCCGACCGCGACCGCGGCGATCGTGACGGCCGTGCTGCGCGCGCCGCCGCGGTCGGCGAGGACGATGCGGTCACCGGTCCCGACGCCCGCGGCCGCGAGCGTGGCCGACCACCGGCCCACGAGGTCCCGGAGCCCGCCGTAGGTCCAGGTCGTCACACCGTCGCCGTCGCCGTCGTCGACGAGCAGGGCCGGGCGGCCGGGGTCCGCGTCGGCCGGTGCGTCGAGCAGGCCGGCGAGCCCGGCGAACGGTGCCATGCGGGGAGTCTCGCGCCGGGAGGGTCCGACATGACGCCCGTGTCAGTGATCGGTCAGGCCCGGACGGTCGCCTCGTCGTCGGCGCTCGACACGAACGTCTCCCAGAGCGTGGCGTACGACCCGCCGGCGGCGACCAGCTCCTCGTGCGTGCCCTGCTCGACCACGCGGCCGTCGTCGACGACCACGATGCGGTCGGCCCGCCGGGCGGTGGGCAGGCGGTGGGCGACGAGGATCGTGGTCCGACCCTCGGCGGCGGCCTGCATTGCCGTCTGCACGCGGGCCTCGCTCTCGAGGTCCAGCTGCGAGGTCGCCTCGTCGAGCAGGAGGATGACCGGGTCGACGAGGCGTGCTCGGGCGAGCGCGATCAGCTGCCGCTGCCCCGACGAGAGCGACCGGCCACGCTCGCTGACCGGCTCGAGGTAGCCGTGCGGCAGGGACGCCACGAACTCGTGGGCCCCGACGGCACGTGCGGCCGCCTCGACCTCCGCGTCGGTGGCGCCCGGCCGGCCGTAGGCGATGTTGTCCCGGATGGTGCCGGTGAACAGGAACGCCTCCTGGGGCACCACGCCGAGGCGGCGGCGGTACGCCCCGAGGTCCAGCTCGCGCACGTCCACGCCGTCGATCGACACGGACCCGGCGTCGGCGTCGTAGAAGCGCGCCACCAGCTTCACGAGCGTGGACTTGCCGGCGCCCGTGCGGCCGACGAGGGCGACGGTCTGGCCGGCGGCGACGTGCAGGTCGACGCCGTCGACCGCCTCGCCGACCGCCGTCGGGTACCGGAAGTGCACGTCGTGGAACGCGACGTCGCCGCGCAGGTGGTCCGGCACGACCGGGTGCGCGGCCCGCGGCGTCGCGCTCGGCGTGTCCATCAGCTCGTCGATCTTCACGAGCGACGCGGACGCCTGCTGGTACGTGTCGAGCACCTGCGACAGCTGCTGGATCGGCGAGAAGAACTGGTCGAGGTACAGCAGGAACGCGATGACGACGCCGGTGCTGACGACGCCGCGCGGCACGAGCCACGCGCTCGCGCCGAGCACGGCCACCGCGCCGACGTCGCCGAGGAACAGGACGAACGGGAAGTAGATCGCGATGAGGCGCTGCGCGCCGAGGCGGTGGGTCAGGTAGCGGCGGTTGACGCCGCGGAACCCGGCGACGTTGCGGTCCTCCTGCACGTAGGCCTGCGCCACGCGCACGCCGGAGAGGTTCTCCTGGAGGTTGGCGTTCACGTCCGCGATCGCCTCCCGCGCCCGCCCGTAGGCGACCGCGGACCGGCGTCGGTACCAGATCGTGCCGATCACGAGCGGGGGGATGACCGTCGCCGCGGCCAGCGCCAGCGGGGGCGACAGCACGACCAGGAAGACGAAGACGCCCACGCAGGTGAAGCCGGCGACGAGCGCGTTGACCACGCCGGTCTGGATGAGCGCGCTGAGCGCCTCCACGTCCGTCGTCATGCGGGTCATGATCCGGCCGTCGAGCTCGTTGTCGTAGTAGTCGAGGCCCATGCGTTGGAGGTGGGCGAAGATCTTGATGCGGAGCGCGCACAGCGCGCGCTCCGCCGTCCGACCGGTGACGAGCGTGTAGCCCCAGGTGACGATCCAGTCGAGGACGACCGTGATGGCGAACGCGGCCACCGAGCGCCAGAGGAGCTGCAGGTCGCCGTTCGACACGCCGTTGTCCAGGCCCCGGCTCACGAACAGCGGGCCCATCAGCGTGAGCACGCTGTCGACCGCGACGAGCGTGAACCCGAACACCAGCCACCGCGTCCACGGGCGGAGGAAGGCGAGGAACCGGAACCGGCCGTCGGGCTCCTGCGCCGCCTCGTCGACGTCGACGCCCGACTCGCGGTCCGCGGGCGGCAGGGTGTCCAGCTTGGCGAGGAGCTCGGGCGTCGCGGCCAGCGCGACGCCGGCCATCGCGCCGCCCCCGCCCCCGCCTCCCCCACCACCGACGCGACCGGCGCCGGGACCGAAGCGCTGCACGGCGGCGCCGGTCGCGGTGGCCGTGGGCGCGCCGTCGTCCACCTGCTCGGGCCAGGCGGACGGCGTGGCGCCGGCGGCCACGAGCTCGGCCGCCCCGGCGTTCCCCTGCGGCTCGGCATCGGTCGCCGCCGCACCCGGTGATCCGGCGCTGTCCGCGACGAGCTCCTCGGCGACCACGTCGAGCTCCGCGTCGTCGGGCCCGGTGAGGAGGGCGCGGTAGCGGGCGCTGCGCGCCACGAGCTCCTCGTGGGTGCCGGCGTCGACGACCCGGCCGCGGTCCAGCACGACGATGCGGCGGGCGAGGCGGAGCGTGGAGCGGCGGTGCGCGATGAGGATCGTCGTCCGGTCGGCCATGAGGCTCCGGAGGGTGGCGTGGATGGCCTCCTCGGTGCCGGCGTCGACCGACGAGGTGGCGTCGTCGAGCACGAGCACGCGGGGGTCCGTCAGGATCGCCCGGGCGAGCGCCACGCGCTGGCGCTGCCCTCCCGACAGCGTGAGGCCCCGCTCGCCGACGACGGTGTCGAAGCCGTCGGGCAGCGCGTCGATGAAGTCGTCCGCCCCCGCGGCCGCGGCCGCAGCGCGCACCTGCTCGTCGGTGGCGTCGGGGTGCGCGTACGCGATGTTCGACCGCACCGAGTCGGAGAAGAGGAACGCGTCCTCGAACACGACGCCGACCTGACGGCGCAGCGACTCGAGGGTCACGTCGCGGACATCCGTGCCGTCGATGAGCACGCGGCCGCGGGCCACGTCGTAGAAGCGGGGCAGCAGCGCGGTGACGGTCGACTTGCCCGACCCGCTCGCGCCGACGATCGCCACGACCTCGCCCGGCGCCACGTGGAGGTCGAAGCCGTCGAGGACCGGCTCGCTGCGGGTGTAGCCGAACACGACCTCCTCGAAGCGCAGGTCGCCGCGGACCTCGCCGAGGTCGACGGCATCGGGCGCGTCCACGACCTGGGCGTTGGCGTCGAGCACGTCGAGGATGCGCTCGCCGCCGGCCCGTGCCTGCTGCGCGACGGCGAACAGGCCGGCGAACATCCGGGTCGGGGCGACGAGCTGGACGAGGTACGACGAGAAGGCGAGGAAGGTGCCGAGCGTGATGCTCCCCTGCACGACGAGGTAGCCGCCGAGCCCGAGCACGGCCACCTGCCCGAAGCTCGGGATCGCCTGCATGGCGGGGGTGAAGCGGGCGCCGAGCCGGACGAGCCGCTCCCGCGAGGCGTAGAGCGACTCGGACGCGCCGGCGAGGCGGCCGAGCTCGCGGTCCTCCTGACCGAACCCCTTGACGACCCGCACGCCCGCCACGGCCTCGTCGACCGCGCCCGCGACCTCGCCGGCGCGCTGCTGCGCGTCCCACGTGGCCGGGAAGATCGAGGCGCGCATGCGCAGCGTCACGACGAGGAGCGCCGGGATGACGAGCAGCATGACGAGCGTCAGGGGTGGCGACAGGAACAGCATCACCACGACCGACACGACCAGCATCACGACGTTGCCGACGATGATCGGCAGGAACGCGAGGAGGCCCTGGATGAGCCCGAGGTCGGAGCTCGAGCGGGACACGAGCTGGCCGGTCGCGAGGTCGTCGTGGCCGGCGAAGTCGAGGCGCTGCAGCCGCTCGAAGATCGCCACGCGCAGGTCGTACTGCACGTCGAGGCTGACCCGGCCGCCGACCCACCGGCGCACGTACGCGGAGAGGAAGGAGAACGCGCCGGCCGCGAGGAGGACGAGCAGCCAGGGCCACACCGGCCGCGTGCGGTGCACGATCCCGTCGTCGACGACCAGCCGCTCCACGAGCGGCACGAGCGCGGCCACCGCCTGGCCGGCCACCGCCATCCCGAAGGCGAGCACCACGTTGCGGCGGTGCGCCATCAGGAACGGCCAGAGGCGGCGGATCCACCCGCCCGAGCCCGGCGGTGCCGGCTCGGGGATGGGACGGACCGCCGCCGCGGCCGCCAGTCGTTCGGTGTTCACATAGTTAGCGTACCTAATGACCTCGCCGGCGGGCAGCCGCGCTCAGGCCGTGGCGGACACGATCCACGCCGCCGAGCCGAGGCGGAGCCGACCCCGGTCGACCCGGTCCCGGAGCGCGTCCCGGACCGCCGAGCGGATCTGCTCCCGGACGGCCGGGTCCTCCGTCGACGCCATCGCCTCCCGCACCGCGCCCACCTTGGAGGCCGCGCTCACGACCTCGTCGATGCGGCCCTCGTCGACCACCACCTCGGCCTGGTGCGGGACGACCTCGACGTCGCCGAACCCGGCACCGACGAGGAGCCGCTCGGCGAGACCCTCCTCGGAGAGCGAGAAGGGCCCCGGCTCCCCCGGACCCGGCATGGGCGGCGGCTGGCCGGTGACGGACATGGCCGCCGCGCCCGGCACGAACATCCACTCGTTCGAGAACAGGTCCTGCCAGCAGCAGAAGGCGATGCGGCCGCCGTCCCGGAGCGCCCCGTGCAGGTTGGCGAAGGCGGCGGCGGGGTCGACGAAGAACATGACGCCGAACTGCGAGAACACGGCGTCGACCTGCGGGAGCTCGTCGACCTGCGCGTCCGCCGCCCGGAACGTGGTGCGCTCGACGCCCGAGCGCTCGGCCCGGTCGCGTGCGACGTCGAGCATCGAGGGCGCGATGTCGACGCCGAGGGCGCTGCCGCCGGGCACGACGCGGCGGGCGATCTCGATCGTGGTGGGGCCCGTGCCGCAGCCGACGTCGAGCACGTCGTCGCCGTGGCGGAGCGCCAACCGATCCATCGCCAGCCGGCCGAACGGGCCGGTCACGACGCCCGTCCAGTCCTCGGCCTCGATCCACGAGCGGGACCGCCCCTCCCAGTACGTGGCCTGCTCGGTGTTGCCGCTGGTCGCGTCGCTCATGGGGCCGACGCTAGGCGGCGGCGTCAGGCGGCTGCCCGGGTGCGCCGGAGCAGCGGGTCCGCGGCGGCGAGCGCGCGGTCGGCGAGTCGCATGGTCACGCCGCCCGCGCCAGGCGTGTCGCCGTCGACGAGGTTGCCCATCACCTGGAGGGTGATCTCGGCGATCCCCTGGGTGCCGACCGCGAAGCGCAGGCCGGTCCGGAGGATCCACGGGTGCCCGATCAGGAAGCTGAAGCGGCGGCCCGTGCGGAGGAAGGCGTCGAAGCGGGCGCCGACCTGCGCGTCGTAGCGATCGGGCGCGGTCACGGGCTCCTCGAGGAACAGATCCGCGGCGAGCACGCCCGACTCGAGGCCGTAGTCGATGCCCTCGCCGTTCATCGGGTTGACGAGGCCCGCGGCGTCCCCGATCGCCACCCAGCCTGGGCCGTGGCGGAGCACCGTGCTCATCGGGAGGCGCCACGCCCGGGGGCGCTCGAGGTCCGGCCCGAGGTCCCAGTCGCGCTGCACGAGCGATCGGTAGCTGTCCTGCAGCTGGTTGAGGTTCAGCTGCTTGAAGCCCTTCATCGTCGACAGGGCGCCGACGCCGATGTTCACGGTCCCGTCGCCGGCGGGGAACATCCAGCCGTAGCCCGGCACCGGCGTGCCGTCGCGGTCCCGCAGCGTCAGGCACGCCTCGAGGTAGCGCTCGGCGTGGCGCGGCGTCTCCGCGTACGTGCGGATGGCGAGGCCGAACGGCTCGTCGGGGTCGCGCTCGGCGCCGAGCAGCCGGGCGACCGCACCCGGCGCGCCCGCAGCGACGACCACGAGCGGCGCGGTCCACGTCCGGTCGCCGACCCGGACGCCGGTGACCCGCGCGCCAGGTCCGGAGCCCTCGACCACGGGCAGCGCCTCGTGCTCCCAGAGGAGCTCGGCGCCGGCCTTCGCGGCCAGCTCCATGAGCCGGTGGTCCAGGCGCCGGCGGGGCCAGACGGCGCCGTGGGCCGGGAAG
>JAEVZA010000125.1 GCA_023392475.1 Actinomycetes bacterium | reverse complement strand
CTGCGGCACCGCCCGACCTCGCCGCGCTGCGGGCCCGCTACGGCGCCGCCGTGCCGACCAGCTGGGGCACCGACGTGGCGGGCGTCGACCGGCACGTCGCCGACCGCTCGGCCCCGACGGTCGCGCTCACCTTCGACGCCTGCGGCGGTCCCCACGCCGACGGCGTCGACGAGGAGCTGCTCGCGCTGCTGCGGCGTGAGCGCATCCCGGCCACCCTGTTCCTGAACGCTCGGTGGGTCGTCGCGAACCCGGCGGTCGTGGCGGCCATCGTCGCCGACCCGCTGTTCGAGGTCGGCAACCACGGCAGCCGCCACGTCCCGCTCTCCGTCACCGGCCGGAGCGCCTACGGCATCGCCGGCACCCGCTCCGTCGACGAGGTCGTCGAGGAGGTGTGGGCGAACCACGTGCTGCTCACGCAGGTCACGGGTGCGGCACCGCGCTGGTTCCGCTCGGGCACCGCCCACTACGACGAGGTCGCGACCTCGATCGTGCGGGACCTCGGCGAGCAGCCCGTCGGCTTCGTCGTGAACGGCGACGCCGGCGCCACGCTGGCAGCGCCCACCGTGACCCGTGAGCTGGTGTCGCCGACGACGTCGGGCGGCGCGGTCGTGATCATGCACATGATCCGCCCGGGCGGCGGCACCGCGGTCGGGCTCGCCGGCGCGCTGCCGTGGCTGCGGGCGCGGGGCTCGCGGTTCGTGACCCTCTCGGGCGGTGGTGGGGTCGCGGCCTGACGCCTGCTCCACGCCGGCGTGGACCGCACCGGCCCGGGTTAGGTTGCGCCCATGGCCAACCGCCTCGCCGACGAGACCAGCCCCTACCTCCGCCAGCACGCCGAGAACCCGGTCGACTGGCGGCCGTGGGGCGAGGACGCGTTCGCCGCGGCACGGGAGGGTGACCGCCCGGTCCTGCTCTCCGTCGGCTACTCGTCCTGCCACTGGTGCCACGTGATGGCCCACGAGTCGTTCGAGGACCCCGCCACCGCCGAGCTCGTGAACGAGTGGTTCGTGCCGGTGAAGGTCGACCGCGAGGAGCGGCCCGACGTCGACGCGATCTACATGGAGGCCACGCAGGCCATGACCGGGTCGGGCGGCTGGCCGATGACCGTGTTCATGGACGCCGACGGCCAGCCCTTCTTCTGCGGCACCTACTTCCCGAAGGAGGCGCGCGGCGGCCAGCCGTCCTTCACCGACCTCCTCCGGGCCGTGCACGAGGCCTGGACCGACCGGCGGGGCGACCTGCTCGAGCAGGCCGGCCGCCTCACGGAGGCGCTGCGCCAGGGCGTCGGCGTGCCCGATGGCGCGGACCTCCCGGGCACGGCCGAGCTGGACGAGGCGACCATGTCCCTCCTCGCGGCGTACGACGGCGCGTGGGGCGGGTTCGGGCGGGCGCCGAAGTTCCCGCAGTCGATGGGCCTCGACCACCTGCTGCGCCAGCACCGCCGGACCGGCTCGACCACCGCGCTCGAGGCCGTGGTGACCTCGCTCGACGCCATGGCCGCGGGCGGGATGCACGACCACCTCGGCGGCGGCTTCTCGCGCTACTCGGTCGACGAGCGCTGGCTCGTCCCCCACTTCGAGAAGATGCTGTACGACAACGCGCTGCTCACCCGCACCTACCTCCACGCGTTCCAGGTGACCGGCGAGCAGCGCTTCCTCGACGTCGTCGACGCCACGATCACCTACGTGCTGCGCGACCTGTCGCACGCCGACGGCGGTCGGTACTCGGCCGAGGACGCCGACTCCCTCGCCGAGCCCGGCGCGGACCACGCCCACGAGGGCGCGTTCTACGTGTGGACCCCCGCGCAGGTCACGGCCGCCCTCGACGACGCGGGGCTCGGCGAGCACGCCGAGGCGGTCTGCGAGTGGTACGGCATCACCGAGGCCGGGAACTTCGAGGGCGCCTCGATCCCCAACCGGCTGCACGCCCGCGGGCAGCTCGAGCGGCCACCGGAGATCGAGGCCGCCCGGGTGGCGCTCCTCGAGGCGAGGGCCCGCCGCCCCCGGCCCGGCCTCGACGACAAGGTGCTGACCGAGTGGAACGGGCTCTTCCTGGCCGCGCTGGCCGAGGCCGCGGCGGTCACCGGTCGCGCCGACTGGCTCCGGGAGGCCGTGGCCACCGCGACGTTCCTGTGCGGACGGCTCCGGGCGGACGGACCCGACGGTCGGCCCGGTCGCTGGCTGCGCTCCTGGCAGGCCGGCGACGGCGGCGACGGCCGCGCCCAGCACCTCGCCTACGCCGCGGACTACGGCGCGC
This sequence comes from Actinomycetes bacterium, assembly GCA_023392475.1. GTDB lineage: Bacteria > Actinomycetota > Acidimicrobiia > Acidimicrobiales > Microtrichaceae > JAEVZA01. The sequence continues at coordinate 20,149 of JAEVZA010000125.1, read as the reverse complement.
TCCTCGACGGGTTCCTGTGCCTCTACCAGGCGACCGGCGAGCGGCGGTGGCTCGACGAGGCGATCGCCGCCGCCGACGGCGTCGTGGACCTCTTCTGGGACCCCGCCGGCGGCGTCTTCACCACCGGTGACGACGCCGAGCAGCTCCTCACCCGGCCCCGCGAGGTGATGGACAACGCCACGCCGTCAGGCGCGAGCCTCGCCGCGACCGGGTTCCTGCGGCTGGAGGCGCTCACCGGCGAGTCGCGGTACGGCGAGCACGCCCGCACGGTGCTGCGGTCGCTCGGGCCCGTCGTGGGCCGCCACGCCCTCGGGTTCGGGAACCTGCTGTGGGCGGTCGCGCAGGAGGCCGAGGGGATGACCGAGGTCGTGGTGACCGGTGAGCGGCCCGACCTCGTCGGCGCCGCGCTCCGCCGCTTCGGCCCGACGACGGTGGTCGCGTGGGGCGAGCCCGTCCCCGGCCCCCTCTGGGAGGGCCGCACGGAGACGGGCGCCGACGGCCGCGCCTACGTCTGCCGCGACTTCACCTGCCGCGCGCCGGTGACCGACGCGGACGCCCTCCTCGACGCGCTGCCCTGACCCGCGCGCCGCTGCCGGGCGTACCGCGAGGGGTGGCGGCGTCTGCGGGCGGGGCCGTCAGGACGGCGTCGCCTCGAGGTCGGCCTTGTGGTCGGGCGTCTCGATGAACGGCTCGACCTTGTGGTCGAGCATCCCCTTCGACACCCAGCCGCGCTTGTCCGCCCAGACGATCAGCGGCGGGAGGACGATGAGCGCCGCGAGCAGGGCGATCGTGATCTTGAGCGCCACGAAGATGCCGAAGTTCCGTAGCAGCGGCAGCGACGAGAACGAGATCACGGCGACACCGGCGACGGCGGTCATGGCCGACACGATGAACGCGCGGCCGGTGCGCCCCGCCGTCACGTCGATCGCCGCCCGCACGTCGAGCCCGCGGCGCCGCTCCTCGATGTAGCGCAGCAGGATCAGCGAGGTGAACTCGGTGCAGGTGGCGACGACGAGCGGGCCGCTCACCGCCGTCATGGGGCTCAGCGAGATGCCGAGGGCCCACACGGCGATCGTCGCCACGCCCGAGGCGACGAGCACGGGCACCATGGACAGCAGCGCCCGCGTCAGCGAGCGCAACCGCACGAGCAGGAACAGGAACACGAGCCCGACGGCCAGCCAGGTCAGCTGCGTGAGGTTCGCCTCCAGGTTCTCGAGGAGGCCCACGCCGACGACGGCCAGCCCCGACGGCGTGATCTTCGTGCCGTCGGGCGGCGAGACGTCGCGCTTCATCGCGGCGACCACGCTGGCCCGCTCCTCGAGGGACGCCGGCTTCGTCAGGTAGATGACGTTCATCTCCTGGCCGTCGGGCGAGGCCGTCGTGGACTGGATGTCGTCCGGCGCGACGTCCCACGCCGCCTTCACCGAGTCGGCGGTCGGCGTGACGTGCGCGGCGCCCTCGACGTCGGTGAGGTCGCCGACGGTCGACACGATCCCCGAGCCGATCAGCATCACGTCGGGGTGCTGCTCGATCTGCTTCGCCTGGAACTCGTCCACGTAGTCGACGTCCGCCTGGTCGTAGAGGCTCCTCCCCACGTTCGACTTCACGAACAGCCCGAGCTCGGACGACCCGCCGATCTGGCGCTCCACCTCGTGCAGGTCCTTGACGACCTGGCTGTTCGGGTTCACCCACTTCACCGGGTCGGTCTCGAGCTTGATGTTGGGCTCCACCACGCTGCCGACCACGAACACGACGATCGACACGGCGGCGAGCGGGAGCGCCCAGCCGCCGGGGAGGCTGCCGAGCCACACGACCATGCGGCCCAGGCGGCCCTCGCTGAAGTCACCCGACCTGGTCGGGCTCCGGTACTCCCGCATGCCGAGGATAGCGAGCGGGTTGAGGATCGAGGAGATGCAGATGGCGACGATGCCGACCGTGAGCAGCCAGCCGAACTCCCGCACCATCGGCACGTGCGAGATCTGGATGGCGAGGAAGGCGAACACCGCGTCGAAGGTCACCACCAGCAGGGCCGGCCCGAGCCCGCGCGCGGCCTCCTGGATCGGGTGCGGTGAGTGGGCGATGATCACCTCCTCCTCGATCCGTGAGTGCATCTGGATCGCGTAGTCGATCCCGATGCCCAACATGACGGGCAGGCCGGCGATCGTCACGAGCGTCAGCGGAATGCCGATGAACCCCGCGAGGCCGAAGGCCCAGATCACCCCCACCAGCACGACCGCGAGGGGGAGCAGGCGCCACCGCACGCTGAAGAACAGCATGAGGATGACGATCATCACGAGGATCGCGATCCCGCCGAGGGTGAGCATGCCGCCCTGGAGGTAGTCGTTGATGTCCTTGAGCAGGATCGGCGCGCCGGTCGTGACCACCGACGCGTCGGGGAACTGCAGCTGCTTCGTGATCTCGACGACCTTGTCCGAGGCCTTGCCCTCGTCCTTGATCGACATGTTCCCGTCGAGGCGCGTGATCATCAGGGCGTGCTGGTCGTCGGGGAAGAACGGCCGCAGCGCCTTCCGCACGTTGCCCTGGTTGTCGTAGAGCAGGAACTGCACGAACGCGGGGTTCGACAACGTCTGCTGGTCGGGCGGGATGGCGAGCAGGCGGCTCGCCGTCTTCGCGGTGTCGGCCTGGCGCGCCGCGGCGCTGGCGGTGTCGCCGGTCTGGGTGGCGACCTCGGACGCGTGCGTGAGCGCCTTCGTGGCGATGGCGTCGAACACGGTGCCGCCGGGCGGCGCCTTCACGAGGTTCGCCGAGAACTGCAGCGCCGTCACCGGCGAGATGACGCCGCGCACGCCGTCGGTGGCCTTGAGCTCCTTGGTCACCTCGTCGAACGTGGCCAGGCCCTCGGGCGTGAAGATCGAGTCGATCCTCTTGCCGCCCTCCATCGAGATGACCGACAGCATCGCGTCGCCGCCGAACTGCTTCTGGTAGACGACGTTGTCCTTGTAGACCTGGTCGCTCTTGTTCAGGTAGCTGTCCTGCCCGGTCGCGAAGTCGAGGCGGGAGATCCCCGAACCGATCACGACGGTGAACACGAGCAGCACGATCGTCACGACGACGGCGTGCTTGCCGAGGTTGACGGCCAGCCACGACCAGAACCGCTGCATCATCTCGCTCCCCCTGGGGTGCCGATCGACCCGATGCCGTTCCGAAACCTACACGCCGACCGCGGGTGTGCCGGCCGTCACGCGACGTTCACCCGGCGGCGGTCACCACGCACGGCGGTGCACGTGCGCCGACGGCGCCGGCCGACCGCCGACCGCCGACCGCGACGGGCGCCGCCCCCCGGGCGCGGGGTGCCCCACGGCCACGGTCCCGAGCGCCCGGCGCCCGGGCGGGACGCCCAGCTCCGCCAGCACCGCCGGCTCGTGCTCGAACTGGCCGAAGAGGAGCGCGCCGAGGCCCTCCGCCTCGGCCGCGAGCAGCAGCGCCATGACGGCTGCGCCGCCGTCGACGAACCAGTACGGGACGGGCCACGCGCCCGCGCCGTCGCCGAGTCCGGTGCCGGCCTTGTCCTCGCGGCCGTAGCGCTCCACGTACGCGTCGGGATCGACGAGCGGCACGACGAGCACCGGCGCCCGCAGCAGGCCCGGCCACGGGAAGCTCGCGCGACGGTCCGACGGCAGCGTCACGTCCCAGTAGCGGGCGGTCTCCGCGCCCTCGAGCACGACCAGGTCGAGGGCCGCCGTGTTGCCGGCCGCCGGGCCGCGGAACGCCGCCGCGAGCACCCGGTCGAGGACGGCCCGGTCGACCGGGGCGTCCAGGTAGTCGCGACACATGCGACGGCGGGCCAGCACGTCCCGGAACGGGACGGCGGCGCCGTCGGTCGGGTCGGTCACCCGTGCTTGAGCAGTTCCTCGGCCATGACCCAGCCGAAGGTGACGAGGCAGTCGCCCCGGTCGAGGTCGAGGTGGTCGAACTGCGCGGCGACCTCGGCGTCCACCTTCTCGGGCTTCAGCGACTGGTGGTCGAACACGAGCGGCGGCGCACCGTCGCCGGTGATCGTGAAGTGCTGGTCGTCGTAGTGGTCCGAGTCGATCGAGAACCGCTTGACCAGCCGGCGGCCCCACGCCCGCTCCTCGCCCGACGCCTTGTGGTCGGGCCGGGGGACGATGTCGGTCAGCACCTTGAAGGCCTCGAAGGCGCCCACGTCGTTCATGCGCGTGCCGACGAGCACGTCCTCGTCGGGGAAGGCCATCAGCGCGCGGCGGAGGTTGTCACCCACCACGGCCTTCAGCACGCTGTCGCGCTTGGAGGTGCGCTTGACCTCGCCGAGGCCCAGCAGGATGCACGGCGTGCCGCCGATGCGCTCGAGCGTCGAGAAGGAGAAGCCACGCAGGTGGTTCCCCTCCCGGACGAGGGTCACCAGGACCCATTGTTCGGCCTGCTTCGACAGGGTGCCGATCTCGTAGCAGATGCCACCGTCGGCACACAGGTCGGCCATCTCGGCCAGTTCCGCATCACTCAGGGCGGTGCAGTCCTTGGTCGTGACGTCGAGCGCCATGCAGATACTCCTCGCGAGGGGCCGTCTCGGCGGGGGGACGGCACCGTGAAAAAGGGTGCAAAAGTGGTCCCACTAGTTCAGTCCGTGCAGCGCACCGGCGCAACTCGCGGTCCGATGGCGTCACCCACCGGCTCGAAGCCCGAACGACGCTCAGAGCACGACGGCGTCGTGGCCGAGCAGCGCGCGCAGCTCCCCCACCAGCCCGCTCTGCGTGCTGACGAGGAAGTCGTCGGGCAGGCGGAGCACCTGGCGCTCGCCGAGGAGGATGTGGACCTCCGACTCGCCCGGGAAGTCGACGAACAGCTCCTTGAGCCGGTCGACCGTCGCGTCGTCCAGGCGGGCCGGCGGCAGGTGCAGCCGGAGGGGCGGCTTCTCGTCGGCCATCGGCTCGAACAGCTCGAGCTCCCGCGGGATGAACTTCGCGGTCTCGTCGCGCTTGTCCACCCGCCCGGTGGTGACGACCACGGCGTCCTCCACGAGGAGGTGCCCGATCTGCGCCATCGTCTTCGGGAAGACCATCACCTCGACCGAGCCCTGCAGGTCCTCCAGGACGAAGACGGCCATGAGGTCGCCCTTCTTCGTCCACTTGCGCTGCAGCCCGGTGATCACGCCGCCGACCGTGCGCTGCACGCCGTCGTCCAGGTCGTTGAGCTCCGGGATCGTGCAGTCGGACTTCCGCTTGAGCGCCTGCTCGGCACCCAGCAGCGGGTGGTCCGAGACGTACAGCCCGAGCATCTCCTTCTCGAAGGTGAGGCGGAGCTTCTTGTCGAACTCGACGTCGGGGATCCGCACCCGCTCGTCGAACGCAGGGCCGTCGTCCAGCTCGCCGAACAGCGACATGACGCCCATGTCGTGCTCCTTGCGGCGGGCGATCGTCGCGTCGACGATCTGCTCGAACACGGTGAGCAGGCCCTGGCGGGGGTGGCCCAGCGAGTCGAAGCCTCCGGCCTTGATCAACGACTCGATGGTCCGCTTGTTGAGCACGGTGGTGTTGACGCGCTCGCAGAAGTCGTAGAAGTCGACGAACGGCCCGTGCTCGTCACGCTCCTCCAGGATGAGGTCGACGAGCCCCGAGCCGACGTTGCGCACCGCGGAGAGCCCGAAGAGGATCTTCTCCGACCCGGTGTCGATCGTGGCGCCGTCGCCGTTCGGCTCCGGGACCACCGGGGCGAAGTCCGACAGCGAGCGGTTCACGTCGGGCACCGTGACCTCGATGCCCATGGCCCGGCACTCGCCCAGGTAGACGGCCGCCTTGTCCAGGTTCGTCTTGACGCTGGTCAGCAGCGCCGAGAGGTACTCCGCCGGGTAGTTCGCCTTGAGGTAGGCGGTCTGGTAGGCGACGTACCCGTAGCCGTACGCGTGGGAGCGGTTGAACGCGTAGTCGGCGAACGGCTCGATGATGTCGAACCAAGCCGTGCCGATGTCCGCGCCGTACCCCGTCGTCTCGCAGCCCTCGACGAACTTGGTGCGCTCCTTGGCGATCAGCTCCTTGTTCTTCTTGCCGCAGTTGTGGACGAGGAAGTCCTCCACGACGGCGTACGGCCGCTCGTCGTTCGCCATGCGGAAGTCGAAGCACTCCCGTTCGCCGACGTACTCGACGTCCACGACGGTGTCCCACACGAGGTCGCCCGTGCAGAGGTCCTCGAGCCGCTCGGAGTAGATGAGGTTGCGGAGGGTGCGGCGGTGCAGCACCGAGCAGCTCGTGTAGCCGCCCGTGTCCACGCCGAGGTCCCGCCAGGACCGGCCGGTGGCCGCCTTGCGCCGATCCAGCTCGGATCGCAGGAACTCCGCCGGGATGCCGATGTTCGTCGCGCTCGCGCCGACCGGCCACTCGTCCATCCACCGGGCGACCTTCGCCTGCTTGATGTCGGTCAGGTGCGGCCAGATGGCCTCCACGAGGCGGCGGGCCATGTCCTTGTCGGCCACCATCAGCGTCCAGTGGCGGCCGTGGCCGGGGATGTCCCGGTGAAGCAGGTTCGAGACCACACCGAGGCGGAGGAGCATCCGCTTGAGCGCGGTGCACACCTCGCGGCTCTTCGAGCCGAACCCGAGCCCGCTCCGCTCCGCCCAGCCGTCGGCGCAGAAGTAGAGGCCGATGAACCGCTCGACCTTCCGCAGCGGTGCGTTGACGACCGCGTCGGGGATCGACTTGTCGCCGGCCAGTCCGAGGCGACCGAGCACGGGTCGAAGCGCCTCGAGCTCCTTGCGACGCAAGCGCAGGCGGGTCACGCCGGCGATCGTGACCGCCCGGCGCTGCGGGTACCCCTGGCCGAAGTGCTCGGCGTACGCCCATCGGAAGGCGTCGAGCAGATCGGGATCGGTGTTGCAGAAGTGCGGGCTGGCGGCGGACACCTCGATGTCGGGTGTGAAGCCCTCGGAGATCAGGAGCGCCGACAGGTCGATCTCGGCATCGCTGATCCGTGAGCCGCCGTTGGTGCGCGTCCTCGATGCCACCCCGATGAGCTGCCCGGACTGGATCTGGCCCAGTTCGACCCACCGGTCCCCCACGAGGAAGGGGTGGTTGGCGGTCGCCTCGATCGAGTACCCGGTCGACGTCGTGAGCCGGTACACCGGCTTGGTGCCGACCGACCAGACGTCGGCGACCTCTTCGAAGCGGCTGGCCGACGTGTGCTCGTCGATCGTCTGGACCCGGCGGTCGGCGAGCGCCATCACCCGTTCGATCGGGACGTACCCGCGGGACCGGGTGAGCACCTTCGTGCCCGCCGGGAAGCACGCCTTCCGGAGGTTGTCCGCATCGGCCAGGGAGTAGCCGGCGAACCGCTGGGCGATCCGCATCATGCTCTCCTGGTAGATCATGAGGGCGTACGTGTCGCCGAGGACCTCCGCGGCGTCGGGGTGGAGGAACTCCACCGGTTTGCGGCCGTTCTTCCGGTCCGCGTAGTCGGTGTGCATGTTGGCCGCCATCGGACCCGGCCGGTAGAGGGCCACGAGCGCGGCGACGTCCTCGAACTCGGTGGGCGCCAGCGAGCGGATGAGCGCCCGCATGGGCCCGCCCTCCAGCTGGAACACGCCGATCGTGTCGGCCCGCCGCAGGAGCTCGTAGGTGGCTTCGTCCTCGAGGTCGACGTCGTCGATGTCCACGCGGATGCCCCGCGTGCGCTCGATGAGGTCGAGCGTGTCCGAGATGACGTCCAGGTTCCGCAGCCCGAGGAAGTCCATCTTGAGGAGCCCGAGCTCCTCGACCCCGTGCATCTCGTACTGCGTGACGACCGGCGAGTCCTCGATGTCCACCCCGGACTCCGGCTTCCGCTGGATCGGGAGGTACTCGGTGAGCGGCTCCTTGGTGATCACCACTGCGGCCGCGTGGATGCCGTCCTGGCGCCGCAGGCCCTCGAGGCCCTTGGCGACGTCGACGACCTCCTTCGTCTCCGGGTCGGACGCGTACATGTCCCGCAGCTCGGCGGCCATCTTGAAGGCGTCGACGAACTTCGGGTGCTCCTCCAGGCACGCGTACAGCGGCGTGTCCCGCCCCATGATCAGCGGCGGCATGGCCTTGGCCACCTTGTCCCCGACGATGTACGGCTTGCCCAGCACCCGCGCCGCGTCGCGCACGGCGGCCCGGGCCTTGATCGTGCTGAAGGTGACGATTTGGGCGACGTGGTCCCGGCCGTAGCGCTCGGCCGCGTAGCGGATCATCTCGTCCCGGTAGCGGGAGTCGAAGTCCATGTCGATGTCGGGCATCGAGATGCGGCTGGGGTTGAGGAACCGCTCGAACAGCAGGTCGTACTTGATCGGGTCCAGGTCCGTGATGCGCAGCGTGTAGGCGACGGCGCAGCCGGCGGCGGACCCGCGACCCGGGCCGACGCGGATGTCCGTGTCCCGCGCGTGCTTGATGAGGTCCCAGACGATCAGGAAGTACGAGCTGAAGCCCATGTCCCCGATGACCTTGAGCTCGTAGGCGAGGCGCTCGACCACCTCGTCGGGGAGCTGCTCGCCCCACCGCTCGCGGGCACCGGCGAACGTGAGGTGCTCCAGGTACTCGGCGTCGTCCGTGAAGCCCTCGGGCAGCGGGAAGTTCGGGAGCTGCGGCTTGCCGAACTCGATCTCGACGTTCGCCCGCTCTGCGATCCACAGCGTGTTGTCGCAACTCTCGGGGACCTCGGAGAACAGGTGGCGCATCTCCTGCGCCGTCTTCAGGTAGTGCTCGTCGCCGTGGAACTTGAACCGCTCGGGGTCGCTCATGAGCGAGCCGGTCTGGACGCACAGCAGGGCGTCGTGGGCGACCGCGTCGCCCCGGTGGACGTAGTGGCTGTCGTTCGTGGCGAGGAGCGGGGCCTGGATCCGGCGGGCGATCTCGAGCAGCTGCGGGTTGGTCCGGTGCTGCTCGGGGATGCCGTGGTCCTGGATCTCCACGAAGAGGTTGTCCCGACCGAAGATGTCCTGCAGCCGGGCCGCCTTCTCGAGCGCGGCGTCGAAGCCCTCGTTCATGAGCGACTGCAGGACGTGGCCGCCGAGGCAGCCGGTGGTGGCGATCACGCCCTCGTGGTGCTCGGCGAGCGTCTCCCAGTCGACGCGGGGCTTGTAGTAGTAGCCCTCCATGTAGGCGCGGCTCGCCAGCTGGATGAGGTTCCGGTAGCCGACCTGGCTCTCCGCGAGGAGGGTCAGGTGGTAGTAGAGCTTCTTGCCGCCCTCGACCTCGCCGCCGGAGTCGTCGACCCGGCCCCGCCGCGGCGGCCGCTCGAACCGGGAGTCGTGGGCCATGTAGGCCTCGGTCCCGATGATCGGCGTGACGCCCTGCTTCCTGCACTCCTTGTAGAAGTCCAGGATCCCGTACATGTTGCCGTGGTCGGTGATGCCCATGGCCGGCTGGCCGTCGGCCACCGCCGAGGACACCACGTCGCCGATCCGGGCCGCGCCGTCGAGCATCGAGTACTCGGTGTGCTGGTGCAGGTGGACGAACGAGTCCGGCACCCTGCGGCCTCCCTGGGGCTCACGGCAGGGCCCGATCCGGACGGATCGGCCCCGCGAAACGACACGGATGTGATTCCGGTCCGAGTATCGCGCGGCCGTGGGACCGTCTGCCCAGCCGTGCCCGCGGTGCCGGCCGACCGCGTCAGGCGCAGCGCTCCGACGCCAGCTGGAAGCCCGTCGACGTGCTCCGCGTGAGCACCACGGTGCGCATGTCCGGCGACGCCGCGACGGCCGGGGGGTACGGGTTCGACGACGTGCCGGCGTGCCAGACGTACGCGGAGATCGTGCTGGGGGCGCCCCCGGCCTCCACCCGGACCACCTGGTAGGTCGTCGCCGGATCCGGGTCGCGGAAGGACACGAGCACCGTGCCGGTGTCGCTCACGCCGTGCACCGCGACCGAGTCCGCGGGGGACCGCCCTGCCGGCAGCGCCCGGCCGAGGACGATCGGGCTCGTGGTGGCCGACCGCCGGTCCCGCAGCACCGCGTCGAACTTCGTGAGGACGACCCGGCCGAGCACGACGTAGCGGCCGTCCGCACTCAGGCCCATCGGGGTGAACGCCGGCCCCGGGAAGTCCGACGCCGCGGCGTCGACGTCGGCGCCGATGTCCCTGACGCTGCCGTCGCTCGAGTCGTAGATGGCCCGCGGACCGACGCTCAGCCAGTCGCCGGGCGTGAGCGGGGCGTTCGTCACGAAGCCCACGCTCGTCTCCGAGATCACGGCATCGGTGACGGCGTCGGTGATCAGCGTCACGGTCCTCGGGCCCTGCGAGCGCACGTAGGTCTGGGACCACAGGATCCGGGTCCCGTCGGCCGAGATCTGCCGGGGCTGGAGCACGAGCGGGGTGCCGTCCGGTGGCGACGAGACGGTGGGGGTCAGGACGTCCGAGATCGTGCCGTCGGCCGCGTCCCAGCGGTGCAGCTGGTGCGTGATCGTCTGCGTGGTGGAGGCCGGGAAGGAGCCGAACACCACGTGGCTGCCGTCCGGTGAGACGCCGACGCCGAGCGGACCGTCGGCGCCGTCGACCGCGGCGACGAGTCGGACCGGCCCGGTGGCGTCCGTCGGCCGGATCTTGATGACGAACACGGAGCCGGAGTTCTCCGTCGTGACGACGGACCGACCGTCGGCCGAGACCACACGGGGCAGCGAGTACGACGAGAAGTCGGTCGACGCGAGCACGCACATGTCGGACAACGGGGGCGGGGTCGTCGTCGGCACCGTCGGCACCGGTGGTCCGCAGGCCGCAGCGACGAGGGCGACCCCCGCCGCGCAGGCACCGACGAGTGCAACTCGGATCCTCATCGTGTCCCCACCCTCTCTCCGGGTTCTGTCGGCCCGGGTGCCGACGCCGCCGACCACACGCGTCAGGTACACCGCTCGGACACCAGTTCGAAGCCGGTCAACGAGGTACGCGTGACCACGACCGCTCGGAGGTCGGCCGAGGCAGCGTCTGCGTACCCCATCCCCCCGGAGGCAACCGGCGACACGACGCGCTCAGCCCCGCCGAGTTGTATCCGCACGACCAACTGGTCCGTCGCCGTGTTCTTGACGATCAGGACGTCGCCGCCGTCGGTCACGTGCTGCACGTACGCGCCGCCGGACATGCCATCGGGATGGTCGAGCAGCACGGGCGTCACGGCCGAGGTCTGGCGGTCGAACACCGCGATGTTGTCGGTGCGACCGGTCGGACCCGTCCAGAGCTTGACGGCGACGTACCGACCGCTGTCACTGACCGCGATGGCCGACGGCCCGAACAGCTCGCCGGCGTACACCGCCTGCACGGCGTCCACAGCGGCGTCCAGGTCGGGGAGGCCGGAGGAGCCCGGCAGCCAGTCAGGGCCCTGCGCCAGCACCTCGTCGGTGGCCGCGTCGGTCGTCGTGTACACGCTCGACCCGGTCGGGCCGGAGCCGAAGTCCTGTCGCCACACGATTCGCCGTCCGTCGGGCGACACGCTGATCGGCACGGCGGGTGCGGCCACGCCGGGCGGTGGCGACGCGACCGTTGGCGGCTCGACGTCCGACACGGCGCCGTTCGCGGCCAGCCACCGCTGGATGAACTGACCGGCACCCTGGAACACGACCTGCGTGCCACCGGTCGCGACCCCGACGAGCGAGCTCTCCCAGTACGTAGGGAGCGTCGCCACGAACCGAACGGGCCCGGTCGAACCGGTCGGCCGGATGCTCAGCTGGACCTGACCCGACACGGACTCGCTCGTCACGAGCGAGCCGCCGTCGGCGGACACGGCGAGGGGGACGGCGTAGTGCGACTGGTCGGAGGTCGACAGCACGGTCCCGCGATACGACGGGCAGGCCGCAGGCGGAGGCGGACCGGTCGGGGTCGTCGTGCACCCAGCTGCGACCAGGCCGAGCCCCATCATGCAGCTGCCCACGAACCTGCTCCGGACCCGCATGACGACATCCCCTCCACCGGTCTCGTCGCTTCGCGACCCTAGGACGGCACGTCCGGAACCGGCAGTGGGGACGACTCCCCATCGGTGCTCCGTCCGCCACGCCGGCTCCGCGGACGTCCAGCCACCGGAACGGTGGTCGGGATGTCGTCAGCAGCAGCCGCGCCGACGACCGGGCCGGCCCCGGGGATTCGTCAGATGTAGCCGGGGCCGCCCGGGCCGGGCTGCGGCGCGCCCTGGGGCAGCTGGCCGCGCATGCCCTCGAGCTGCTGGCGGGCGGCCATCTGCTGGGCGACGAGCGTGGCCTGGATGCCGTGGAACAACCCCTCGAGCCAGCCCACGAGCTGCGCCTGGGCCATCCGCAGCTCCGCCTCCGAGGGCACGGTGCCGTCGGGGAAGTCGAAGCTGAGCTCCTCGAGCTCGGCGCCGAGCTCCGGCGACAGCGCGGTCTTCAGCTGGTCGAGCGACCGCTCGTAGATGTCTCGCAGCTGGCCGCGGGACGCCTCGTCGAGCGAGGTGTTGCGCACCTCCTCGAGCAGCTGCTTCACCATGGCGCCGATCCGGATGATCTTGGCCGGCGACTCGACCTCGGCCCCGGCGCCCTCCGCGTCGTCGGCGTCCGCGGCGATGGTGGGCGCCGCGCCGGCCGCCGCCGGGCCCTCGACGGTGTCGGGCGAGAGCACCTCGGGCGCGAGGCCGTCGGATCCGGGCAGGGTCGGGCGCTGGTCGGACATGGCGGCGAATCTACCCGGCGCCGTCCGGACCAGATCAGGCGCGGGGAGCCGGTGCGATCAGGCCCGGGCGACGAGCAGCGGGACGAGGGTCTCCGCCGCCGTCAGCGAGCCGTGGCGGCCCTGGAGCTGGAACGGGCCCGTGTCCGCCGGGTCCTCGAAGGCCACGGGTTCCCGGGCGACGAGCGCCACGTCGCCCAGCCGCGACAGCGGCCCGGGCAGCACCTTGGGGCCGAACCAGCACTCGTCCAGCACCTGCTCGCGGCTCACGACCCAGGCCACGTCCTCGTGGTGGGCCCGGGCGGCGTCGAGGAGCGACGCCTCGGCGCCGGGCACCGCGTGCAGCCACCGGAACCGCGCCTCGCCCGACTGGCCCGCCACGTGGCTGAGCACCTCGGGGTGGGGCGGGAAGACGCGGTCGCCGACGTCGACCTGCCCGTGGTCGGAGGTGATCACCAGGGCGACGCCGGGCGGCAGCTCCTGGACGAGGTACTCCACCATGCGGTCGACGAACACGAGCTCCGCGTCGTAGAAGGCGTCGAGGCCGTACTCGTGGGCGACCTTGTCGATCCCGTCGTAGTAGGCGTACACGAACGGCTCGCCCTGGCCGAGCTGGTGCATGATCTCCGCGACCAGTGTCGACGGCATGCGGTACGGCACGTGGCGGCAGCCGCTCAGGTGCGCCCGGGTGAAGCCGCTGTCCCGGAACTCCGCCCGCACCACCACCGGCGGGCGCTGGCCCTCGAAGGCCACGTCGTGCTGGATCGTCTCCGGCGGGATCGACTCGCGGGCGTCGCCCTTCGAGGTGGACCAGCGCAGCACGTTGAGGACGTCACCGCCCTCGACGCACATCCGGTAGCCGATGACGCCGTGCTCCCCCGGCGGCAGGCCCGTGCTGATCGACGTCAGCGCGGTGGCGGTCGTGGTGGGCGCGACCGTGGTGATCCGCGTGGACTCCATCAGCGTGAAGCCTCGGAGCAGGTGCCGGCGCTCCTGCATCTGGCGCCAGCCCAGGCCGTCGAGCACCCAGAGGACCACCTGGTCGGCGCCGGCGACGCCCTCGGGGAACCACTCGGGGCACCGGTCGGGGTCGTCGACGAGCGGGCTCATGACGTTCGACGTGCAGGCGCCCTCGTAGTCGGGGAGCACCAGATCCTTCGGTCCCGGCTCGTCGCCCCGGGACCCCTGCTCGTCACCCACCGCTGACTCCTTGTCGGTACGCACCACGCTACCGACCCGCAGGACCACGCCGGTGGCAACCCCCACGGCCACCACCATGCGTACCATGAGCGCCGTGAAGGTCTCCACCCGCGGTGACTACGCCAGCCGCGCGCTGCTCTCGCTCTCCTTGCACCACGGTGACGGCCCCACCTCGGTGCGCGACATCGCCGAGCGCACCGGGCTGCCCCAACCGTACCTCGAACAGATCCTCCTGGCCCTGAAGGGCGCCGGGCTCGTGCGGTCGAAGCGGGGCGTCGGCGGGGGCTACGTGCTCGCCCGCCCGCCGGAGGAGATCACGCTGGCGCAGATCATCTCGGCCGTCGACGGACCCATCCAGGCCGGCGACTTCGGCCAGCCGCACACGGACGGCGCCTGCGACCACGAGGGCCAGTGCGTGCTCCTCGCCATCTGGGCCGACGTCGGCGGCCGCATGAAGTCGCTGCTCGAGGCCTACACGCTGGCCGACCTCTCCGGCATCACCCAGGGCGTGCGCCCCTGGCCCGGCGAGCCCGACGCGGCCGACGCCGCGCCCGCCGCCGTCAGCTGAGCCGGTCCAGCACCGCCGCCAGGTCGGGCGGCAGCGGCGAGGTGAAGGTGACCTCCTCGCCCGTGCCGGGGTGCACGAACGCGAGCTGCCGGGCGTGGAGCACGGGACGGTCGACCGGGAAGCTCGCCCTCGCTCCCCCGTACATGGGGTCGCCGACGACCGGGTGGCCGATGGAGCTCAGGTGCACCCGGATCTGGTGGGTGCGCCCGGTCTCGAGGCGGCACGTCAGCAGCGCCGCCTCGATCGGCTCCAGGTAGGTGCGGTCGACGTCGTAGTGCGTGCGGGCGGGCCGCCCGTCGACGGCGACCGTCATCTTCAGCGGGTCCCGCCGGGACCGGCCGACCGGGGCGTCGACGATCCCGTGGTCGTGCTCGGGGTGGCGCCACACGAGGGCCGTGTAGACCCGCTCGACCGCGTGCGTCGACAGCTGCGACACGAGCGACTCGTGCGCCTCCGGGGTGCGGGCGACGACGAGCAGCCCCGACGTCCCGCGATCGAGCCGGTGCACCAGGCCCGGTCGCTCCGGCTCGCCCACGAGCGTGCCCGACGCGGGATCGAGGTCGGGGAACCGGGCGAGCAGCCCGTGCACCAACGTGGAACCCGAGTGGCCCGGTCCGGGGTGGACGACGAGGCCGGCGGGCTTGTCGACCACGATGACGTGGTCATCGACGTGGAGGACCTCGAACTCGACGTCCGCGTCCGCGTGCACCTCGACCGGCGGCCGGGCCGGGTCCGCGTCGACCGTGACGCGGTCGCCCACGGCCACCCGGTGCGACGGCTTCGTGACGACCCGGTCCCCCACGCGCACGGTGCCGGCGGCGAGGGCGTCGGCCGCCTCCGCGCGCGAGCAGGAGGTGAGCATGGCGACCACGCGGTCGATGCGCTCGCCGTCGAGCGCGTCCGGGAGCTCCTCGGAGAGGAACGGCGACCCGGAGCCGGCCGTCAACCCGCGGCTCCCGGCTCGCTCGGGTCGCCCTCCGGCGCGGTCATGCGGTCGACGACCTCGTCGTTCGACGGCGTCGGCGGACCGTCGGCATCGGACGGCGGCGGGTCGTCGCTCCTCGGCTCGCGGAGGCCCGTGAGCGCGAGCGCGATGCCGCCGACCACGACGCACGCGTCCGCCACGTTGAAGATGGGCCACCACTGGACGTCGATGAAGTCGACGACCGCGCCCGAGAGGAAGGTGCCGCCGTGGGCGCGGAAGATGCGGTCGAGCAGGTTGCCGAGCGCGCCGCCGATGACCACGCCGACCAGCACGAGCTGGAGCGTCGACGTCATCCGGCGGGCGAACGCGACGAGGACGACCACGATGGCGATGACGAAGAGCGCGATCACGCGGCCGCCGCCGGCGCCACGGGAGAACGCCATGCCGGTGTTCTCCGCGTAGTTGAAGCGCAGCGTCCACAGGACGTCGATCGCCCGGTCGACGTACTCGGGGCAGTACGGCGCGTCGCACAGCCGCTCGACCGCCCACCACTTGGAGAGCTGGTCGAGCAGCAGGACGAGCGCGACGACACCGCCGACGGTCGTCCACCGGCGGGCGGCCGTCACGACGTGCCCTCCCCCACCGAGCGCCTCAGCGGAAGCTGCGGGTCTTGTACTCGACCCGCTCGCGCGCCCACGGGATCGCCTTCAGCCGCTCCTTCGGGATCGGCTCGCCCGAGTACTCGCACAGCCCGTACGTGCCCTTGGTGATGCGCTCGAGCGCGGCGTCGATCTCGTCGATCATCTGCCGGGCCTGCGCGGCGCGGGCGAGGTCGAAGTCCCGCTCGACGGCCAGCGAGTCGCCCTCGCCGGACTCGTCGTCGAACTGCACGTCCCCGGGCTCGCGGTCGAACGCCAGCGCGTCGGCCTCGGCCTTGAGCGACTCGGCCTGCTCGGCGAGCGTCTTGCGCTCCGAGAGCAGCTCCGCCCGCTGCGTGTCGAGGAAGGCCTTGTCGAACGGCGTCTTCTTCTTGGCGGGCGCCTTCTTGGCCGTCGACGCGGCCGGCGCCTTGGCCGGTGCCTTCTTCGCCGGTGCCTTGGCGGGGGCCTTCGCCGGTGCCTTCTTGGCGGGGGCCTTGGCCGGTGCCTTCTTCGCCGGAGCCTTCGCGGGGGCCTTCTTGGCCGGGGCCTTGGCGGGGGTCTTCTTCGCCGGCGACTTCTTGGCCGGCGCCTTCTTGGTGGTCGATGCGGCGCGCTTCGTCGCCATGCTCGGCCTCCTTCCCGTGACGGGTGGGGTCGAATGAGTCGCCGCACACTAGCCGCGGCGGTGCCGCGGCCCCGTCATGCCCCCGTGGGGGTCAGCGCCGCCAGCCGAACCGGCGGTTGCGGGTGTCGTTCGAGCCCTCGAAGAAGGCCGTCATCGCCTCGTCGTCCTCGTCGGAGTCGTTCACGGCGTCGTCGAGGTCCTTGAGGTAGCGGTCGCGACCGGTGGCCGGCTCCGCGTCGATCTGGGGCACCTGCTGCGACGGCGAGGGCTCGTCGGTGATGGAGATCGTCTCCACCTCCGGCTCCGCCTGCACGTCCGTGCCGACGCTGCCCGCCACGCGGGACCAGCTGCCCGGCCCCCAGCTGTCGGCGCCGAGGTCCTCCACCTGGTACGCCTCGGTGGGCGGGCCGTCGTCGCCGAGGTCCACCTGCACGACGCGCTCCTGCTGGGCCGACGGCTCGCCGAGGTCGGGGGACGGCTCGGGCCCCCGGTCCGCCACGGGCTCGGCGACGCGCTCCGCCGCCGGCTCCGCCGGGGCGACGTCGACCGGCTCCGGGGCGCGATCGGCGTCGCGCTCCGGGGACAGCACCTCGTCGGGCGGGATCGACATCGTGGGGCGGGCACCGAGGCGGTCGGGGTCCGACGCGAGCAGCGTGAGTTCCTCGGCGGTGCGGGTGAGGTCCTCGCGGTAGCCGGCGAGGCGGGCCTCGAGCTGGGTGATGACGTCCGCCAGCTGGGAGCGGCGGCCCTCGAGCGCCTGCACCTCGTCGAGCGCACGGGAGCGGCGGTCGGCGAACTCGGCCTCGGCCTGGGCGCGGGCCCGGCGGATCAGCTCCTCGGCCTCCGCCTGCGCCTCGCCGAGCTGGCGGTCGGCGCGGGTCTTGGCCTCCCCCAGGAGGGCCTGGGCCTGCCCGCGGGCCTCGTTCTCCATGGCCTCCGCCGTGCGGCGGGCCATGAGCAGCGTCTTGGCGGCCTGCTCGACCTCGGCCTCCTCGTTGGCCGACGCCGCGGACCGGGCGGACGCCGCGGCGGCCTGCGCCTGCGCCACCTGGGCCTGCGCCTTGGCGCGGGCCTCGCCGACGCGCTCCTCGGCGGCGGCGATGCGGGAGTCGGCCTCGGAGAGGCGGGCCTCCGCGTGCGCCGCCCGCTCCTCGGTGTGGCGGGCCTTCGCCAGCAGCTGCGCCAGCGCGGTGCCGGCGTCCTCGAGGAACGTCTCCACCTGCTCGGTGTCGTAGCCCTTGCGGCGCTCGGTGAACTCGATCTTCTCGAACAGCTCCGGAGTCAGCTCCATGCGGCGGATGCTAGCCCTCCCCCACCCCTGGACCGGGAACCGGGCGCGGGCCTAGGCGACCGCGGCGCGGAGCACGCCGATCACCAGGAGGATGACCAGCGGCGACAGGTCGAGCGCCGCCCCGCCGAGCTGCAGCGGCGGCAGGATCCGCCGGATCGGACCCATCAGCCACTCGGTGGCCGTGAACACGAAGCCCTGGATCGAGCGCATCAGCTCGCCGCCGGGCGGGAACCACGACAGGACGATCCGCACGATCACGAGGACCATGAGGATCGTCAGGGCGTAGTAGAGGAGGAGGCCCAGAGGGGTGCCGCGCACGGAGGTGGGTCTGGCTCAGCGGTCGTCGTCCGCGAGGTCGCCCTCGCGGATCCGGCGACGGTCGTCGTCGGACACCTCGGCCCCGTGGGGGGTGAGCAGGAACACCTGGTCGGCGACCCGCTCCATGTTCCCCTCGAGCCCGTAGCAGAGGCCGCTGCCGAAGTCGATCAGCCGCCGCGAGAGGTCGCGGTCGACGCCCTGCAGGTTCACGATCACCGGCTGCGACCGCTTGAAGTTGTCGGCGACCTCCTGCACGTCGTTGAACGTGCTCGGGTTCACCACGTGCGGGCGGGTGGCCGAGGGCAGCGGGCGCACGACGCCGCGGGTGTCGAAGTCGGACGCGGAGCTGGGGCCGGGCGTCGAGATCACGCGGACGCCGCCGTCGCCCTCGTCGAAGTCGGGGGCGCGGCCGACACCCGTGCGGGGCGCGGACGCGGGCCGGGCGGCGGGTGCCGGGGTGGGCGCGCCGACCGCCCGGGGGCGGGCGGCCTGCGGGACGGAGGCCGGGGCGACGTCCACGACGTCGTCCTCGACCGGGTCGAGCTCCACGTCGTCGTCGTAGTCGGGATCGCCGTACTCGTCCTCGTAGTAGGGATCGTTCCCGAGACCGAGCCACGTGCGGGCGTTCTTCATGAAGTTCGACATCCTGAGCTCCTCCGGCGGAGTGTAGTGGGACCCACGTGACGGGTCCGTCGCAGCCGCCCCACGGACGGCCGCCCGGTTCCGGGGCGGACGGTCATCGTGGCGGTCGCTCCCCGACGAGCGCCGAGCCGACCCGGACGATGGTGGCGCCGCACTCGACCGCGACGTCGAGGTCCGCGCTCATCCCCATCGACCGCTCGCGAAGCCCCAGCTCCCCCGCCGTCGCGTCGAGCAGCCGGAACCCGGGCCGGGCGTCCTCCGGGTCCCCCGGCGGTCCGACGCCCATCAGCCCCTCGACGGCGAGCCCGAGGTCGCGGCACGCCGCCACCAGCGCGGGCGCCTCCGCCGGGTCGCACCCGCCCCGGTCGGGCAGGCCCGCGAGGTCGAGCTGCACCAGCACCCTCGCCCCGGGCGCGCGCTTGGCCACCTCCGCGGCGAGCGACGCCCGGTCGACCGTGTGCCACAGGTCGACCACCCCGGCGATCGTGCGCACCTTGTTCGACTGGAGCCGCCCGATGAAGTGCCACCGCGGCGCGGCACCCACCCTGTCGTGGAGCGCCGCCTCCTCGTCGCGCAGCGCCGCCTCCTCGTCGCGCAGCGCTGCCTCCTCGTCGCGCAGCGCTGCCTCCTTGTCGCGCAGCTCCTGGGCGTAGTTCTCGCCGAGGTCGACGAAGCCGGCGGCGAGCGCCGCCGCGGCCACCTCCGGTGGGTGCGCCTTGGTCACGCACACCACGCGGACGTCCCGGTCCGTGCGCTCGGCGATCCGCCCGCGCAGCGCCGCCGCCCGCTCGGCGATGCGCTCGACCAGCCCGGCGTCGGGCGTCACCGGTGCCACGGGTACTCGTGGTCGTCGGGCGCGAGCCACACGACCGCGGCCTGGCGGCCCACGTCGCCCCGGGCGCGCCACGAGTAGAACCCGGCGTCCAGCGCGGTGCACGGCACCGCGTCGGGGCCGCCCGCCGGATCGAGCCCCGCCTCAGCGACCGCCGCCCGCACCCCGGCCCGCACGTCGAGCGCGGGCGCGCCATCGAGGGTGGTCGACCGCACGTCGTCGCCGTAGCGCTCCGCGACCGCGTCCAGGTCGCCGGCCCCGAACTCGTAGGCGGCCGGCGAGATGCACGGCCCGAGGTCCCAGCGCAGCTCGTCGGCGCCGCGCCGGCGCATCACCTCCACGGTGCGCTGCACGACGCCGTCCAGCAGGCCGCGCCACCCCGCGTGCGCCGCGCCGACGACCAGCACCGGCTCGTCGGTCACCGGGTCCGCCCCGGTGCCGATCAGGACCACGCCCGCGCAGTCGGCGGTGTGGACCGCGAGCACGGCACCCGGGGTCGCGGTGACCGCCGCGTCCGCC
>JAEVZA010000119.1 GCA_023392475.1 Actinomycetes bacterium | reverse complement strand
CGCCCGAGGTCCGCGCCCTCATGCTCGGCCTGCCACCGATCGGCGCGGTGTGGTTCGACCTCGAGCCGGGCTGGCACGACCCCGAGCCCCGCGACCGGCTGCTCCCCCGCCTGCGGGCCTCCGGCGTCCACACGGCCGCCCTGGTCGCCGACGTCATGCCCGAGCTGTTCCCCGAGTGGTTCGACGCCGGCCAGCGCCGGCTGTTCGGCGCCTGGCTCCGCGCCCACCTCGCCACGACCGAGCGGTTCGTCTGCATCTCGCACCGGACCGAGGCCGACCTCCGGGACGTCGCCCGCCGCCACGGCGTCCGCCGCGACCTCGACACCGTGGTCGTCCCGCTCGGGGCGGACCTGCCGGTCGTGGCGCCCGTCCCGGTGGAGCTGCCGCCGGAGATCCGGCGCTACCTCCTCGTCGTCGGGACGGTGGAGCCGCGGAAGAACCAGCAGCTCGTCCTCGAGGCGTTCGACCGGCTCGCCCCGCGCCACCCCGACCTCGGCCTCGTGATCGTCGGCAAGGAGGGGTGGCTCGTCCCCGACCTGGTCGGGCGGCTCCGCTCGCATCCGCTCGCGGCGCGGCGGCTGCTGTGGCTCGAGGGCATCGACGACGGGCAGCTCGCGTGGCTCTACGACGAGGCGTTCCTCGTGGTGGCGCCCTCCCGGTACGAGGGACTGGGCGTGCCCGTGATGGAGGCGCTGCACCACGGCCGGGCGACGATCGCGTCGACGGGCGGCGCGCTGGTCGAGGCGGGCGACGGCCGCGTCGAGGAGATCGACCCCGACGACGCGGACGGGCTCACCGTCGCGGTCGAGCGGCACCTGCTCGACACCGGCCACCACGCTCGCGCGCTCGAGCGGGCCGCCGGCTACGTGGCGCCGACCTGGGACGACACCGCGCACGCGGTGGCCGGTGCGCTCCGCGACCTCGGCGCCACGCCGCCGCCGATCTCCCCCCACTGACCCCGACAGGACCGACATGCCCACCAAGCGACCCGTCTCCGTGTTCGACCGCACGTTCCTCACCGACGTCCCCGGCGTG
The DNA here is from genome assembly GCA_023392475.1 of Actinomycetes bacterium. GTDB lineage: Bacteria > Actinomycetota > Acidimicrobiia > Acidimicrobiales > Microtrichaceae > JAEVZA01. Next base: position 6,548 of record JAEVZA010000119.1, on the reverse strand, counting down.
ACCCGGCTCGTCCTGGTCCGCCACGGGCAGCAGGACCACCCCGACCCGGCCCGCTCGACCGCGGCCGACTGGATCGACCCGCCGCTGTCCGCGCTCGGCCGCAAGCAGGCGGCGGCCGTCGGCCGGCACCTCAAGGACGAGCCGGTCGACGCCGTGTACTGCTCGACGCTGTCGCGCGCCGAGCGCACCGGCGCCGCGATCGCCGGGCACCACGACCTCCCGATGGTCGAGCTGCACGAGCTCCGGGAGATCGAGATCTTCCGGGACATCGGCGAGCGCCACCCGAAGGACGTCGTCGGCGACCTCGTGCTCCGCGGCGCGCAGGAGCGCTTCAGCCGCGACCGGCGCTGGGACGCGTACCCGCTGACGGAGCGCAGCCACGAGTTCGAGGACCGGGTCGTCGCCACCGTCGAGGGCATCCTCGCCCGCCACCAGGGCCAGGTCGTCGTGGTCGCCTGCCACGGCGGGGTGATCAACGCGTACCTCGCCTGGGTGCTCGGCCTGCGGGAGGACATGTTCTTCCGGCCGGCGCACGCGTCGGTGCACACCGTGCTGGTCAAGGACGACCGCCGCGTCGTCCTGGGCCTCAACGACGTCTCGCACCTCGTGCGCCGCGACCTCGTGACCTTCTGATCGGGTGGGCCATCCGGCCCGTTCTCGCGGGCGGCGGGTGGGCGCGGGCCGGTCGCTCCGCACACTGGACGGGTGGACGCCTGGGCCCCGTACGTGCACATCGCCGTGCTCGGCGCCTTCGCGGGCCTGGCCGCCTGCCGATCCGTCCGCACCCGCAGCTGGGCGTGGGCGCTCGTCGCCGCGTTCGGCACCTGCCAGGTGGGGTCGCAGGTCCTGTGGATGCGCGCCGGCGTGCTCACGGCGGGGCAGGGCGGCGGCGCGGTGGCCGACGCGCTCTTCGTCCTCGGCGTCGCCCTCGGCGTGGTGGGCATCGGCACGATCACGTTCGGGCGCTTCGGCGGCGCTCGCCGGTGGCGCAGCGTGTCCGACGGCGTGCTCGTCGCATCCATCGCGATCTTCAGCGCCTTCACCGTGCTCTTCGAGGGGCAGCTCGATCGGCTCCACGGCACGGCCGCCGCGGACCAGCGCCTGCGCCTGCTGTTCGTGGCGCTCGACGTCGTCGTGCTCGGCGTCATCGGGCTCGCCGCGCTGACGCAGCGCGACCGCCCGCTCCTCTGGTGGACCAGCGCCGCCCTGACGCTCAACCTGGTCGGCGACGCCGCGGACGCGTGGCGGGCCGGTGAGGGCCACCCGCGGTCCGGCCCCGTGAGCCTCCTCGCGTGGACGGGCGCCGTCGTGCTGCTCGCCGTGGCCGCGGTCGCCCCCGACCGCGCCGCCGACCCGCGGTCGCACGCCGCGCCGCGGCGGCTCGCCGTGTACGGCGCCATGGTGGTCGCCGTCGCGGCGATGGGCGTGCAGCTGGTCGTGAACGGATCCCTCGACGGCGCCGCGCTCGTGCTCCTCCTCGTCGTCGGCACCGCCGTCGTGGTCAACCAGTTCTGGGTCAACCGGGAGATCGCCGAGCTCGCGGGCGCCAGCGACGCGGCCATGCGGCGGATGGCCGACAGCGAGCGCCGCTTCCGGACGATCTTCGAGCGGGCCCCGGTCGGCATGGTCATCACGGGGCCGGACCGGCGGGTCGTCACCGCCAACGCCACGCTCGGGGCCATCCTCGGCGAGCGACCCGACCGGATCACCGGCCGGCCGCTCGGCGACCTCCTGCCCGCGGACGTCGACCCCGATGCCGGCGACGCCGTCGTGCACCACGGCCGGCTCGGCCGCGACGGCGACGCGCCGCTCGAGGTCGAGGTGAGCGCGGTGGGCTACCGCGCGCCCGACGGCGAGCCGCGGCTCATCGGCGTGGTCGAGGACGTGACCGACCGGCGGGCCGCCGCGGACCGGCTGGAGTTCCTCGCCACCCACGACTCGCTGACCGGGCTCCCGAACCGCGACCGCTTCACGAACCGCCTCGAGGCCCTCCTCGCCGAGCCGGACGGCGGCGCGGTGGCGGTCGCGTTCCTCGACCTGGACCGCTTCAAGGTGATCAACGACAGCCTCGGCCACGCGGGCGGCGACCAGCTGCTGGTCGTGCTCGGCGGCCGCCTCGCGGAGGCGGTCGGCGACGAGGGGATGGTCGCGCGGTTCGGTGGCGACGAGTTCACGCTCCTGCTCACCCCGGAGGACGAGGGCGCGCTCGCACGATGCGTGGAGCGGGTCCGCACCGCGGTCTCCGAGCCGGTGGAGCTGGTGCACGGCGAGCGGTTCCACCCGACCGTGAGCATCGGCGTGACCACGGCCCGGTCCGGCAGCACGGCCGACCGCCTCATCAGCGAGGCCGACGCCGCGATGTACCGGGCCAAGGAGGGCGGCCGGAACCGCGCCGAGGTGTACGTCGCCTCGTCCCGTCGCCAGGCGCGGGTGACGCTCCGCCTCATCGACGAGCTGCACCGGGCGCTCGAGCGGGACGAGCTCGAGGTGCACTTCCAGCCGGTCGTCGACGCCCGGTCGGGCATGACGACGGCGTACGAGGCGCTGCTGCGCTGGCGCCACCCGGAGCGCGGGCTGCTCCTGCCCGGCCACTTCCTCGACGTCGCCGAGGAGTCCGGCCTCATCGTCCGCATCGGCGAGCACGTCCTGCGCTCGGCGTGCGCCCGCGCCGCGGCGTGGCGGCCGCGGCCCGACGGGATCGGCACGTCCGTGTCGGTCAACGTGGCCGCCCGCCAGCTGGCCGAGCCCGGGCTGGCCGCCACCGTCGCCGACGCGCTGGCGACCACGGGCCTGCCCGCCGACCGGCTCTGGCTCGAGGTCACCGAGACGGCGGTCATGACCGATCCCCGCACCGCCGGCCAGGCCCTGCGGGACCTGCGCAGCCTCGGCCTCCACCTCGCCCTGGACGACTTCGGGACGGGCTACTCGTCGCTGACCTACCTGAAGCGGTTCCCGTTCGAGACGATCAAGGTGGACCGTGGCTTCACCTCGGGCCTGGGCGTGGACCAGGACGACACGGCGATCGTGACCGCGGTCGTGTCCCTGGCCCGGTCGCTGGGCCTGTTCAGCGTGGCGGAGGGCGTGGAGTCGCCCCTCCAGCTCGCCGCCCTCCGGGACCTCGGCTGCGACCTCGTCCAGGGCTTCCTGCTCGGCCGCCCCGAGGCGGTCCCGGCGGTCGAGCAGCCCGCACACGCACCGGAGGGGGGCCTTCACCGGCCCGTGGCCGGGCATCGGTAGGATCTGACGGCTCCCGTCCCGGGGGCCGACACGCCGATGCAGATCGTCTTCCTCTCCAACCGCCCCGAGGTCCTGCGGGAGACGCTCGGACACGTGCGCCACTTCATGCCGTGGGCCGACGACGTGGTCGTGCTCGCCCCGGCGGCGACGCTGGACCGGCTCGACGCCCCGGTCGCCGTCACGGGGATCCCGGAGGAGGACCTGCTGGGCCCCGACGCCCGCGAGGAGCTCGCGTCGCTCGACCACGCGTCGCGGAACTTCACCCTCCGCGTCGCGCTCGCCCGAAGCGGCGCGGTGCAGGACCTGTTCCTGTGCTCCGACGACGACTTCCGGCCGCTGAAGCCGATCGAGCCGGCGTTCTTCGTCGAGGACGGCCGCTCGATCGGCTACGCCTCGTACGACCTCGCGCTGTGGCGGCGGAACGAGACGTCGTTCGACCGGGCCCAGCACGCGTCGTACCAGGCCCTCACCTACCTCGGCTGCGAGCACCTGTCGTACGCCTCGCACATGCCGATGGCCGTCGACCGCGAGGTGCTCCTGGAGGCCGCCGGCGCCGTCGGCCGCCTGACCGACTCGATGCAGTTCTGCGAGTGGACCCTCACCTACAACTACGGGCGGCGCCACCACCCGGAGCGGTTCACCGAGCCCCGGCCCTTCGTCGTGATGTGCTGGCCGCAGTACCCGCACGAGTGGCCCTTCTGGGTCCGCCCGCCCGAGTACGCGTTCGAGAACTTCTACCCCGACCTGTACCTCCCCGGGCACCTGTTCGACGGCATCCCCACCGCCCTCGACCCCGACCTCGCCGAGCGCCACGCCTTCGAGAAGATGCTCCGCTGGTACCGGTTCGACCTCGACGCCGGCCAGCTGCACTTCCCCGACGACGTCGCCAACCCGTGGCTCGGCGAGCCCGGGACCGGCGCCGGCCGGGCGCGGCGGGCGTTCTTCTCCGCGCTGCGCCCCGTGCGCCGCGCGTACGAGTACCTCGCCCTGGAGGAGCGCACGCAGCTCGCCGAGCTCGCGGGTGCCATCGCCCGCCTCGAGCGCTCCCGCAACGACACGGAGCGTGACCTGCCGTGACCGACCTCCTGACCGGGCCCACCGACGAGGCGCGCACCGACGACGACGACGACGGCGCCGCCGCGGCACCGCTCGTCGACCGCGCCCTCCTCGTGGTCGTCGGCATCGCCGTGGTGCTCGGCACCGTCGCCCGCTTCTGGCCGCGGTCGGACCTCTGGCTCGACGAGGCGCTGTCGGTGAACATCGCCCACCTGCCGATCGGCGACATCGGCGAGGCGCTGCGCCGCGACGGCCACCCGCCGCTCTACTACCTCCTCCTCCACGTCTGGATGTCGATCGGCGGGACCGGCGACTGGTGGGTGCGGGCCCTGTCGGGCGTGATCTCGCTCGTCGGCTACCCGCTCGCCTACCTCGCCGGGACCCGGATCGCGTCCCGCCGCGGCGTGGGCGACCTCGGTCGCCGGCGCACGGGCCTCATCGCCCTCGCGGTGTACTGCGTGCTGCCCTACGGGATCCGGTACGCCGCCGAGACCCGCATGTACGCGCTGGTCGTGGTGCTGGTCCTCGCCGGCTACCTCCTCCTGGACGACCTGCTCTCCGGCCGGCGGCGCCGCGGCGGGCCGTGGCTCGAGGCGGCCGGCGTCGCCCTCGTCGCCGGGGCGCTCCTGTGGTCGCACTACTGGGCGATGTGGCTGCTCGCCGGGGTGGGCCTCTACGTGCTCTGGCGGCTCGTCCGCGAGCGGGACGCCGACCGCCGGCGGGGGGCGCTGGCCTCGGTCGTCGGGCTCGTCGTCGGCGGGCTCCTGTTCCTGCCGTGGGTGCCGTCGCTGCTGTACCAGAGCTCGCACACCGGCACCCCGTGGGGCAAGACGTTCCGGCCCGCGACGATGCTCGTGGTCACGATCGTCGACTTCGCGGGCGGGACGTTCTCGGAGTCGCAGGTCGCGTCGTACCTGCTCGTCGTCCTCCTCGCCCTCGCCGCGTTCGCGGCGACCAGGGCCGGGCTCGTGACGCTGCGGGGGCGGATCGACGAGCGGGTGCGCACCGAGCTCGTCGTGGTCGCCCTCACCCTCGGGATCGGCTGGGCGGCCAGCGCCGTCACGCACAACACGTTCGCCTCCCGCTACGCGGCCGTCGTGTTCCCGCTGGTCGTGCTCTGTGTGGCCGCGGGCGTCGCCGTCGTCCGCACGCCGCGCGGGACCGCGGTGCTGCTCGCGGTGGTGGTGCTCGCCGGCGCGGCCGGCGGCGGCTACGAGGTGACCCGGGACCGCACGCAGGCCGGTCCGGCCACCGAGGCCATCGCCGCCGACGCGGCCGCGCACCCCGACCAGCGCGCCGTGGTCGTCACGTGCCCCGACCAGCTGTCGCCGTCGGTGCGCCGCGGGCTCGACCACCGGATGTCCGACCCGCCGCCCGTGATCCCGTTCCCGGGCGCCGGCGACCCGCGCTTCGTCGACTGGGTCGACTACGCGGCCCGCAACCGCGCCGCCACCCCCGAGAGCTTCTTCGCGAAGGCCGGGAGCCGGATCGTGGCCGGCACGACCATCTACTACGTGATGAACGCGACCTACCTCACGTTCAAGGGCAAGTGCGAGGCGATGCTCGCCGCCCTGGGCGTGGACCGAGCCGGCGAGCAGCTCGCCGCGGGCGACGCCGAGGACTTCTACGAGGCGATGGGCGTGTGGGTGTTCCGACCGCGGACGTGAGCGCGCCCGCGCGGCCGGCCTGGACCGACGCCCTGCGGCCGGCGCTCGTCGGCTGGGTGTGGGCGCGGGTGTGCGTCGCCGCCGGGTTCGTCGCCGCCCACCTGCTCAGCGGGCACGTCGGCATGCCCGACGGCCGGCTCCACCTGGACCAGGGGCTCCTCACCTGGGACGGCACGTTCTACCGGGTGCTGGCCTCGGGGTGGTACGGCGGCGCACCCGCGGAGGGCGCCCGCTTCTTCCCGCTGTACCCCGGCATCGGACGGGTGCTGGCGCCGCTCTTCCTCGGGCGTGAGGACATCGCGCTGGTCGTCGTCGCGAACGTGTGCGCCCTCGCCGGCGCCGCGGTGCTGTGGCGGCTCGCGCACGAGGTCGTGGGCGGCGCCGACCCGGTCGCGGACCCCGGCGTCGCCGACCGCTCGGCGTGGATGGTGGCGATCGTCCCGAGCGCCTTCGTGCTGGCCTTCGCCTACGGGGAGTCCCTCGCGCTCCTCCTGGTCGCCGTCACCCTGCTGTGCCTGCACCGGCGCTGGTGGTGGTGGGCGGCCGCCGCGGGCCTGGCGGCGGGGCTGGTCCGGCCGGTGGGCGTGC
>JAEVZA010000062.1 GCA_023392475.1 Actinomycetes bacterium | reverse complement strand
GGTGACGCCCGTGCGCCGGGCGAGCAGCTGCATGACCGTCTCGCCCGGGCGGCGCTCGGGCTCCTGCGGCAGGAGGCCCACGGTCGCGTCGGGCGGCTGGAGCGACACGGTGCCGCCGGTCGGCGCGTCGAGCCCGGCGAGGAGGCGGAGGAGGGTCGACTTGCCGGCGCCGTTCGCGCCCACCAGGCCCGTGACCGAGCGCGGCGCGGCCACGAGGTCGACGTCGGAGAACAGGGTGCGGGGCCCGTGGCCGGCGGTGAGGCCGCGGGCCACCAGCTGCGCGCTCATCGCCCGGACCCTACCGACGCCCCAGCCCGCGTTCTGACGATTATTCGTGTTGCACAGCAGCGCGGATCGTCATGAGAACGAGTGGGATCGGCGGACGGCGGGGCGGCGCCGCCGAACCAGCGAACCCGATTGACCGTGCGGTCAAGTGCGTCGGTAACCTCGCGGGATGAGCGACACCCCCGATCCCCGCTTCGACACGGTTGACGACGTCCGGGACCGGCTCCGCAAGGTCGACTACCTCTCCGACGAGTCGATCGCCGGCATCGTCTACCTGGCCGACCGGCTGGGCAAGCCGATCCTCGTCGAGGGCCCGGCCGGCACCGGCAAGACGCAGCTGGCCAAGTCGGTGTCGGAGATCCTCGGCGCCCGCCTCATCCGCCTCCAGTGCTACGAGGGCCTCGACGAGTCGAAGGCGCTCTACGAGTGGAACTACAAGAAGCAGCTCCTGCGCATCCAGGCGTCGCGGGGCGAGGGCGAGACCGCCGGCTGGGACGAGATCGAGGAGGACATCTTCTCCGACGACTTCCTCCTGACCCGCCCCCTGCTCGAGGCCATCCGTGCCGAGGACCCGGTCGTGCTCCTCATCGACGAGGTGGACCGCGTCGAGGTCGAGACCGAGGCGCTGCTGCTCGAGATCCTCTCCGACTACCAGGTCTCCATCCCCGAGCTCGGCACCATCACGGCGAACCAGATCCCGATGGTGTTCCTCACGTCGAACAACACCCGTGAGCTGTCCGAGGCCCTCAAGCGCCGGTGCCTCTACCTGCACGTCGACTACCCCGACATGGACCGCGAGAAGGAGATCGTCCTCACGAAGGTCCCGGGCGTCACCGAGGCGCTGGCCGACGAGATCGCCCGCATCGTGCGCTCCATCCGCCAGCTCGAGCTCAAGAAGGCGCCGTCGGTCTCGGAGACGATCGACTGGGCGCGCACGCTCGTGCTGCTCGGCGTCGACCACGTCGACGAGGAGACGGCGGTCAGCACCGCGAACATCCTGCTCAAGTACCAGACCGACATCGCGAAGGCGGTGAAGGAGCTGTCGACCGAGCAGACCGCCTTCAAGCGCGGCGGCGGTGCCGCCGGGCCGGCGCGGTGAGCACGACCGACCTCGACCCGGGCGCCGGCGGCGCGGCGGACGTCGGCGCCGGCGAGGCGCTGCTCGACCTGCTCAACGGCTTCATCGGCGAGCTCCGCCAGGCGGGCCTCCCGGTGAGCCTCACCGAGAACCTCGATGCGATGGAGGCCGTGCGCCACGTCCCGCTCGACGACCGCGTCGCGTTCAAGTACGCCCTCGCGGCCACGCTGGTCAAGAACCACGCCCACTGGCGCGCCTTCGAGACCGTGTTCGAGGTGTACTTCTCGCTCCGCGGCGCCGAGTTCTCGATCGACGAGGACGGCGACGGGGTGCCGCTCAGCCCCGAGGAGCTCGGCGAGGGCGAGCAGCCCGAGGGCGCCGGCCAGGGCGACGCCCAGGGTGGCCCCGGCGACGCGCTCACGCCCGAGGAGCTCGCGGAGATGCTGTACCAGGCGCTCCTCCGCGGCGACGAGGCCATGATGCGGGCGATGGCCCGCCAGGCCGTCAAGCGGTACGCGGGCATGGAGCCCGGCCGGCCCGTCGGCGGCACGTACTACCTGTACCGCACGATGCGGAACCTGGACCTCGAGGGCATGCTCGAGCGGCTCATGGAGCAGGCCCGGTCCGACTCGCCGGAGGACCTCACGTCGCTCGAGGAGCGACTCGAGCGCGACGAGTACGAGCACCGCATCGACCAGCTCAAGCAGGAGATCGAGGCGGAGATCCGACGTCGCCTCGTCGCCGACCGCGGCGTCGACGCGATGGCCAAGACGCTGCGCAAGCCGCTGCCCGAGGACATCGACTTCATGCACGCCAGCCGCGAGGAGATGATCTCGCTGCGCAAGGCGCTGCAGCCCCTGGCCCGCCGGCTCGCCGTCCGGCTCGCCCGCAAGCGGCGCCACGGCCGCAAGGGCGCGCTCGACTTCCGCAGCACGGTGCGCCACTCGCTCAGCTACGGCGGCGTCCCGGCCGAGCCCAAGTTCAAGTACCCGCGGCCGTCGAAGCCCGAGATCTTCGTGGTGGCCGACATCTCCGGGTCGGTGGCGGCGTTCGCCCGCTTCACGCTGCACCTCGTGCACGCCATCTCGAGCCAGTTCTCACGCGTGCGCTCGTTCGTCTTCATCGACGGCATCGACGAGGTCACCCGCTTCTTCGAGGGCACCGAGGACATCGTCGAGGCGATCCACCGGGTGAACACCGAGGCCGACGTCGTGTGGGTCGACGGGCACTCCGACTACGGCCACGCCTTCGAGGTGTTCTGGCAGCGGTACGGCAAGGACGTCGGCCCGAAGACCACCGTGATCATCCTCGGCGACGCGCGGAACAACTACCACGCGTCGCAGTCCTGGGTGATCAAGGAGATCCGGCACAAGGCCCGCCACGTCTACTGGCTCAACCCCGAGCCCCGGGCGTACTGGGACACCGGCGACTCCATCGTGGGGGAGTACGGGGTGCACTGCGACGGCACGTTCGAGTGCCGCAACCTCCGCCAGCTCGAGCGCTTCGTCGACCACCTCGTCTGACGCACTCCGACGCCTCCGCGTTCTGACTGCTTTTCACGTCGTCATGCGACGTGAAACGCAGTCAGAAGCCCACGCCCGAGTCGTCCGAGGCGCGTGACCCGCCCCTCCCACCCGTTCCCATGACGATCCGCGCTGCTGGACAGCACGAACAATCGTCAGAACGCGGTGGAGCAGCAGGTCAGAGGCCGAAGATGTCGCAGCGGCCCTGGCCGGCGTCGATGATGGCGTCGGCGCTCGACCACCTCCACAGCGGGTCCAGGTAGGCCTGGCGCACCTGGGCCGCCGCAGCGGCGTCGTCGACCACGAAGTCGTACTCCTGCAGCGAGGCCGGGTACAGGTTGTTCGAGCCGACCTTGAACACCTGGTCGTCGACCTCGATGAACTTCGCGTGCTGCGCGAACCTCACGCCGCCGGGCCACGTCGCGTCGGGTCCCACCCGAACCGTCGCGAGCCGCAGGTCGGCGCACATCGCGTCCCGGGACCTGAACAGGTCGCCGGACTGGTTCAGCAGGTTGAGGAAGATCGTCCGTGACAGCTCGAACGGCGACAGCATCTGGGAGTAGGCGGTGAAGAACGCGCCCGACACGACGATCGTCACCTTCACACCGGCGAGGAGCTGCTTCGCGAGGATGCGGAACAGCTCCTGGTCGTACCGCGGGCAGGTCCCGAGCAGGTCCTGCTGGGCGATGAACACCTCGTGGTCCGCCGACGCGATCAGCTCGCGGTTCGCCACGAGCCCGGGGTTGCGGTTCAGGAAGTCGCGGTTCTCGCCGTAGGGGCCGCACAGGTCGTTCAACGGGTTGGTGGGGATCGACGACCGGCCGTCGGCGGGCCCGGTGGGCGCGGCGATGCCGTTGCCGAGCTTGCCGACCGCCAGCACGCGGGTGGTGCCCGGCGTGCCGGGGTCGAGCACGGGCGTCGTCCGCGGGCACGCGCTGCCCGCCGCCGCGGTGGCGGAGTAGCGCGTCCAGATGAGGGCGGAGAGGAAGCCCTCCGCGCGCCGGTCGCACACGTAGCCCCACGTGACGTCCGCGTACCGGGTGGCCGCGGCGGCGGCGGGACCGCGCACCAGCATCGACACGTCGGAGACGGGCGTGTCGGACAGGTAGTCGGCGGCCCACTGGTTGTGCCCGCCCACGATCGCCTGCCGGCCGTCGACGGCCACGATCTTGGAGTGGTTCCAGGAGGTCAACCCGCTCGTGGTCGTCGCCACGACCATCGGGAGGTCCGACGCCGCCGGAGCCAGCGCGGCGAGCACCTGGTCGCGGACCGCCTCCGGACCGGCACCCGTGAGCGAGTAGAGGAACGGGGTCCCCGCGAGCCACCGGACGAACGGGCGGTGACCGGCGGCGAGCGACCGGCGCAGGCCCTCGACGATGGCGTCGCGGAAGCCGCCGTCGGCGTACGGCCACAGGGTGTTGATGGTGACCGACACCTGGGCCGAGGCGATCGTGTCCGTGAGCTGCGCCAGGAGCTCTCGCGAGCCGGCCGGATCGGCGCAGTCGGTGGAGCCTCAGCAGCGGGGCGTCTGCAGGAACCACTGGTCCACGGTCCCCGGCAGCTCGTTGCCGGTCGTGTCCGACCAGAGCGTGCCCTCGGTGTCGGGCGAGGCCGCTCGCACCGCGGCGACCACCTGGTCGAGGTCGTCGTCCTCCCCGCCGTGGTCCACCGGACCCGGCGTGGGCGGCGCGGTGCAGCCGGCCACCACCCCGAGCACCGTCAGCGCCACCCCGACCGTCGCCCAGCGTCGCATCCTGATCCCTCCCGGATCGCGATCGCGACTCAAGCTAGGGCAGGTGGGCGATCGCGTCGTCGAAGACGCGGAACAGGGCGGGGCCGCCCTTCTCCTCGCGGGCGAGCACGCCGATGCGCCGGCACCGAGCGAGCAGGTCGCGCGCCTCGCGGCCCGGCCAGGGCCGCGGGAGGAGCTCCGGTGGGAGCAGCGGGTCGAGCGAGAAGCACTCGTTGAACCGGATCGCGATCTGCAGCGCGCCGGGGAGGAAGTCGTGCTCGGACAGCCGCTCGTGGCGGCGCCGCATCGCCTCGAGCGCCTCCGGCACCCCGCGGTAGGTGTCGATGAAGTCGTGGTAGCGGCGTGCGACCTCGTCGAGCGGCCAGAGCTTCTCGGTCAGCGCACGCGGGCTGTGCTCGCCGCCGACGGTCAGGTCGTCGGTGGTCAGCAGCGTGACGTGCTCGCCGATGCCGAGTCGGCCGGCCTCCTCCTGCACCTCGGGTTCCCATTGGTGCGGCGACACGTAGAGGCCGGGTTGGATGGCGGCCCCGCCGAGCGCGAGGAGGTGGTCCCGGAACGCGTCGCGGGCCGCGCGCCGAGCCTCGGGGATGGCGAAGGCGACGAGTCGCCACCGGCGGTCCCAGCCGCGCCCGGCCGCGTCCTGCGCGTACGCGAGGAGGTGGCGCTGGTGGCTGACCTCGAGGAGCGAACGGCCGGCGTCGGTCGCCGGGAACACGGCGTCACGACCCTCGCCGCGGCGCTCGAAGAGACCGTCGCCGATGAGCCGCCGCAGGCACGAGCGCACGGTCTCGACGGGGATGCCGCACTCGGCGGCGACCCGGTACAGCTCCTGCGCGTGCACGGTGCCGTCGCGGTGCGCGAGGCCGAGGACGAGGAGGCGGGTGGGCACGCCGCCGTCCGACGGGTCGAGCGGGAGCTGGCCCTCGCCAGCGTCGCCCGGCGCCGGGGGTACGGTCGCTCCGTCGTCGGTCGTCTCGGCCACGACCGTAGGGTGTCGCCCCCGGGTGCGGGGTGTCAACACGGGGCGGTGGGCGCGTCGTCCCGAGCCCCGTGTCGGGGTCGCCGCAGCACCGCGCCGGACCTGAACAGACTTCAGGTCGCGCATGCCTCCGAGCGGTGCCGATCGGGCGTCCCGCGGACCGGGCGACGACGTCCAACGGGGTGTGGATCGCCGGGTGGGTGCTCGGTACCTTGGGACGACCGCGGTGCGGAGGGGCTCGGGCATCGGCGCCCTCCCCATGACGAAGGGGTGATCGCATGTCGCTGGCGGACAAGATCAAGGGGCGCGTCGAGCAGGTGAAGCCCCGGGTGACGGAGTGCATCATCTTCGCCCGCCCGCTGCCGCTCGTCGCCGACGAGTACCCGCCGGCCGGCGAGGACTACGAGTTCAAGGCCGTCTTCGACCCGACGGACCGCCACCTCATGCAGATCGAGACGCCCGAGCGGCTCGAGCTCGCGAAGGCGTACTTCGCGCAGGGCTCGCTCGTCATGCTGGCGATCCACAAGCCGACTGACCAGGCCGTGTCGAAGATGTGGCTGATGCTGCACAGCCCGCACGCCGACGACGCGAAGCGCGGGCTGCTGCCCATCCGGCTGGCGAAGGACGAGGCGTTCCTCTTCGACCTCTGGACGCACCCCGACTTCCGTCGCCAGGCCATCGCGTTCACGCTCTGCTACGAGCTGGGCGCGGTCGTCGACCAGATGTTCCCCCAGCTCCGCTGGGTGTACGGCTACGCGCACAAGGACAACGAGGCGTCGGTCGCCCTGATCAACCAGGTGTACGGCATGTGGCCGGTCCAGGAGATCAAGGAGGTGGAGGTCGGGAACTACTGGGTCACGGTGCTCCCCGGCTCCGACACGCCCAAGTTCGGCCCGTTCTCCAAGAAGGGCCGCCACAGCGGCGACGGCTTCCAGATGCCCGGCCGGCCCCGCTCGGGCGACCTCTACCGCGACTACCACCACCCCGACGGCTTCGCCCGCGGCGTGCCCACGGCCGTCCCGGTGGACAACTGGTTCTGGGAAGGTCCGGAGTACTTCGACAACGACCACCCGAAGGACGCCGACGGTCGGCCGGCGACGCCGGACACGCTCAAGCGCACGCTCCCGGGCGACGGCCGCCGCCACCCCGACGGCACCGCGATGACCGACGAGGAAGCCTCCTAGCTGTAGATCCCAGGAGCGTTAGTCAGTGATGAGGCTGGCTGGGGTCTTGTGGCCGAGGGCGCTGTGTGGGCGGCGGTGATTGTAGAAGTGGAGCCACGCGGTGAGGGCGTGACGGCGGTGGTC
>JAEVZA010000020.1 GCA_023392475.1 Actinomycetes bacterium | reverse complement strand
CCTCGCGCATCCGCGCGCGACGCGTGTCCGGGCGTCGGCGTCGTCGTGCCCGGCGCGCGTCCGCGACGACCTCGTCGACCGCGCGCCGATGCGGCGCGCGAGCACGTCGCACGTACGATGCGCGCCGTGCTGCGAGCCGTCCTGTTCGACTTCGGTGGTGTGATCCTCTCCAGCCCGTTCGAGGCGTTCGCCGCCTACGAGCGGCGCGAGGGCCTGCCAGACGGGTTCATCCGCACGGTCAACGCCACGAACCCGCACGCCAACGCCTGGGCCCGCCTGGAGCGGAGCGAGCTGGACCTCGACGGCTTCGTGGCGGTGTTCGAGGACGAGGCGAGGGCGCTCGGCCACGAGGTCGACGGCCACGCCGTCATCGCCTGCCTGCGGGGCGAGATCCGGCCCCGCATGGTGGCGGCCCTGCGCCGCTGCCACGAGCGCTACGCCACCGGGCTGCTCACCAACAACTTCCTGACCGGCACCACGGACTGGTCGAGCGGCGGCACGTTCGGCGAGATCATCGACCTGTTCGACGCGGTGATCGAGTCGTCACGCGTCGGCGTCCGCAAGCCGGAGCCGCGCTTCTACGAGATCGCCCTCGACGAGCTCGACGTCCGCGCCGACGAGGCGGTCTTCCTCGACGACCTCGGCGTGAACCTCAAGCCGGCCCGGGAGCTGGGCATGGCCACGATCAAGGTGGTCGACCCCGACGCGGCGCTCGACGAGCTCGCCGCCCTCACGGGCCTCGACCTCTAGCGGGCAGGTGCACCCGCTCCGTCCCGACCCGTTCCGTTCGTCGAGGCCGTCACGGGGCGACGTCCTCGACGAACGGAACGGTGCGCGGGAACGGCGGACGGGTCAGTGGAAGTCGGCGCGGGTGAGCTCGGGGAGCGGCGCGAACGCGGCGGCGAGGATCATGTTCTGCTCCTGCGCGTGGATCGCGTGGCTGCCGGTCGCCGGGCTGCCCTCGTCGGGGCGGCTGATGCGGCGGATCTCGAACTGGTCGCCGTGGGCCTCGTACAGCCGGCCCTTGATCGTGTTCCAGGCGCCCATGTTCTCGGGCTCCTCCTGGAGCCACACGATCTCGTGGCAGTTGGGGTAGCGGCTGAGCTCCTTCGCGACCGCCTCGTACGGCCACGGGTACAGCTGCTCGACCCGCGCGACGGCGACGGGCGCCTTCGCCTCGTCGCGCCACGTCTGCGCCTCGACGCCGACCTTGCCCGACGCGAGCACGAGCCGGGTGACGGACGCGGCGTCCAGGTCGGGCGACGTGTCGCCGATGAGCTCCTCGAAGGAGCCGTGCGTCAGCGTGTCGAGCGGCGACCGCCAGCGCTTGTCGCGCAGGCCCGACTTCGGCGTGCCGACGACGAGCGGCTTGCGGGTGTTGCGACGCACCTGGCGGCGGAGCAGGTGGAAGTACTGCGCCGCGGAGGTCGGCTGGCACACCTGGATGTTGTCCTCGGCGCACAGCGTGAGGAACCGCTCGAGCCGGGCCGAGGAGTGCTCCGGGCCCTGGCCCTCGTAGCCGTGGGGGAGCAGCATCACGAGGCCGGACGTCTGGTCCCATTTGTCCTCGGCCGCCACGATGAACTGGTCGATGATGATCTGCGCGCCGTTCGCGAAGTCGCCGAACTGCGCCTCCCACATGACGAGGGTGTCGGGGCAGATCACCGAGTAGCCGAACTCGAAGCCGAGCGCGGCGTACTCCGACAGCAGCGAGTCGTAGATCCACAGCATGGTGTCGGGCGGCGACTCGAGCTGCGCGAGCGGCACGTACTCCGCGCCGGTGTGGTAGTCGAACAGCGTCGAGTGCCGGTGGGAGAAGGTGCCTCGGCGGGAGTCCTGGCCGGCGAGGCGCACCGAGTTGCCCTCGAGCAGCAGGGAGCCGAACGCCAGGCTCTCGGCGAGGCTCCAGTCGACCTCGCCGCCACGGAACATCGCGGCGCGGGCGTCGAACTGCTTCGCGAGCTTCGGGTGCACCGTGAAGCCCTCGGGCACGGTCTCGAGCGCGGCGTACACGCGGTCGAGCTGCGCCGTGTCCACGCCGGTGGTCACGTGCGGCAGCACGCCCTGGTTCGGCGGGTGCGGCGCGGCGATGACCTCGTCGTTCGGGGCGGCCTGGCGGGTGGCGTCGAGCGCGGCCTGCATGCGGGACTGGAAGTCGGCCAGCGCGGACTCGGCCTCGTCGAGCGTGAGGTCGCCCCGTCGCACGAGCGTCTCCACGTAGCGCTTGCGGACGCTCCGCAGCTCCTCGATGGCCTGGTACATGAGCGGCTGCGTGTAGCTCGGGTCGTCGCCCTCGTTGTGGCCGTGGCGCCGGTAGCAGACCATGTCGATGACGACGTCCTTGTGGAACCGCTGCCGGTACGCGAACGCGAGCCGGGCGACGCGGACGCACGCCTCGGGGTCGTCGCCGTTGACGTGGAGGATCGGCGCCTGCACCGACTTGGCCACGTCGGTCGGGTAGTCGGAGGACCGGGCCGCCTCGGGCGGGGTCGTGAAGCCGAGCTGGTTGTTGACGATCACGTGGATCGTGCCGCCCACCCGGTAGCCCTTGATGAGCGAGAGGTTGAGCGTCTCCGCGACCACGCCCTGGCCGGCGAACGCGGCGTCGCCGTGGATCAGGATCGGGATCACGGGGAAGCGGCGGGTGCGGTCGTGCGGGATCTTGTCCATCCGCGCCCGGGCCATGCCCTCGACGACCGGGTCCACCGCCTCGAGGTGCGACGGGTTCGCGGCGAGCGCGACCGGCAGCTCGGCCCCGGTGCGGCTGACGAACGTGCCCGTCTGGCCGAGGTGGTACTTCACGTCGCCCGAGCCCTGGATCGAGTCGGGATCGACGTAGCCCTCGAACTCGCGGAAGAGGTCGTCGTACGACTTGCCGATCACGTTGGCGAGGACGTTGAGCCGGCCGCGGTGGGCCATGCCCAGCACCGCCGAGTCCATGCCGCCGTCGGCCGCCTCCTCGAGCACCGCGTCGAGCACGGGGATCAGCGCCTCGGCGCCCTCCAGCCCGAACCGCTTCTGGCCGAGGTACTTCGTGGCCAGGAACTTCTCGAGGGCCTCGGCGCCGTTGAGCTTGCCGAGGATGTGGCGCTGGTCCTCCACGTCGAGCCGCGCCGGGGCGCCCTCGACCTGCTCCTGGATCCAGCGCTTCTCCTCCGGCTCCGTGATGTGGCCGTACTCGATGCCGATCGTCCGGCAGTACGCGTCGCGCAGCACGTGGAGGATCTCGCCGAGCGGCTGGCGCACGACGCCGCCGACCGGCGCGTAGATCCCGACCTCGCCGCCCGTGAGGAACTCGCGGTCGAGGTCCCAGATCGTGAGCCCGTAGGTGGCAGGGTCCAGCTCGGCGTGCATCTCCGGCGGCGACGCGGCGAGCGGGTCGAGGTCCGCGATGAGGTGGCCGCGCACCCGGTACATGTTGATGAGCGTCGACACCTGCATCTGCTTGACGACCTGCGACGCCTCGCGGCCCTCCTCGCCGATGACGTCCTGGCGCCAGCGCACGGCCTCGTACGGCACGCCGATGGACCGGAACACCTCGACGTAGAAGTCCTCCTCGCCGAGCAGCAGGTCGTGCACGCGCTTCAGGAACAGGCCGGACTCGGCGCCCTGGATGATGCGGTGGTCGTACGTCGACGAGATCGTGATGACCTTCGAGATCCCGAGCTCGGCGATCGTGTGCGGATCGGCGCCCGCGAAGCCGGTCGGGTAGTCGAGCGAGCCGACGCCGACGATCGCGCCCTGGCCCGGCATGAGCCGCGGGACGGAGCGCTCGGTCCCGATCGTCCCAGGGTTGGTGAGCGTGATGCTGGCGCCCTGGAAGTCGTCGACCGTGAGCTTGTTCGTCTTCGCCTTGCGGATCAGCTCGTCGTAGACGGCGGTGAACTCGGCGAAGTCCATCGTGTCGGCCTGCTTGATGACCGGCACGACCAGCGTGCGGGAGCCGTCGGGCTTCTCCATGTCCACGGCGAGGCCGAGGCCGACGTGCTCGTTGCGCACGATGCGGGGCTTGCCGTCCTCGTCCTCGACGAACGTGTTGTTCATCACCCGCACGTGGTCGGCGACCGCCCGGACGACGGCGTAGCCGATGAGGTGCGTGAAGCTGACCTTCCCGCCCCGGGTGCGGCCGAGGTAGCCGTTGATCACGCGGCGGTTGACCTCGAGCAGCTTGGCGGGGACCACGCGGAAGGAGGTGGCGGTCGGGACGTCGAGCGACGCCTCCATGTTGGCGACGATGCGGGCGCCGACGCCCCGGATCGGCTCGCCCACCGGCTCGGCGGCCTCGGCGGCGGGTGCCGCCGGTGCGGCGGGCGCGGAGGTGCCCGGCGC
>JAEVZA010000006.1 GCA_023392475.1 Actinomycetes bacterium | reverse complement strand
AGGCGGGCCTCGAGGCGTGGGCCGGCGCCGCGCTCGCCGGGCGGTCGCCGGCCGCCGGCCGCGAGGTGCTCACCGACGACGAGCGCCGCACGGAGCGGCTCATGCTCGGCATCCGGCTGGCCGAGGGCGTCCCCGCGTCCTGGGCGGCACCGGGAACGGCGGAGGAGCTCCGCGGCGACGGGCTCGTCGACGTGGCCGGCGGGCGGATCTCGCTCACGCCGGCCGGGCGGCTGCTGGCCGACCTCGTCGTGCGCCGCCTCCGCTGGGGCTGACGACCCCGGGGTGCTCGACCGACGGCGCCGCGACCGGAGCGGCCGCGAGCCCGGGTCAGAAGGTGGTGCTCTCCAGCTCGTAGGCGTCGTGCAGCACCTGCACCGCGCGGTCGGCGTCCGACTCGGCGATCACGCAGCTGATCCGGATCGCGGAGGTGGAGATCATCTCGATGTTGATGCCGTGGTCGGCCAGCACCTGGAACATCGTCGCCGCGACGCCGGGGTTCGACTTCATGCCGGCACCGATCACGCTGACCTTGGCGATCGACTTGTCCGACAGCACCTTCTGGGCCCCGACCTGCGCCGCCTGGGCCTCGCACACCGACATCGCCTCGTCGAGCTGGGCGTGGGGGACGGTGAAGGAGATGTCGGTGACGCCGCCCTCGGACACGTTCTGCACGATCATGTCCACGTTGACGTCCGCGTCGGCGAGCTGCCGGAACAGCGTCGCCGCCACCCCGGGTCGGTCGGGCACGCCCGAGACCGTGATCTTCGCCTCGGACAGGTCGGGCTGCACGGCCCGGATCAGCGCTGCTTCCACCTCGGGATCCTCCTCGGTCACCCACGTCCCGGGCTCCCACGTGAACGCGGAGCGGACGTGCAGGGGGACGCGGTGGCGGTGCGCGTACTCCACCGACCGCATCGCCGGCTTCGGGCAGCCGGCCGCCGTCATCTCGAGCATCTCGTCGAACGAGATGCGCTGCATCCGCCGCGCCGTCGGCACGACGCGGGGATCGGTCGTGAACACGCCGGTCACGTCGGTGTAGAGCTCGCAGGCGTCGGCCCCGAGCGCGTAGGCCAGCGCCACGGCGGTCGTGTCGGAGCCGCCGCGGCCGAGGAACGTGACGTCGTGATCCGTCGACACGCCCTGGGCGCCGGCGACGACCGGGACCCGGCCGGCGTCGATCGCGGCGCGGATCCGGTCCGCCCGCACGTCGACGATCTTGGCGTTCGTGTGGTTCGTGTCGGTGACGAAGCCGGCCTGGCTGCCGGTGTAGCTCTCCGACGCCACGCCACGGTCGTGCAGCGCCATCGACACGAGCGCGATGGACTTCCGCTCGCCGGCGGTGATCAGCATGTCCATCTCGCGCCCGGGGCGGATGTCGGACACCTCGCCGGCCAGGCGCAGGAGCTCGTCGGTCTCCTTGCCCATCGCCGACACCACGAGCACGACCTCGTCGCCACGTCGCCGGCACCGCACGACGTGGTCGGCCACCTCACGGATGCGTTCGGGGTCGCCGACGGAGGTCCCGCCGAACTTCTGGACGAGCAGCGCCACGGCCCTCAACGGTACACGGGCCTCTGAGAGGCTCCTGAGCCTGCGGCGCCCCGGATCGCGGCCCTTCCCGGGCACTTCGCTACTGTCCCCCGCCGTGGGGACGAACGCCGACAAGCACGCACGTCAGAAGGAAGGGCGGTCGGCCCGGCTGACCGACGCCCGCAAGCAGGTCGCCTCCGCCGAGCGGCGGCGCCGGACGCTCTGGATCGTGGCCGGCGTGATCGCCGTGGCCGTCGTGATCGGGGTGTTCGTGCTGCTCTCGCAGGACTCCGACCCGACCGCCACCACCACGACCACGAGCTCGACGACCACCGAGCCCGGCTCGTCGACGTCCTCCACGGTCGCGGCGGAGAAGGCCGCCGACCTCCCCGCGCCGCCGAAGGGCATCACCCTCACGGACAAGACGCCCTGCCCGCCGGCGGAGGGCTCGTCGAAGCGGGTGCAGAAGTTCTCCGGCCCGCCGCCCACGTGCATCGACCCGAACGCGACCTACACGGCGACGTTCTCCACGAACAAGGGCGACTTCACGGCCACGCTGGACGCGAAGGCCGCGCCGGTCACCGTCAACAACTTCGTCGTGCTGGCCCGCTACCACTTCTTCGACGGCGTGGCCTTCCACCGGATCGTGCCCGGCTTCGTGATCCAGGGCGGGGACGGCGACGGCGCGCCGTGGGGGAACAACGACCTCGGCTACTCGATCCCCGACGAGCTGCCCACGGCGTCGTCCGACTACAAGGACTACTCGCTCGCCATGGCCAACTCCGGGCCCGACACGAACGGCAGCCAGTTCTTCGTGGTGCTGCCCGGCGGCGGCGCCCAGCTCACGCCGAGCTACTCGTTGTTCGGCCAGGTCACCGAGGGCCAGCAGGTGGTCGACGCCATCGGCAAGCTCGGCAACTCGCAGCAGGAGCCGACCGAGGCCGTCGTGATCGACAAGGTGACGATCACCGAGAAGAAGTAGCCCCCGGCGAGCTCAGTCCCCGGTGTCGGGGTTGAGCACCGTCGGGAGCGCGGCGAGGTCCGCCCGGCGCCCGTCGACGAAGACGTGGACGTCGCCCGCGCCCTCCACCCGCCACGAGCCGTCGGGTCCGTGGATCAGCGCCGTCGCCTCGTCGATGCCCACCACCGCCAACCCCGGCCGTGCGAGCTCGACCGTGCGGTGCCACTTCTCCGGCGACCACTGGTTGTACCGGGGGATCACGGTCATCGTGCTGATGAGGTCGAGCCCGACCGTGAACGCGCCGCCGCGGCTGTCCACCATGTGGCTCGACAGCACCGACGCCGCCTCGCCCGACGCCGCCACCGTGCCGCCGGCCCGCCAGGAGCCGACCAGGGCGTCGAGCAGCGGCGTGTCCTTCAGGACGGAGCGCAGGTGCATCGGCGAGCCGCCGACCACGTAGGTGGCAGCCGCCGCGGCCGCCGCCTCCGCCGGTCCGGGCTCGAGGGCGTCGGCCCGGCGGTACACGTCGAGCACGCGCACGTCGCGGTCGAGGGCACGGAACCACGTGCGGGCCCGCTCGATCGCCGCGCCCGGGTTCTCGTACGCGAGCGCCGACGGCAGCACGAGCACCTCCTCGGCATCGGCGACCAGCCCGGCGTCGAAGGAGCACCCCTCCGACCACTCACGTCCGCCCACCAGCGCCAGCGTTCCGCTCATCCCTGCTCCCGGTCACGCCCGGCGGCGGGGCCCGCGGGACTTGTGGCCCTGACCCTACCCATCGGTAACATCGGCGCCCATGACGATCGAACGAGTGGGCATCCTGGGGTCGGGCATCATGGGGTCGGGCATCGCCGAGGTGGCGGCCAAATCCGGGTTCGAGGTCGTGCTGCGGTCCCGCAAGCGGGAGACGGCCGACGCGATGGTGGCGTCGCTCGAGAAGTCCCTGGCCAGGCAGGTCGAGCGCGGCAAGCTCGAGCAGGCCACCGCCGACGAGGTCCGTGGCCGCGTGTCGGCCACCGACCACCTGGGTGCGCTCGTCGACTGCGACCTCGTGATCGAGTCGGTCGTCGAGGACCTCGACGTGAAGCGCGGCCTGTTCGCCGAGCTGGACTCGGTGGTCAAGGACGGTGCGATCCTCGCCACCAACACCTCCACCCTGCCCGTCGTGGAGATGGCCGTCGCCACCGCCCGCCCCGACCGGGTGTGCGGCGTGCACTTCTTCAACCCGGCGCCCGCCATGTCGCTCGTCGAGATCGTCCGCCCGCTGACGGCGTCCGACGCCACGATCGCCGAGGCGACCGCGTTCGCCGAGGCCTGCGGCAAGAGCGCCGTGCAGGTCAAGGACCAGGCCGGGTTCATCGTGAACGCGCTGCTGTTCCCGTACCTCAACAACGCCGTGCGGCTGCTCGAGAACGGCACCGCGTCGGCGGAGGACATCGACGCCGCCATGAAGGGCGGCTGCAACTTCCCGATGGGTCCGCTGGCGCTGCTCGACCTCGTCGGGCTCGACACGTCGCTCGCGATCCTCGACGCCCTGTACGAGGAGTTCAAGGATCCGAACTACGCCGCCGTGCCGGTGCTGCGCCGCATGGTGAGCGCGGGGACCCTGGGCCGGAAGTCCGGCGCCGGGTTCTACGACTACAAGAAGGGCTGAGGCCGTCCCGCGCGTCGAACCGCCGCCCAGCCGGTGGGCCTTCCCACCGGTCGACGACGCCGAGCCCGACGGCCCGGTCGCGCTGGGCGGTGACCTGGCGCCGGGCACCCTGCTCGCCGCGTACCGGTCGGGGCTCTTCCCGATGCCGGTCGGTCGCCGGCACCGGATCGGCTGGTGGTCGCCCGATCCCCGCGCCGTGCTCCCGGTCGAGGGGATGCACGTCAGCCGCTCGCTGCAGCGGTCGATCCGGCGGTTCGACCTCACCGTCGACCGGTCGTTCGAGGCCGTCATGCGGGGGTGCGCCGACCCACGCCGGCCCCACGGCTGGATCGACGACGACTTCGTCCGCGCCTACGTCCGGCTCCACGAGCTCGGGTGGGCGCACAGCGTCGAGGTGTGGCGCGACGAGGAGCTGGTGGGCGGCGTCTACGGCGTGTCGATCGGCGTGTTCTTCGCCGGCGAGTCGATGTTCCACCGCGCCACCGACGCGTCCAAGGCCGCCCTCGTCGGGCTCACCGGGCTCCTCGCCCGCGCCCCCGGCGCGCTCCTCGACGTGCAGTGGCTCACCCCGCACCTCGAGTCCCTCGGGTGCGTGGAGCTGCCCCGCTCGGACTACCTCGACCTGCTGCGCCGCGCCGCGGCGAGCGGGATCGACCCCTTCGCCTGACGGTCAGGCCGCCGCCGGCGTCGGCTCGTGGTGGGACCGGCCCTCCTGGACCCGCCAGATGATGAAGGTGACGATCCCGATGACCACCTGGGGGACGAACGTCGCGGCACGCCACAGCAGGTTGGCGGCCAGGGCGTCCTCGTTCGACATCCCGAACGCCGAGAGGAGGCCGACCAGCGCGGCATCGACCGTGCCCAGCCCCCCGGGCGTGATCGGGATGAAGCCGGCGAGCCGGGCGAGCGAGAACGCGGCGAACACCTCGAGCAGGTTGATGCCGGTCGACTTGCCGCCGAGCCCGTACACCGCGACCGCCAGGACCGCGAACTGCGACAGCTGCTGGCCGAAGTTGGTGATCGTCAGCAGCGCCCACCGGTCCTCGACCACGTCCACGGTCTGCTCCCGGAACCGCAGGACGCCCTCGGTGACGGACCCGGCCGCCGACTTCGGCCGCACCCGGTGGAGCAGGGTGTCGCCCCAGCCACCGAGCCGGGTCGCCCAGGCCTCGCTCCGGAGGACGAGCGCCAGGCCCCCGACCATCAGCCCGAGCGCGACCAGCGACACGACCGCCCCGACCAGGGCGCCCGACGTGGCCTCGCCGGTCAGCAGGAGCGCCAGGAGCCCGAAGGCGGGCAGGGCGAGGGTGACCATCAGGTTCCACACGCTGGTGACGCCGATCGCAGAGGTGGCCACCGCCGGGCCGATCCCGTAGCTCGACAGCATGGCGTACTGGACTCCGACCCCGAACGCGCCGCCGGCGGGCACCGCGTTGCTGATCATGAACGAGGTCTGGCGCACGATGAACCCGCGACCGAAGGGCAGGCCGGGGAGCGCCGCGAGGTACGGGAAGACGTAGATGATGATGTTCGCCACCGTGGCGACGAGCAGCGCGACGAGCGCGCCGACCGACATCTCCTGGATCGAGTCCCACGCGTCGCTGTAGTTCGCGAACTTGGGGAAGATCCCGAAGAACACGACCACCAGCACGACGAGGGTGATGAGCCCGGCGACGACCTGCTTGCGCCGGTCGATCGTCGCGGGCGGCGGCGCCGTGGCCGCCGGCTCGCCCTCCCCCGGTCCGTCCGTCCCTCGCTCCGCTCCCATCAGATCACGCCGCTGGGGCTGCGCCCCCGGACCCCGTCGCAGCCGGCTCGCTGGCGATCGCACGGCCGCCGTCCCTCGCTGGCGCTCACGACGGACACCCTACGGGGGTGGGGCGCGTCGCGGTGCCTACAGTGGTGGCACCGGCAGCCGGGGGGCGCCGGGCGTCCACCGGACGCACAGCGGGAGGACTTCGCCGATGGGCTTCCACCACGTGGCGCTGGCGACCGCCAGGATGGCCGACACGCACCACTTCTACACCGAGGCGATGGGCTTCGAGCTGGCCAAGGCCGTGGTCAACGGCACGCCCGAGGGCGGCTGGGCCAAGCACGTCTTCTACCGGATCGACGACGGCGGCTCGGGCGAGGCCGGCTTCATCGCCTTCTGGGACCTGCACGGCGACTACCCGGAGGTCGACGGCGCGATGTCGGGGGCCGTCGGCCTGCCCGACTGGGTCAACCACCTCGCGTTCCACGCCGTCGACGAGGCCCACTTCGAGGCCTGCCTCAAGCGGTGGCTCGACCTCGGCCTCGACGTGGTCGAGATCGACCACGAGTTCTGCCGGTCGATCTACACGAACGACCCGAACGGCACGATGGTCGAGTGGTGCATCGACACCCGGCCGCTCGACGAGTCGGACCGCGCGCGGGCGCTCGAGGCGGTGCTGCAGGAGGCACCGACCTTCGACCCGCCGCCCGAGGGGTTCGTCGCCTACGAGGGTGATCCGTCGCGCCGCCCGGCCTGGGCCGAACCCCGCTGACCGCGCGCGCGACCGGGACGACGACCACGGGACCGGACCGCCCGGTCGCGGACCGTCACCGTCAGCGACGATCCGCGGGGCGCCGCCCGCGCTGCGTGGGATTCATGGGTGATTCCTCACGAGACGGTTGACCGCGGGGGTGACGTCTGCGACAAACGACGTCACACAACACAAGGCACGGGGGCATGCGTCGATCCGTGGGCGTCGTCTGGTCGCTCGGTCCACGGGGAGCTAGTAGCGAAACCGACCCCGCCCTTCGGACTGCTGGGGCAACGATCCGGGTGGAGGGCGATCCACCTGGACCCGGGTTCGGGGGCCCGCCGGACGCGTCCGGCGGACATACCTGGAAAGCGAGCGTGAGGGGGGACAGCGACGTCCCCCCTCACCCGCGTCCGGGCGCCGGTCACCCCGCTCCGACCCGCGCGTCCCGATCGCTCCGCGCTGACGACCCGACACATTTTGACTGCTTTTCACGTCGTCCGGCGACGTGACAAGCAGTCAGAAAACCCGGTCAGGCGTTCTTCGGGAGGGACGAGAACGGCGCGGTCTTGTCGTTGTTGGGCTCCTTTGGGAGCCCGAGCACGCGCTCGCCGATGATGTTGCGCTGGATCTGGTCGGTGCCGCCGTAGATCGACGGGCCCTGCGCCCACAGCGCCACGAACGTGATCATCGGCAGGAACGGGTTGCCCGTGGCCTCCTCGATCGCCGCCCGGTCCTCGTCCTCGTAGGCGTGGAGCGTGCCGGCCGGGCCCACGATGCGCAGCCCGAGGTCCCGCGTCAGGCGCATGAGGTCGCTCATCGCCAGCTTGGAGAGGTTGGGCATCCCGGGGATGTCGCGCCCGGCCTGCTTCGCCGCCTTGAGCCGCAGGTTGTTGAACCGGCCGAGCTCCCCCATGGTGTGGAGCCGCACGAGGTCCTGGCGGATCGTCGGGTCCTCGTTGAGGCCGTTGCTCCGGGCCAGGTCCTGCAGCATCTTCGGCACGGCACCGAGCATCCCGATCGCGCCGCCGCCACCGCTGCGACCGCCGCGCTTGGCGCTCTTCGCCGGCGCGAAGTCCCCCGCCCGGCGGCCCAGCTGGTCCGCCACGCTCCCCGGCGACACGGCGGTCGCCACCGCGGACCCACCGCCCGAGCCGAGCCCGGCCCGCTCGTGCATCAGGGTGGTGTTCGTGACCGCCCAGCCCTGGTTCTGCTCGCCGATGGTGGCGTCGGCCGGTACGCGGGCGTCGGTGAGGAACACCTCGTTGAACATCGCGTGACCCGTCATCTCCTTGAGGCCGCGCACCTCGACGCCGGGCTGGTGCATGTCGAACGCGAACCACGTGATGCCCTGGTGCTTCGGCACCTCCGGATCCGTGCGTGCGATCAGCATGCCCATGTCGGCCGTGTGGCCGAGCGACGTCCACACCTTCTGGCCGTTGACCACGTACTCGTCGCCGTCACGCACCGCGCGCGTGGTCAGCCCCGCGAGGTCCGACCCGGCGCCGGGCTCGCTGAAGAGCTGGCACCAGGCGTCGACGCCGGTCACGATCCGTCGCACGTAGTGGTCGATCTGCTCCTGGCTCCCGTGCGTGGCGATGGTCGGCGCGGCGAGCAGCAGGCCGAGGCCGCCGGGGGCGCCGAGGGCGCCGTGCTCGGAGATCGCGCTCTGCGCCCGGACGCTGTCGTTGCGCGAGAGGCCCCGCCCGTACGCGTTGGTGGGCAGGCCCGGTGCGGCCCACCCCGACAGTCCGAGGCGCTCCCACCACTCGCCGACGGTGAGGTCGGGGTCCCAGTTCTCCTCGAGCCAGGCGTGCAGCTCGTCGAGGACGTCCGAGCCGTCCTCGGATCGGGCGTCGTCGGTGGTCGCGGTGTCGGTCATCGGTGTGGCTCCAGGCGGTGCAGGACGTCGGACGGACCCGGGTGGCGCCCTCCCGCCCCCCGGCGTGGCCGCGAGCATGTCACGAGCCGGGCTCCGGCGCCGAACGGTCGCCGGTCGACCGGCACACGAGCACGACGTCGGCGACCAGCCAGCTCGCCGGCACCTCACCCACCACCTGGACGGCCTCCTCGACGCGGAGCGCACCGGCCGCGGACCGCTTTAGCGCGGTGGCGAGGTCGCCGGCGAGGTCGGTGACGACGCCGTCGACCGACATCGTGGCGACGTCGACGAGGATCGTCCCGCCGGGGCGGAGGAGCCGGGCCACGGCCTCGTACACCGCGACCAGCTCGCCGAGGTAGCGGTGGTAGTCGGCACCGAGGGTC
The DNA here is from genome assembly GCA_023392475.1 of Actinomycetes bacterium. Taxonomy (GTDB): domain Bacteria; phylum Actinomycetota; class Acidimicrobiia; order Acidimicrobiales; family Microtrichaceae; genus JAEVZA01. The sequence continues at coordinate 16,229 of JAEVZA010000006.1, read as the reverse complement.
CGATAGCCGTCGAGCGGGTCCTCGGGGTGCGCGACCCGGGTCATGTACGGCGGCGACGACAGCGACGCGTCGCAGGTGGGCAGGCCGAGGCCGGCGAGCTCCCGGGCGTCGCCCTCGTGGACGTCGGCCGGGCGGGTCACGAGGCCTCGGACGTGGCGGACCCGGTCGGGCAGCAGCTCCACGCCGACGCCGCGCCGGCCGAGCCGATCGGCCACCACCATCGTCGTCCCGAACCCGACGAACGGGTCGAGGACCACGTCGCCGGGCTGCGTGACGTCGAGCAGCAGCCGCTCGGCCAGCGCCTCGCTGAAGGAGACGCCGGGCGGTCCACCCCACTCGGGCGACCGGGACGTGCCCTCGATCTCGATCGTCCGGTCGGCGCGCACGCGCCCATCATCGCCCGTGCCGGTGCCTCGGCCCCGTCCGCGGCAGGATGACCGGCGATGGGCGACGGACCGGACGCACGGAGCAGCGGCGCCGGGGTCCGGCACGCGCTGTTCCTCCCGCCGGTCGGCGAGCTGTCCGATCCGCGCGTCGTCACGGACCTCGCCGTGGCCGCGGAGGAGCAGGGGTGGGACGGGGTGTTCCTGTGGGACCACCTGCTCCGCCCGCCGTCGGAGCCGCCCGGGATCGCGGACCCGTGGGTCACGCTCGCCGCCGTGGCCGCCCGCACCTCACGGGTGCGCATCGGCCCGATGGTGACCCCGCTGCCCCGCCGCCGCCCGCAGCAGCTGGCGAAGGAGGTCGCCACCCTCGACCTGCTGTCGTCCGGCCGCGTCACCCTCGGGCTGGGCCTGGGCCACGACGGGTACGGCGAGTTCTCACGCTTCGGCGACACGGCCGACGCCGTGGTCCGCGGCGACCGGCTCGACGAGGGCGCCGAGCTCCTCGCCGACCTGCTCACCGGCGAGCAGGTCGACCACCGAGGCACGCACCACACCGCGACCGACGTGCGCCTGCTCCCCCCGCCCGCCCAACGACCACGACCGCCGATGTGGTTCGCAGCGCGCGTCCAGCGGGGACGGCCGGTCCGCCGGGCGAGCCGCTACGACGGGATCGTCCCGGTCGACACCGATGCCGCCGGCCTCGCCCGGACCGTCGAGGAGGTGCGCCGGCTGCGGGGCTCCCTCGACGGGTTCGACGTGGCGGCGTCGGTCGCGCCCGGGGAGGACGCCGGGCCCTACGTCGACGCCGGCGCCACGTGGGTGCTCCGGGCCGTCCGGCCGGACCAGGGCGTCGCCGAGGTCGAGGCGGTCATCGAGCGCGACCGCTGACAGGCCACCGCGGGGCGCGGGGGCCTCCACGTGCAGGGCGCGCTCAGTCGACCTTCGCCATGTTGGCGAACAGGGTGCAGTAGTCCAGGAACACCAGCCGGGCGACGCCGGTGCGGCCGGAGCGGTGCTTCGCCACGATCACCTCGGCCATGTCCTTGTCCTGCGTGTCCGGGTGGTACACCTCGTCCCGGTACAGGAACATCACGACGTCGGCGTCCTGCTCGATCGAGTTGTGGGCGATGACGCCGTTGGCCACGAAGTTGTGGGTCCCGAGCACCGTGGCGTCGAACACGGGGCGGTCACCGATCGGCTCGATCGACACCACCTCGTCCCAGAACACGTCGGACTCGGCCAGCGCCGCGAGCTCCTTGCTGTCCACCGCCCGGGCGACGCGCGCGAGCCGCTCGCGGCTCGACGAGCGGGGCCGGGTCGCGGTGCCGAGCAGGTAGCCCCCGCAGTACTGCTCGCCGAGCGCCGCGGCGAGGTCGCGCTGGGTCATGTCCATGCGGGCCAGCTCGTCGACGACGAGGTCTCGCACCTCGCACGGCACCGTGTCCACGTTGGGGTTCGGCGTGACCTCGGCCAGCGCGGCGATCGCCGCGTCGACCGATCGGCCCCGCTCCCCCGCGACGCCGATCGCGTCGAGGAAGCGGCGCTGGTGGTCGGTGCCGTGGATCCACAGCCGCCACCGCGATCGCCTGCCGCCGACGTCGGTGATCCGTGACAGCACGCCGAAGCGCAGGAGCAGCCGCTGGAGGTCGTCGACCAGCGGGCGCGAGGTCGTGGTGGCGAACAGGCGGACGTTCGGCCGGCCCCGCAGCTCGCCGACGGACAGCGATCCGATGCGCCCGAACAGCCCGCGCAGGTACGCGCCCAGCACGGCGTCGGGCGCGCCGGCGACACCCGGCGGGACGCACGCGCCGGCGACCGTGCGCTCCACGAGGTCGTCCACGTCCCCCGGACCGAGGTCCGACACGTGCTCGGGGGCACCGATGCGCCGCGGGACCGCGATGCGGCTGCCGGGCGCCAGCTCGTCGAGCCGGCGCCAGCCGGTGACGGTGCGGAACGGGTGGTTCGCGGTGGCCTCGACCGTGCGGCCGGACGCCAGCTGCAGCTCGAACGTCGGCTTCGTACCCGACGGGAACGCGTGCGTGAGCGTGGCGGGCACGACCTTCCAGTCGTCGCCGAGGCTCCACACCGGCACGTCACGCTCGCCCGACTCGACGAGCTCGCCGAGCGTGACCTCCTCGTCGGTGTCGGCCCGGAGGAGCCGCGTCCCCGCCGTCATGCAGCCCGACTCACGCAGGTCCGCGAGCATCGGCCGCTTGTCCGACCGGAGCTCGAGCCCGCGGGAGAGCTGCGACAGCGCCATCACCGGCGCCTCGAGCTCGCGGGCCAGGACCTTGAGCCCGCGGCTGATCTCGGCGACCTCCACCTGGCGGCTCTCCGCGCTCGTGCGTCCCTGCATCAGCTGGAGGTAGTCGACGACGATCAGCCCGAGCTTCGTGTCCAGGCGGTCCTGGAGGCGACGGGCCTTGGCCCGGATCTCCATCACGGTGAGCGCCGGGTTGTCGTCGATCCAGAGCTGGCCCTCGCCGAGGCGACCCATGGCCTTCGTGATCTTCGACCAGTCGGCGTCGGTGAGGCGGCCCGTGCGGAGCTTGCCGGCATCGATGCGTGCCTCGGCCGCGATGAGGCGCTGCGTGAGCTCGAGGTGGCCCATCTCGAGCGAGAAGAACAGCACCGGCAGGTTCTCGCGCACCGCGGCGTGCGCAGCGATCCCCAGCGAGAACGCGGTGTTGTGCACGAAGAGGTCGGCGGCCACGAAGTTGTGGTCGACCGGCACCGTGAGGTCGTACACCTGGTCCGTGCCGTCGGGCTCGATCGACACGATCCGGTCCCACCACACGTCGGACTCCGCGAGGCGGCGGAGGCCCTCGTCGGCGAGCGCGGTGGCGAAGGAGCCCAGCCGCTCCCGGCCCAGGCCGCGCGTGCCCACGTGCATGTTCGAGCTGCCGCCGGTCATCCGGGCCACCTCGGCCCAGGAGCGGTCGCCCCTCGCCCGGTCCGCGTGGTCCCACACGGCGACCGGCAGCGTGTCGTTGCCGGGGTGGTCCGTGCGCCGGGCCCGCACGGCGGCGGTGACGTGCCGCAGCGCGTCGTCCTTGCCGAGGATCCCGATCTCGTCCACGAAGGTGCGGATCGAGGGCCGGTGCGTGATGGTCAGCTGCCACGCGGTGCGCCGCTCCTCGCCGTACCGGACGGAGCGGCGCCGGAGGGCGCCGACGACGCCGAAGCGGAGCAGGAGGTGCTGCACGCCCCGTGCGAGCCGCTCCGACACCGACGCGAACCCGATCTGCGTGGAGACGTACCCGCCGCTCCTCGACACCGATGCCCAGCCGTCGGTGGCGAACAGGCGGTTGAGCAGCAGCGCGAGCGACTCGCGGGGCAGCTCGAACACCTCGGTCGGCAGGTGCTTGGCGTGCGCGTCGCAGCCGTCGAGCCCGAGCGACCGCACGAGCTCGAGCGCGCCGTTGCCGCCGGCACCGCACCCGCGCCGCGCGCTGATCCGGTACTCGCCCGGTCGACCCGCGGGGACGAGCCGCGTGCCGAGCGCCTCGGCGCAGCGTGCGGCCTCGGCCGCGATCACCGGGTTGGTGTTGGTGAACGCCACCCGGCCCGGGCCGCCCGGTCCGTTGCTCAGCGAGCCGTCGCCGAGCAGGAGCCCGAGCAGCGACACCTCGTGCTCCGGCATCGCCCGGCTGCCGAACACGGGGATCGAGCGCGGCGCCGCGATCCGCTCGCCCACCGCGAGCCGCGCGAGCGGGCGCCACCCCTCCATCGTGCGGAACGGGTGGGACCAGGTGCAGCGGATCGTGCGACCGAGCGCCGTCGTCACGCGCACCACCGGGCGGCGCCCGTCGTCGACGTGGTCCGACGGCACCCGGGTCACGACGCGCAGGTCCTCGTCGTCCAGCGCGAGCACCGGCGTGTCCACACCGAGCCGCCCCAGCACGTGCGCCTGCTCCATCGTCACCAGGCGCCCGGAGCCGGGGTCCACGAGCTCGGTGTCCCACGCCAGGCACTTGCCCATCGCCGGCCTCGCCCCGACGACGATCAGCGCGCCCGGCTGGAGGCCGGCGAGCATGTGGTCCAGGTCCGTGTAGCCGCTCGGCGTGCCGGTGATGGCGTCGCCCCGCTCGTAGAGCATCTCGAGCTGCTCGAGGCTGCGATCGAGCAGCGGGGACAGCTCCGACAGCGTGTCGTGCGTGCGGCGCTGCGCGACGTTGAAGATCAGGCTCTCCGCCGAGTCGATCGTCTTCTCGATGTCGTCCAGCGGGGAGTAGCCGAGCTCGGCCACGTCGTTCGCCGTGATGATGAGCCGCCGCAGCAGCGACTTCTCCTCCACGATCCGCGCGTAGTGCTCGGCGTTCGTGATCGCCGGCGTGCCGGCCTGCAGCGTGACGAGGGTGGCGGTGCCGCCCACCGCGTCCAGCACGCCGGCGCTCGCCAGCTCGTCCGCGACCGTGACCGGGTCCACGCCCTGGCCGGAGCCGTACAGCGCCTGGATCGCCTCGAAGATGTGCCGGTGGGCCGGCTTGTAGAAGTCGTCCGACGTGACGATGTTGGCGACGGCGGAGATGGCCTCCATCGAGAGGAGCATCGCCCCGAGGAGCGACTGCTCGGCCTCGATGCTGTGGGGTGGGACCCGCAGTCGCGCGGGCTCGTCGGACCGGGTGGGGGCGTCGGACATCAGGCGTTCATCCTCCGTGAGGACGCCTGTGGGCATCTAGGGGACGACGCCAGGACTTCTGGGAGTTGTCGGGGGACGAGCCTGTGGACATCCCGCCCGTCATCCACCGCTCTCCACATGCGCGGCGGACCCGCGGGGGCCACGAAGCGATCGGCCCGGCACCACGTCGTCGCGGACATGGCGGGGCACGGTACCGACGACCCCTGACACCCGGTCCGGGTGCTCACCGGCACCGGGCGCGACACGGGCCGGGCACCCCGCAGGTGCCCGGCCCGTCCGTGCGTCCGTCGGATCGTGCCCCGGTCAGCCCGGGACGACCTCGATGGTGATCGGGAACTGCACGTCCGCGTGGAGGTGGGCCATCACGTGGTGCGTGCCGACCTCCTTGACGTGCTCCTCCATGTGGAGGTCCTTGCGGTCGAGCTCGATGCCGGTCTGCGCGGCGACCGCCTCGGCCACCTCGGTGGTGGTCACCGAGCCGAAGAGCCGACCGCCCTCGCCGGCGCGGGCCGGGATCTCGATCGTGCGGGCGACGAGCACCTTGGCGATCTCCTCGGCCCCCTCGCGGTCCTTCGCGTCCTTGAGGTCGCGCGACCGGCGCATGGCGCCGGCCTGGGCCGTGGCACCCGGCGTGGCCGGGAAGGCGAGGTCGCGCGGCTCGAGGAAGTTGCGGGCGTAGCCCTTCGCGACCTCCACGATGTCGCCCCGCTTGCCTAGGCCGGACACGTCCGCGCGGAGGATCATCTTGACGGCGGTCATGCCTCGCTCCCCTCGGTGGCCTCGACGAGCTCCGTGCCGTTCGCCGCGGTCTCCTCGACCGCCTCGAACTCGGGAGCGGGCGCCTCGTCGCGCGACTCGCGCTCGCCGCGGTCCGGACGATCGCCGCGCGGGCCGCGACGGTCGTCGTCCCGGTCCCGTCGACCACCACGCTGCGTCGTCACCCGGTTGGTGTACGGCAGGAGCGCCATCTCGCGGGCGTTCTTGATCGCCTTGGCGATCTCACGCTGCTGCTTGGTGTCGTTCCCCGTCACGCGCCGGGCGCGGATCTTGGCGCGGTCCGACATGAAGCGCCGGAGCAGGTTGGCGTCCTTCCAGTCCACGTAGTCGACCGACTCCGTGTTCAGGATCGAGATCTTCTTCTTGACGCGGCGGCCCGTGTCCTTGGGCTTGGTCCGCTTGCCTTGGGGCTTCGCCATCAGAACGGCTCCTCATCCTCGTTGTAGCCACCCGTGGGCGGCGCCGTGGGCATCGGGGCGGAGTCGAACCCGCCGCCCCCGCCCTCGCGGCGTTCGGTCTTCTGCACCTGGGCGGTGGCCCAGCGGAGGCTCGGGCCGACCTCGTCGGCCAGGATCTCCACCTTCGACCGCTTGGTGCCGTCGTCCGCGTCCCACGACCGCTGCTGGAGCCGGCCGCTCACCATCACGCGGGCGCCTTTGGTGAGCGACTCGCTCACGTTCTCGGCGAGGTCGCGCCAGCAGACGACGTCGAAGAAGGAGGTCTCCTCCTCCCACTCGTTCGACTGCTGGTTGCGCCAGCGGCGGTTCACCGCCAGCCCGAAGTTGGCCACGGCCGCGCCGCTGGGGATGAACCGCAGCTCGGGGTCGCGGGTGAGGTTGCCGATGATCTCGACGTAGTTGCCTGCCATGGATCCGTCCTCCGTGTCAGCCGGCCGCCGCCAGCAGACCACGCTTGGTGGCCTCGGCGTCGGGCAGCCGGATCAGCTTGTGGCGGACGACGTCGTCCGCGAGGCGGAGGAAGCGGTCGAGCTCGTCGAGGTTCGGGGCCTCGGTGACGATCTCGAAGACCGTGTACACGCCCTCGTTCTTGTGGTTGATCGGGTAGGCGAAGCGACGCCGGCCCCAGTTGTCGACCGTGGGGATGGTGCCGCCGTCGGCGGCCACCATCTCCTTGACGCGCTCGACGACCGCTCGGTTCGCGGCGTCATCGACGTCTTGGTCGACGATGATCATCAACTCGTACGCGCGTGTGGGCACGTGGTTCCTCCCTCTGGACCTCGACCCGGTGGGCCGTCAGGGTCCTGCGACCTGCAGGACAGGGCACCCGGCGCGACGCCGGGCTCTTGGTGACCGGGAGAGTGTAGGCGCTCCCCCCCGGTCCGGTGCCAGCCGGCCACCGTGGCGGGGTCCGGACCCAGCCTGGCGCCGGGGTGTGACAGCCGGGCCGGTCAGGCGGGGTCGCCCGCCGCGCCGTAGAGGGAGAGGGCCTCGGACTGCTCCGCGTTGAGGTGGTAGCTCTCGCTGTGGTCCGGGAACGATCGGGTGCGGACGTCGATCACGAACTCCTGCACGGCGGCCACGGCGGCCTCCTTGAGGTCCGCGTAGCGGCGCACGAACTTCGGTGCGGTGCGGTCCTCCAGGCCGAGCAGGTCGTGGAACACGAGCACCTGCCCGTCGCACTGCGGCCCGGCGCCGATGCCGATCGTGGGCACGTCGACGGCGTCGGTGACCATGCGGGCGACCTCGTCGGGCACGCCCTCGAGGACGATGGCGAAGCAGCCGGCGTGGGCGAGCGCCTTGGCGTCGGACACGAGGGCCAGCGCCGCCTCGGACTCCTTCGCCTGGACCCGGAAGCCGCCCATGGCGTGCATCGACTGCGGGGTGAGGCCGAGGTGGCCCATGACGGGGATCTCGGCGTCGACGAGCGCCTCCACCATCGGGATGCGCTTGCGGCCGCCCTCCAGCTTCACGCACTGGGCCCCCGCCCGGACGAGGGTGGCGGCGTTGCGGACCGTCTCCTCCGTGGACACGTGGTAGCTCATCCACGGCAGGTCACCGACGACGAGCGCCCGGGGACGGGTGCGGGCGACGGCGGCGACGTGGTGGGCCATGTCCTCGACGGTGACCGAGAGCGTGTCGTCGTAGCCGAGCACGACCATGGCGACGCTGTCGCCCACGAGGATCATGTCCACGCCGGCGTCGTCGGCGATGCGGGCGCCCGGCGCGTCGTACGCCGTCACCATCACCAGCGGGTCGCCGCCGTCCCGGGTCTTGTGCGCCCGGATCGCGGGCACGGTGGGACGAGCGTCGGGGGAAAGAGCCATCACGGACACCTCCTGGTCGGGTCCAGCGCCCTGTGGCTGCCGGCCGTCACCGCGAACGGTAGGGCACCGGGGCCGCGATGCCAAGACGGGCGGGCGTCACGTCGGCCTCCGTCGGCGGCTGCCCTCCCCGGGGCTACCGTGCGGCCGTGGCCACCTGCACGAGCTGCGGCCGGGACGGCGAGGAGACCGAGCGGGTGCACCGCGTCTACCTCGTCCTCCCCGAGGGGGCGACCGCCGACGCGGCGGCGCTCGAGGACGTCGCCGAGGCGACGGTGCTCGACGAGGTCGAGGACTGGTGCGCGACGTGCCGGGACCAGTTCCCGCACGTGGCGGCCCGACCCGACTGACGGCGCCGGTCTCCCGGGCCGGGCGCGCCCGCAGACCTAGTGCGGCGGGGCGGCGGCGGCCGTGGTCGTCGGCCTCGGCACGGTGGTGGTCGGGCGGGGCACGGTCGTCGACGTCGACCCCGGGACCGTCGTGGACCGCCCCGGCACCGACGTCGTCGTCGACCGGGGGACGCTCGAGGTGGTCGACGACGACTTCGGCACCGTGCTCGCCGTGCTCGTCGGCGCCATCCCGGCGTTGAGGATCTTCTTCCCCGCGTCGGTCGCCGGGTACCTGCACGCCGGGTCGCCCTGCGTCGCCTTGTTCATGAAGTCGCGCCAGATCATGGCGGGGAACGTGCCGCCGGCCACCGAGCGCCCCTTGTAGGAGTCCATCTCCTCGGGCGTCTCGTAGCCCATCCACACCGAGGCGGTGAGGTTGCACGTGTACCCCGTGAACCAGGCGTCCTTGGAGTCGTTCGTCGTGCCGGTCTTGCCCGCCGCCACCGTGCGGATCGCCGCCGACGTGCCGGTGCCCTTGGACAGGACGCCCTGGAGCACCGTCGTGACCGTGTCGGCGACGCCCTGGCTCACCACCTGCTGGCGCTCGAGGTCGGTCGACGCGTCGAACAGGACGTCGCCGTCGGCGTCCTCGATCCGGCGGATCGCGTAGGGCTCGATGTGCGAGCCACGGTCGGCGAACGTCGAGTACGCGGACGCCATGTCGAGCACCGAGACCTCCTCGGTGCCGAGCACGAGCGAGTAGTTCGGATCGAGCTTCGAGCGCACGCCCAGGCGGGTGGCCATCTCGGACAGGCGCTGCGGGCTGATCGTGTCCACGATCCCGGCGTACACCGTGTTGATCGAGTTCCACGTGGCCTCCTCGACGGTGAGGACGCCGTGGTCGCCGTGGTCGTAGTTGGCCGGCTTCCAGAGCTTCCCCGGCGAGGCGTACACGTTGGGGAACATCGTCGTGGGCGGCGCCCGGAACCGCGACTTCACCGAGTAGCCGTCCTCGACGAACGCGGCGAGGGCGAACGGCTTGAACGTGGAGCCGGGCGCCCGGCCGGAACCGCCGCCCGCGGTGCCGAGCGCGAGGTTGACCTTGTCCGCCTCGTAGTCGCGCCCGCCGACCATGGCCCGGATGCGGCCGTCCTTGTCCACCGCGACGAGCGATCCGACCGGGCCGTTCGGCTGGTCGAGGGTCTTGTTGACGGCGTCGGTCGCGTACTTCTGCAGCTTCGGGTCGAACGTGGTGTAGATCCGCAGGCCCCTGGTCTCGGCGCCGGGACCGAACCGGGCCCGCACCTGCTGGCGCACCCACTCCACCCAGTACTCGCTGCCGATGTCCTTGTGCTCGACCTCGCCGAAGTCGGAGCGCTCGGCGGTGCGGGGCAGGATCGTCACGTCCTGCGGCGAGCCGTCGGGGGCGGTGGCCGTGGTGTTCCACGGGACGGCGCCGGCGATCGTCGCCTGCTCCTTCGTGATGTAGCCCTCCTCCGTCATCGCCCGCAGCACCGTGGCCCGCCGCCGGGTCGCCTCGTCGGGGTGCCGGGTGGCGTCCGCGCGCTCCGGCGCCCGGATCAGGCCCGCCAGGTAGGCGGCCTGCGGCAGCTGGAGGTTCTTGACGCCGATCCCGAAGTAGGCCCGCGAAGCGGCCTCCACGCCGTAGGCGCCGCGGCCGAAGTACACCTCGTTGAGGTAGCGGGTGAGGATCTCGCGCTTGTCCAGCGTGCGCTCGAGCTTGATGGCGAGGACCGCCTCCTTGAGCTTGCGCGTGAAGGTGCGCTCGGAGGTCAGGTAGACGCTCTTCACGTACTGCTGCGTGATGGTGGAGCCGCCCTGCTGGGACTCGCTGCCGCCGGTCAGGTCCTGGAACACGGCGCGCCCGATGCCGAGCGGGTCGACGCCGTTGTGGTCGAAGAACTTGCGGTCCTCCGCGGACAGCACGGCCTGGACGAGCACCGGTGGGAGGTCCTCGTAGTCGACGAGGACGCGCTCCTCGTCCGCGGACAGCCGGGCCATCGCGTTGTCGAAGCCGCACTGCCCGTTTTCGACGGTGACGTCGCACACGAACGAGGTCTCGACCGGGCGCTTCGCCGGGGGCAGCTTGATCGTGTTCAGCGCCGCCCAGAGCCCGCCGACCGCGACGACCGCCAGCACCAGCAGCGCGTAGCCCCAGCGCCGCCAGCGCCACAGGAAGCTGCGCCCGCCGTCACGACCGCCACGGCCACGGCCCGACCGGGGCGGGTCCGCGTCGGCGCGGCGGGAGGTGGGCGAGGGCGAGGGCATGGGTCAGGCGGGGGCGACGAGACAGTCTGTCGCGTCCCGATGGGGCCGACCCATCGGGAACCTGAGAGCCGTTGGGGCCGCCCCGACCCCCGGGTTCAGGCCGAGGGCTCGGCGTCGCGCCCGAGCGGGGTGATGTCGAGCAGGTGGTTCCACCGGCACTCGAGGCACACCTCGACCGTGTAGCAGCGCAGCCCCGTGGTCCCGCGGCCGAGCTTGAGCAGCTCGGAGCGGCTGGCCACGACGCGACCGCCGGGCGGCATCCGGCCGCCGAACACGAAGCGGACGAGGCGCAGCTCGTGCTCGCCGCACACCGGGCAGTCGTGCCGGGCGCGCTGGGCGCAGTTCCGCCCGACGCGCAGCAGCTCCGTCTGCGCGTCGCACACGTCCGCGCGCGTCAGCTCGCCCGCGCGGTAGCGGTGGAGGAGCTGGCGGCGGGCGAACCGGTAGTCGACGGCGCCGGGCGTCGACCCGGGCCGGCCCGGTGTTTCCGGTGCGAGGAACGGCACGGCCGCCAAGGGTAACGCGGAGGGCTCCGCCGACCGCCCGCGAGCTCGGGCCCCGCAGGACCCCGATCCCCCTCCGGGACCACCGGGACGCGCACGCCGGCGACCGGGGCAGATCCACGACGATCCGCCGCCCCTCGGACAGACTGAGCGCCGATGGGACCCTCCGCCACCCTGCCCGGTCGGCCGCGCCACCCCTCGGCCGGCAACCTCGACGCCCGCCCGTCGCTCGTCCGCGACGGCGAGGCGCCCGCCGCGCTCCCGCCGGCGAGCTTCCCGCACGGCGCCGAGGCGTCCCGCGAGGTGGTGCAGCTCGGCCCCGACCTGGACGACGAGTCGCTGTCCCGCCTGATCGGTCCGGTCGAGGGCCGTCGGGTACTCGACCTCGGCTGCGGCGCCGGTGCAGCGGCCATCGCGCTCGCCCGTCGCGGCGCCCGGGTCACGGCCGTCGAGGCCTCGACCGCCCGCCTCGCGCAGGCCCGTGCCGCGGCCGACCTCGCCGAGGTGAAGATCGAGTTCCACCACAGCGACCTCGCCGACCTGGCGTTCGTGCGGGCCGACGCCGTCGACCTCGTGCTCAGCATCTACTCGCTGGCCGGCGTGCAGGACCTCGGTCGCGTGTTCCGCCAGGTCCACCGGGTGCTCACGCCCGAGTCGACGCTGCTCGTCTCCCTGCCGCACCCGTTCGCGACGATGCTCGAGTTCGACGGCGACGAGCAGCAGCAGACGCCGTACCTGACCCGCACGGCGTGGAGCAGCCCGCCGATCGCGTGGCGGGCGGCGGGCGACGAGGGCGTCACCCACGTGCACCAGATCGGCGACGTGTTCACCACCATGATCCGGTCGAACTTCCGCGTCGACGCGCTCATCGAGCCCGCCCCCGAGGGCGACCGCCGCGGGATCCACTCCTCCTCGATGTCGGACTGGGTGCCCAGCACGCTGGTCGTGCGGGGTCGCAAGCTCGGGATCTGACCCCGCGGCACCTACGGCGTCTCATGCCGCACCACGACCACCGGGCAGTGGGCGTGGTGCACCACGTAGGTGGTGACCGACCCGATCAGCAGCCCCATGAAGCCGCCTCGGCCCCGCGAGCCCACGACGATGAGCTCGGCGTCCCGGGACAGCGCGATCAGCCGCTCCCCCGCGTGGCCCTCCAGGACCTCGGAGTCGATCTGGACGCCGTCGAGGCCACCGCCCGAGCGCACGGAGTCGACCGCGGCGGCGAGCATCGTCTCGGACGCGGCCTGCAGGTCGGTCGGATCCGGCACCGCCACCTCGTAGCCCGTGCTCATCACGGGCGTGGAGAAGGTGCCGACCACGTGGATGCGGCTGCCGCGGAGGCGCGCCTCGGCCACCGCCCAGCGCAGGGCCTCGAGCGAGTGCTCCGACCCGTCGACCCCGACGACGATGCCGCCGGGCCGGGTCGCCTGATCGCCCGTCGTGCTCGTGCTCGCATCGGTCATGTCGCGCCCTCCACGGTGCGTCGTCGCCGCGGCGCGGCCGGCGGCGGTGCGACCGCCTGCCCCGCGGTCGTCGTCATGCGGGCCGGTCCTCGTCCGCGGCCGCGGGCCCGGTCGCCGCATCGCCGGCTCGGTCCGCCCACCAGCGGTCGAGCTCGGCGAGGGCCTCGTCGTGGTCGAGCGGGCCGCGGTCGAGCCGGAGCTCCAGCAGGTGCGCGAGCGCCTCGCCCACCTGCGGCCCGGGCGGCATCCCGAGGTGGTCCATGACCGCACGGCCGTCGAGGTCGGGCCGGATCGCGGCGAGCTCCTCTCGCTCGCGCAGCTCGGCGATGCGGTCCTCGAGGTCGTCGATGCGCCGGTCGAGCGCCTCGGCCTTGCGGCGGTTGCGCGTGGTGCAGTCGGCACGGGTGAGCGCGACGAGCTCGGGCAGCAGCGGCCCCGCGTCGCGCACGAAGCGCCGCACGGCCGAGTCGGTCCAGCCCATCTGGTAGGTGTGGAACCGCAGGTGCAGGTACACGAGCTGGGTCACGTCGTCGACGACGTCGTTGGGGAACCGCAGCGCCTTCATGCGGTCGCGGGTCATCCGTGCGCCGACCACCTCGTGGTGGTGGAAGGACACGCCCTTCCCGCCGATGGACCGCGTCTTCGGCTTGCCGACGTCGTGGAACAGCGCGGCCAGCCGGACGAGCGGCTCACGCTTCGCCTTCGCCACGACCGCGATGGTGTGGCTGAGCACGTCCTTGTGGCGGTGGATCGGGTCCTGCTCGAGCCGCATCGAGGGGAGCTCGGGGAGGAAGAGGTCCGCGAGGCCGGTGTCGTGCACGAACCACAGGCCCGCCGAGGGGTCCTCGACCATCACGAGCTTCGTCAGCTCGTCGCGGATCCGCTCCGCGCTGACGATCCCGAGGCGGTCGGCGCCCTCGCGCACGGCGGCGACGAGCTCGGGTGCCGGCTCCAGCCCGAAGCGGGCGACGAAGCGGGCGGCGCGGAGCATGCGCAGCGGATCGTCCGAGAACGACACCTCGGGGTCGAGCGGCGTGCGCAGGACCTTCGCCGACAGGTCGGCGAGGCCGTCGAACGGGTCGATCAGCGCGGGGTCCGCCGTGGTGACCTCGAGGGCCATGGCGTTGATCGTGAAGTCCCGCCGCGAGAGGTCCGCCTCGACGTCCCGGGAGTAGGCGACCTCGGGCTTGCGGCTGTCGGCGTGGTACGCCTCGGCGCGGTGGGTGGTGATCTCGTAGGTGGTCCCGCCGATCTTGCAGCCGATGGTCCCGAAGCGCTCGCCCTGGGTCCAGACCGCGTCGACGATCGGGCCGATCAGCCGCTTCACGTGGTCGGGCTCGGCGTCGGTCGTCAGGTCGACGTCCTCCTCGACGAGCCGGGACGCGGTGGCCTCGCCGGGTGCGGGGTCGGCGGACGGCGGCGGCGGGCCGGGCGTCGCGAACAGGTCCCGGACCACGCCGCCGACGAGGAACAGCCGCGCGCCGTCGGCCGCGAAGCGGTCGGCGAGGGGACGGACGTCGTCGAGCAGGGCGCGTGCGCGCTCCGGGATCACGGACCGAGGCTATCGGCCGCCCGCGGACCGGCCCGAACGGGCGCGGGTCCCCTCACGGCGCCCGATCAGCCCCCGACGGCCCGCTCCCGCGCCGCCACGGCGCGCACGACGGCGTCCTCCCCGGGGCCGCCGTGCGACGGTGCCTCGGGGTGCAGCCGCTCCCCCGCGAGCGACGCGATCGTGGCCGCCGACGAGTTCGCGACGGCGGCGAGGTCGTAGCCGCCCTCGAGGAACGCGACGACCCGCCCGGGTGGCACGAGCGAGACGACGTCGGCCACCACGTCGGCGTAGTCGCCCGAGGTGAGCCCGAGCTCCGTCAGGGGGTCGTCGCGGTGCCCGTCGAAACCGGCCGAGAGCACGAGCCAGGTGGTGCCGTGCGCCTCGACCGCCGGCGCGACGAGCTCGGCCACGGCGCGCCGGTAGTGCTCGCCCGTGGCGCCCGGGGGCATCGGCACGTTGAGCGTGGCCCCCAGCCCCGGCCCGGCGCCGACCTCGTCCGCGCGGCCCGTCCCGGGGTACAGCGGGTGCTGGTGCCACGACACGTACAGCACGTCGGGATCCCGGTAGAAGATGTCCTGGGTCCCGTTGCCGTGGTGCGCGTCCACGTCCACCACCGCCACCCGCGCGCCGGCCGTCGCCAGCGCGGCGGCGGTCACCGCCGCGTGGTTGAACAGGCAGAAGCCCATGGCCCGGGTGCCCGTGGCGTGGTGGCCCGGCGGGCGGACCGCGACGAAGGCGCCGTCGCCCGCACCCGCCCGGAGCCGCTCGACGGCGTCGAGGCCGGCACCCGACGCCAGCCGCGCCAGGTCCGCGGAGCGCTCCGAGACCACCGTGTCGGCGTCGAGGTGGGTGCGCCCGGACCGGCAGAACCGCTCGATCCCCCGGACGAACGCCTCGGGGTGCACGCGGCCCAGCTCCTCGTCGGTGGCGGGCCGGGCCCGCACCCGCGTGACGGCCTCCTGGAGGTCGTGCAGCACCAGGCCGTCCTCCACCGCGGTGAGCCGCGCCGGCCGCTCCGGGTGGTACGGACCGGTGTCGTGGTCGAGGAACCGGTCGTCCGCGTACAGCAGCACGGCCATCGGTGCAGCGTAGTGGCGGGCCCCCGTGCCCTATCCTCGGGACGGCGCCACGACGGCCACGCGGCACCGCGAACGCTCGCCGGCCAGCTGCAGGAGAGCCCCATCCCACCATGACCAGCCGCCACACGCTGACCGTCGGGGAGGACCGGTTCCGGGTCGGGCCCTGGCACGCGGACCGGCAGATCGCGTACCTGGCCGTCCCCCCGGAGGTGCCCCGGCCGAGCGTGCGCGGGCTCCAGGGCTGCCTCGTGCGGATCGCCGAGGCGGGCTACTCGTCGGTGATCACGTCCGCGCTCCACCCGGAGGAGGCGCGCTCCTTCCTCGAGACGGGCTTCGAGGAGTACGACCGGCTGCGCGTGCTGGCCCACGACCTGACGGACCTCGACCCGCCCCGGCCGCCGCTCGACCCGCGCGTGCGGCTCCGCCGGGCACGCCGCCGCGACCGCGACACCGCGCTGGTCGTCGACGCCCGGGCGTTCCCCACCTTCTGGCGCCTCGACCGCACCGCGCTCCAGGAGGCGGAGCGCGCCACACCGGTGAGCCGGTTCCGGGTCGCCGAGGCCGACGGACGCGTCATCGGCTACGCGATCACCGGCCGTGGCGCGGGGCAGGGCTTCCTGCAGCGGCTCGCCACGGACCCAGACGAGGCCGGGCGCGGCGTGGGCAGCGAGCTCGTCGTGGACGCGCTGCGGTGGTCCTCGCGGCGGCGGTCGCGGCGGGTGCTCGTGAACACGCAGCGCGAGAACGAGCGCGCCCTCGACCTGTACCGCCGGCTCGGCTTCGTGCCGACCCCGACCGACCTGGTGGTCCTCCGCCGGCCCGTCCCATGACGCTCCGGCGCCTCGTCGCGGTCGCGCTCGTGCTCGCCGGATCGTGGCCGGCGGTCGCGTCGGCCGGCCCCGCCGAGCGCGGGGCGCCCGGTCCCGCC
>JAEVZA010000484.1 GCA_023392475.1 Actinomycetes bacterium | reverse complement strand
CGACGGGCGTCGGGACCGGTGCCTCCTCCGGCGGGGCGGCCGGCGCGCCCGGCGCGGCGGGAGCGGGCGGGGTGGCGCCGGCGCGGCGCGCGTAGTGCAGGGCGGTGGCGCTCGTGACGACGCACAGGAGCGCCAGCACGACCACCAGCACCGTCATTTCCTCACCCCGGTCACCTCGGGCGCCGCCCCGCGCGCGTCGGGTCTCGGGCTCACTGGTCCTCGTCGGGCGGGCCCACGTCGTCGGCGTCCGCCGACGGCTCCTGGTCGGTCTTGCCGCGGAGCTGGTGGCGCGCCGAGCCGGTGTGCTCGGGCAGCCAACCGGTGACCATGTACATCACGCGCTCGCCGATGTTGACCGCGTGATCGCCGATCCGCTCGTAGTAGCGGCCGATCATCGCCAGCTGGACGGCGCCCTGCAGGTTCAGGTTGTCGACCGAGTGCGACGTGAAGATCGCCTGCACGTAGGCCACCTGGAGCTCGTCGAGGCGGTCGTCGATGTCGTCCAGCGCCGCGGCGAGCGACGTGTCGGCGTCCACGTAGGAGTCGATGGCGGCACGGATGAGGAACGCCGCCTCCACGCCCATCTGCTCGATGAGGCCGCGCAGCTGCGGACCGAACTCGACGTCGTAGATCCGTCGGGACGCCTTGCAGACGTTGACCATCAGGTCGGCGGAGCGCTCGAGCTCGGAGATCAGGCGCAGCGTCGTGAGCACGAACCGCAGGTCGCCGGCGATCGGGGCCTGCAGCGCGAGCAGCTGGCAGCAGCGGTCCTCGAGACCGAGGCAGAAGTCGTCGATGACGTCGTCGCCGTCGATCAGGACCTGCGCGGCGTGCAGGTCGCGGTCGAGCAGCGCCGCCGTCCCCCGACCGATCGTCTCGGAGACCATGGCCCCGAGGCGGATCAGGTCGGAGCGGAGGAGCTCCATCTCCTCGTGGAACTCGATGCGAAGGTCGTCCACGGTGGCCCCCCTCCTGCCGATCAGCCGAAGCGACCGGTGATGTAGTTCTCCGTGCGCTCGTCCGACGGGTTGGAGAAGATCGTCGCCGTCCGGTCGAACTCCACGAGCAGACCGGTCCGCACGTCGCTCTCGGGGTTCACCTCGGTGGAGAAGAACGCTGTGGCGTCGCTCACGCGGGCCGCCTGCTGCATGTTGTGGGTGACGATCACGATCGTGTACTCGGTCTTGATCTCCTGCATGAGGTCCTCGATGCGCGCGGTGGCGATCGGGTCCAGGGCCGAGCACGGCTCGTCCATGAGGATGACCTCGGGGTCGACGGCCACGGCGCGGGCGATGCACAGCCGCTGCTGCTGGCCGCCCGACATGCCGAGCGCCGAGGACTTCAGCCGGTCCTTCACCTCGTCCCACAGCGCGGCCCGGCGCAGCGAGCGCTCGACGATGTCGTCCAGCTCCGAGCGCTTCTTCGTCCCGCCGATCCTCGGGCCGTAGGCGATGTTGTCGTAGATCGACTTGGGGAACGGGTTCGGCTTCTGGAACACCATCCCGATCCGCCGGCGGACCTCCACGGCGTTCACGCCGGAGCCGTACAGGTCCACCCCGTGGTAGTTGAGGGTGCCCTCGACCCGGGCCGACGGCACGAGGTCGTTCATCCGGTTGAAGCAGCGGAGCACCGTCGTCTTGCCGCAACCCGAGGGGCCGATGAAGCCGGTGATCTCGTGGCGGCGCACCTGCATCCGCACGTCGCGCACCGCGCGGTAGTCGCCGTAGTGGACGCTCAGCCCGTCGACGTCGAACACGACCGGGCGCTCACCGGGTTCCGTGGCGACCGCCGCGGCCGCGGGGACGGGCGCGGCGCCGACCTCGGGGACCACGGTCGGGTCGGGGCTCACGGTGTCCTGGGACATCTCGGCTGACTCCTTCTCCGGTTCGGTCATGTGCGTCAGCGGGTCCTGGGTGGTCATCGGATGGCGAACCGTCGGGCGATGAACCGGGCGACGAGGGTCAACACCAACACGATACCGATCAGGGTCACGGCGGCACCCCAGGCCAGCTGGGCCGCGAGGGACCCGCCGTTCTGGAGCTGCGAGTAGATCTGGGCGGACAGGGTCGTGTTCTGGCCCGTGAACCGCCAGTTGGTGGTGGTCACGAAGCCGATGGTGAACACGATCGGGGCCGTCTCCCCGGCGGCACGGGCCACGGCGAGGAGCGAGCCGGAGGTGATGCCCGGGAGGGCGGCCGGCAGGACGACCTTCACGGTGGTCTTCCACGTCCTCGTCCCGAGCGCGGCTGACGCCTCACGGAGCGAGTCGGGCACCAGACGGAGCATCTCCTCGGTCGAGCGCACGACGATGGGCAGCATGAGGCACGCGAGGGCGAGGGACGCGGCGAACGCGGACTTCCCGTCGACGCCGAAGCGGATCACCCAGATCGAGTAGATGAACACGCCCATCACGACCGAGGGCACACCGGTCATGACGTCGGTCATGAACCGGATGAAGTTGGCCAGGCGGTTCTTCTTCCCGTACTCGTTCAGGTAGACCGCGCCCATGATCCCGAGCGGGATCGACAGGAGCGACGCGCCGAGCACCGTCAGGAACGTGCCGACGATGGCGGGCTGCATCCCGAGCACGACGTCCTCGGAGCCCGACTGGGCCTTGGACCCGGAGTCGGAGCCGGAGCCGAACCCGAGGTCGTTGAGCTGCTGGTTGTTCGCGAGGTCCGCACGCGAGACGTCGGCGGGGATCGGCTGGGTCCACCAGTCGGCGTTGGCCACGACGGGGAGCCCCTGCGAGAACACGTGGACGCCCATGATCACGAGCGGCACCGACGCGAGCAGGAACGCGATCACCATCGCGACGGTCGCGACGCGGTTGCGGACCTTCCGGCTCCGGCGGATGTTCGCGCCGGACAGGTCGCGCCGGATCTCGTCCGCGCTCGGCAGCGGGATCTCGTCGCGCTCGGTCACGCTCACGTGATCCCCCTCGTGCGGCGGTCGACGATGACGACCATCCGGCGGGCGGACACGTTGATGGCGATCGTGAGCACGAACAGGCACACACCCAGGCCGATCAGCGCGGCGCGGAAGAGGTCGTCGGCCTCGGACAGGTTCCGGAAGATCTGGGCCGGCATCGTCTCGCCGACGCCGAAGATGTTCGCGGTGATGTCGGGGCGGGCGCCGATGAGCAGCGCGACCGCCACGGTCTCGCCCATGGCGCGGCCGAGGCCGAGCATCACGGCGCCGGTCATGCCGCCGCTGGCGTGCGGGAACACGACGCCCCGGATCATCTCCCAGCGGGTGGCGCCGAGCGCGAGGGCGCCGGCCTTGTCGTTCTCGGGGACCGTCGTGAACACCTCACGGGTCACCGCGGTGATGATCGGCGTGATCATCAGGGCCAGCACGATGCCGGCGGAGGCGAAGCTCGAACCGGTCGAGGAGCCGAAGATCGTGTTGAGCACCGGGATGCTCGCCACCGCGTCGTGGATGGCGTTGAAGGCGCTCTGGAACTTGGGGATGAGGTAGTAGAAGCCCCAGAGGCCGAAGACGACCGACGGCACGGCGGCCAGCAGGTCGATCGTCGTGGTCACGGCGCCCCGGGCCCGGCGGTGGACCACCTCGGTCACGAACAGCGCGATGCCGACGCTGACGGGCACCGCGATCAGGATGGCGATGATCGACACGAGGATCGTGCCGTACACCAGCGGCACGATGCCGTAGAGCCCCTTCGAGGGGATCCACTCGGTGCCGAAGAAGTAGCTCGCCCCGAGCTCGGAGAACGCCGGCCACGCCTTGTTGGTGGTGACCACCGCGATGAGCACCAGCACCAGCAGCACCGTGGTGCCGGCGAGCAGGGCCAGGCGGCGGAAGGCCCGGTCGGTCCGGGCACCCGACCCCTCCTGCGTGAGGTCGGGCGGCTCGGGCTCCGGTGCGGGTGCCGGGCGCTCGGGATCGAGTTGGAGCGTCATCTCGGAGCGGTCGTTCCGGGTCGGGAGCGGTCGTGCTGGACGGTGGTGCGGGCGGGTCGTGTGGTGACGATGCTCCCACCGGGCCGGCGGTGGCGGGCGGACGATGCCGCCCGCCACCCACCCGGTGGGTCGGAACCGGGCGTCAGCCCGAGATCTTCTCGATCTGGTCGTACGCCTGCTGCTGGAGGCTCGCGGGCAGGGCCACGTAGCCCAGCTTCTGCGCCTGCGCCTGGCCCGTCGTGAGCACGTACTGCAGCCAGGTCTTCAGCGTCGCGGCCTTCGCCGGGTCCGTCTGGTTCTGGTACACGAGGAAGTACGTGGGCGACGTGATCGGGTAGCTCTCGGCACCCGAGGCGTTCAGCGGGTTGTACGTGAGGTCGGGGTTGACCTTGGCGTTCTCGACCGCGGAGGTCGTGGCCTCGGCGGTCGGGGCCACGTAGTTGCCCGACGAGTTCTTGATCGAGGCGAACGTGAGGTCGGCCTTGATCGCGTCGGCCAGGTCCACGTAGCCGACGGCACCGGCGGTCTGCTTGATCACGTTGGCCACGCCGGAGTTCTTCTCGGCGCCCTGCGTCGAGGCCGGCCAGTTCACCGTGTCACCGCTGCCGAGCGTCCAGGCGCTGGGCGCCGCGGCCGTCATGTACTTGGTGAAGTTGCTCGTGGTGCCCGAGCCGTCCGAGCGGTGCACGACGACGATGGGCGTCGACGGCAGCGTGGCGCCGGGGTTGTCGGCCTTGATGGCCGCGTCGTTCCACGTCGTGATCTGGGCCGAGAAGATCTTGCCGATCGTCTCCGCGCTGAGCCGCAGCTTGTCGACGCCGCTCAGGTTGTAGCTGACCGTGATCGGGGCGGCGACGCTCGGGAAGTACAGGATCGGGCCGCCGGTGAAGGTCTCCTCCGGCTTGGCCGTGGAGTCGGTGCCGGCGAAGTCGAGGGTCTTGTTCGCCAGCTGCTTGCGGCCGTCGGAGGAGCCGCTCTTCGCGTAGGTCACGAGCTCCTGGCCCGCGATGCCGTTGAAGTCGGTGTTGACGGCCTGCGCGAAGGCGTCGACGAAGCTCGAGCCGCCGCCGGCGATCTTGCCGGTCAGGCCCTTGATCGTGGAGTCGGACGGCGCCGACGGGCCCTTGGCCGTCGTGGTCGTCGTGGACGAGTCCTTCGACGCGTCACTGCTCTTGTTGTCGTCCCCGCACGCGGCGACCACCAGGCCGACCACTGCGAGCAACGCCATCAACCAGGCCAGACGGCCCTTCCGCAACATGCAAACGCCTCCTCGGGAGGTTTCCGTGGGTCGGTGGCCACTCGCCACCGGCGCGCAACGTACGGAACCGCGGTAGCCGGTCGGGGTGCAGATGGTGAACGAGAGGTGAACGGACCCTGAAAGCTGGGTGCCCGGCCCGGAGCGGCCCGTCAGGGCGCGGGATCCGTGGTCCCGGAGGTGGCGAAGAGGTGAACGAGGTCACGGTCCGTCTGCCAGGTGCAGACGTCGTCGAGCTCGTCGATCGGGACCCACCGCCGCTCGTCCACCTCCCGGTTCGGGGTGAAGCCGCGGTCCTCCTCGACGGTCATCGCCCACCACCGGACGCGCTTGTCCTCGCCGCGGGGGGTCTCGTAGCGGATCTCCGTCAGCCGGGGTCCGAGGCGGCACCGGAGCCCGGTCTCCTCGAGCACCTCGCGGCGCGCGGCGTCGCGGTGCCGCTCCCCCGACTCGAGCTTCCCCTTGGGCAGCGACCAGTCGTCCCGGGGCGCCGGCCGGTGGACGACCACGACCTCGATCGCGCCGCCGTCGCCGCGTCGCCACACCACCCCGCCGGCGGCCCGCACGACGGGTCCGCCGCCGCTCATCGGAGGTCGACGGCGGCCCGCTTCAGGGCCTGCTCCTGCAGCTCGACGTGCGTCTCCACCGTGTCGTGCCGGACGACCCGCTCCCAGGTGTCGTCGTGCTGCTCCCACGCCAACGTGTCGTCGGCGAGGGAGACGGCGAGGATCTCGTCCATCCGGGTGCGGAGGTCGGGCGCCCGGACGGGGACCACGGCCTCGACGCGGCGGTCGAGGTTGCGGGGCATGAGGTCGGCGGAGCCCACGAAGTGGAGCTCCTGGCCCGGGCCCCGGCCGTTCGCGAAGCGGTAGATGCGGGAGTGCTCGAGGTACCGGCCGACGATGCTGCGGACGGTGACGTTCTCCGACAGGCCGGGCACCCCCGGGCGGATGCACGAGATGCCCCGCACGATCAGCTCCACCCGCACGCCGTCCTGGGACGCCGCGTACAGCTCGTCGATCATGTCGGCGTCCACGAGGCTGTTCATCTTCATGATGATGTGGCCCGTGCCCGGCGCGGCCCGCCGCTCGTTGCGGATCAGGTGGACCAGCCCCGAGCGGAGCAGGTGCGGCGCCACCAGGAGCTTCGAGTAGCGCACGTCCCGCGCGTAACCCGTGAGGTAGTTGAACAGCTGGGTGAGGTCGGCGCCGAGGTCGGGGTCCCGGGTGAGCAGCCCCACGTCCTCGTAGAGGCGGGCCGTCTTGGAGTTGTAGTTGCCGGTGCCGATGTGGCAGTAGCGGACGACGTCGTCGCCCTCGTCCCGCACGACGAGGCACGTCTTCGTATGGGTCTTCAGCCCGACGAGCCCGTACACGACGTGGACGCCGGCCTGCTCCAGGCGCCGCGCCCACTCGATGTTGCGCTCCTCGTCGAAGCGGGCCTTGAGCTCGACGAGCGCCACGACCTGCTTGCCCATCTCGGCCGCCTTGATGAGCGACGCCACGATCGGGCTGTCGCCCGACGTGCGGTAGAGGGTCAGCTTGATGGTGAGGACCTTGGGGTCGTTGGCCGCCTGGCGGATGAACGCCTCGACCGACGTGGAGAAGCTGTCGTACGGGTGGTGCACGAGCAGGTCGCCCTCGCCGATGGCGGCGAAGATGTCCCGCACCTCGTCGTCCTCGGTGGGGGCCAGGCGGTTCTGGGTGACTGGCACGAACTCGGGGTAGCGCAGCTCCGGCCGGTCCGCGTCGGCGACGGCGAACAGCCCGCCGAGGTCGAGCGGCGCGGCGTGGGCCACCACGTCGTCGTCGGTGAGCTCGAGCTCGTCGCGGATCAGCTCGAGGGCCTCGGCCGAGATGTCGTCCTCGACCTCGAGGCGCACGGCCTTGCCGAACCGACGGCGGCGAAGCTCCATCTCGATCGCGGCGAGGAGGTCGTCGGCCTCCTCCTCCTCGACCGTGAGGTCGGCGTTGCGGGTGACCCGGAAGGTGACGTGGTCGAGCACCTCCATGCCGGGGAACAGCTCGTCCAGGTGGGCGGCGATGACCTGCTCGAGGGGCACGAACTGCTCGCCGTCGGGCATCACGAGGAAGCGGGGCAGCAGCGGTGGGACCTTCACGCGGGCGAACCGGCGCTGGTCGGTCGTCGGGTCCCGCACGATCACGCCGAGGTTGAGCGACAGGCTCGAGATGTACGGGAACGGGTGGCCGGGGTCCACGGCGAGCGGCGTGAGCACCGGGAAGATCCGGTTGCGGAACTCGTTCGTGGACCACTCGCGGTCGTCGTCGTCGAGCTGGTTCCACGTCGAGAAGACGATCCCCTCCGACGCGAGCGACGAGCACACGGGGCCGAGGAACACCTCGTCCGCGTGCTCGACGAGCTCCACGGCGCGCTCGAGCACGGCCTGGAGCTGCTCGGCGGCGGTCATGCCGTCGGGGGTGCGGCCCTTGAGGCCCGCGGCGAGCTGGTCCTTGAGCCCGGCGACGCGGACCTGGAAGAACTCGTCGAGGTTCTGGCTGAAGATGGCGAGGAACTTGACCCGTTCGAGCAGGGGCGTCTGGGGGTCGTCGGCCAGGGCCAGGACCCGGGCGTTGAAGTCCAGCCAGGACAGCTCGCGGTTCAGGTACCGCTGCGCCCCTTCGGGAGGGAGGCGGTCGACCGACATGGTCGAAGGCTACCGTCGCCCCGGCCCGACCGGACCGGGCGCGGCGGCGTCGTCAGCGGTTGGCGTACTCGTCGTCGCCGAGGTCCCACTCGAGCAGGATGAGCTCCCGCTCGGCGTCCCGGTTGACCCGCTCGCGGTTGCGCTTGAACTGCGGGTCGTGGGGCGGCAGCAGCATCAGGCGGGCGTTCACGCGGGTGCGGAAGTCGTCGATGATCTGCTGGTCGCCGAAGTCGGAGCGGATCTCCCAGTGCGGCGCGACCGGCCCCAGGTAGACGATCGTCGCCTGGGCCACGGGCGGCTCGGCCGGGACGTCGGGGTCGGTGAGGTTGGCGTCGGACATGGGGTCCGAGGATAGCCCCGCTCAGCGGCTGCCCAGCGTGGCGGTCCCCTCGCGGCGGTCGGGACCCCGCTCGTAGACGATCGTGACGGAGTCGCCGGGCTGCTTCGCGCGGATCGCCGTCCCCACGTCGGCGGCCGAGCGGACGCGCCGGCCGTCGACCGAGACGATCACGTCGCCCTCCTGCAGCCCGGCCGACGCCGCGCCGCTCCCGGCGGTCACCTTCTGCACGAACGCCCCCGACGTGGAGGTGACGCCGAACTGCTCGGTCACGGTCGGGTCCACGCCGGTCACGTCGACCGTCTCGACCCCGAGCACCGGGACCTTCTCGTCGACCGTCCGGCCCGCCCGCAGGTCGTCGATGATGCTGCGGATCGAGTCGATCGACAGGGCGAAGCCGATGTTCTGGGCGTCCGCGAGGATCGCCGTGTTGATCCCGACCACCTGGCCCGCCGCGTTCACGAGCGGCCCGCCGCTGTTGCCCGGGTTGATGGCGGCGTCGGTCTGGATCAGGTCGTCCAGCGCGTCGCCGGAGGGCGCGGTGATCGACCGGTTGAGCGCGGAGACGATGCCCGTGGTGACGCTCGGGTCCTCGCCGAGGTTCAGGGCGTTGCCGATCGCCACGACGTCGTCGCCGACCTGCAGCGCGCCCGACGAGCCGAGCTCCGCCGGCGTGACCGGTTGGGTCAGCCCTTCGGCCTGGAGCACGGCGACGTCGGCGGTCGGCACGGAGCCGAGCAGGCGGCCGTCCGCCGTGCGGCCGTCGGCGAAGTCGATCTCGATGGACTGCGCGCCCTCCACGACGTGGGCGTTGGTCAGCACGATCCCCTCGGCCGACAGCACCACGCCGGAGCCCGCCGCCTCGCCGCCCCGCACGCCGGTGTGGATGGACACGACGGACGGGCGGACCTTCTCCAGCAGCGACTGGATGTCCAGCTGGCGGCCCTGGATCGTGGCCGCGGGGCGCCCGGCCGGGCCCTGCGTCGCGGCGATCGGGGTCGCGCCCCGGTCCCAGAGCGCGGCCGCGGTGGCGCCGCCGGCGACGATGGCGCCGACCAGGCCGCCGATCAGCGCGGCGCGGACGGTGCCCCGTCCGGCCGGTCGCCCCCGGGAGGGAGGTGCAGGGGCGTCCCGACCGGGCGGGGTCGATCCCCCGAGGGTCGGCGAGTGGCCGAGGGGCGGACCGCCGCCGACGGCGGTCGTGCCCACCGGAGCGGTCGGCGCGCCACCGGATCCGTCGGGTGCGCTCCACGGTGTGGCGGACGGCACGTGGAACGCGGAGGGCGGTGCTCCGGGAGGGACCGGCGGGCCCGTGGGCGGCGCCAGGGGCGCGGGGGTCGGGGGACCGGCAGGGCCACCCGGGGGAGGCGCCGGAGCCGCCGACGCAGGCGGCGGCGGGGCGCTCGGGCGGTGGTCGGGACCAGGGACGACCGGCGTGGGGTCGGTGGGGTCGTCCGTGGGCATGACCTGAGTATGTGCCCAGCAGGAGCCGGTCCGAGCGCGCGGAGGGTGATTTCCGCGGGGTCGGCTCTGAGCACCCTTTCAGCGCCTCCGGAATCGGGGAACAAACGAACCGCCCAGGGCGTCAGACTCCCCGTATGGATCCGGTACTCGACACCGACTGGATGGCGCAGGGCAACTGCGCCGACAAGCCCCCCTCCCTGTTCTTCCCCTCCGACGGTGTCGGCGTGGAGGTCGCCAAGCGCGTCTGCGCCGACTGCCCGATGAAGGGCACCTGCCTGGAGTACGCCCTGGACAACCGCATCGACCACGGTGTCTGGGGCGGCACGAGCGAGCGCGAGCGGCGCCGCATCCTCAAGGCGCGGGCCGAGCGACGGGCAGCGCCCGTCGGGTGATCCCAGGGGTGCGGCGGCCGGAGCAGGACCTGGCCTGCGCCCCCGTCGGCCGGGCTACTTCTTCTCGTCGGCCGTCGCGTCGTCCTCCGCCTGCCCGTCGGCCATCCCCTTCTTGAACTCCCTCTGGGCCTGCCCGACGTTGCGGGCGAGCTTGGGGAGCTGGGAGCCACCGAACAGGACGAGGGCGATGATCACGACGATGAGCCACTCGTTGCCGCTGAACATGGACCCACCATACCGTGGGCCCGTGCCGGCTCCCCTTCGCGGTCCGGTGGCGCCGCCCGCTCGGCGCACGCCGTGAGCCCCGCCGCGCCGCCCCGCGCTGGCGGCGCGGAGCGCGACGATCCCGACGAGCTGGTGCTCCTCGCCCGCCGATCCGGGCGCCAGGCCCGCCGGGCGCTCACGGGCGCCGATCGGGCGGCGGCGGAGTCCGCCGTCGTCCGCCACCTGCTCGGACTCGATGAGCTCGGTGGACCCGGGGCCGTCGCCCTCAGCCGCCCGACCGACGGCGAGGTGGACCTCGGTGGTGCGGTGCCCGAGCTCGTCGCACGGGGCTGGCGCCTCCACCTGCCCGTCGTCGGCGAGGGGCGCTCCATGTCGTTCCGGGCGTGGGACCCGGGCGAGCCGACCGTGCCCAACCGCTTCGGCATCGAGGAGCCCCCGGCGGACGGCCGGGGCGACCTCGCGGCGTCGGCGCTCGACGTCGTCGTCCTGCCCTGCACCGCGGTCGACCGGTGCGGCCGGCGGCTGGGCTTCGGCGCCGGCTACTACGACCGGGCGCTGGCGGACGCCGGCGACGGGCGCGGTCCCCTCGTCGTCTGCGTGGCGTTCGACGTCCAGGTCGTCGGCGAGCTGCCGGTGCGACCGTGGGACGTCCCCGCCGACGTCGTCGTCACCGAGACGGGCGTGCGGCGACCCGGACCCTGATCGCCGGCGGATCCGGGATCAGGCCGTGCGGCTCTGCTGCGCGGCCCGGGCGAGCGCGCGCTGGCGGCGGATGCGGCGGCGCTCCCGCTCGCTGAGCCCACCCCAGATGCCGAACTTCTCACCGTTCGCGAGCGCGTACTCGAGGCAGTCCTCGCGGACCACGCAGCCCTGGCAGACCTGCTTCGCCTCCTTCGTGGAGGCGCCACGCTCGGGGAAGAACAGGTCGGGATCGACCCCGAGGCAGTTGGCGAACATCTGCCAGCTCTCGGCCACGGGCTCCTCGACGTCGTGTGCCACGGCGGCCTCCCGGCTGGCCTCGGTTCCCTCGTTCATCGCTTCCCCCTCCGGACCGGCCGGCGCCCGACCGGACGACCGGCTGGTCGTCGGCCCGGCCCGGTCAGCGGCGGACTGCTCGGATCGTGTCGGCGTCGTTCGGTCGTTCGATCACACGGTGTCGTCCGACCGACCCGTCCCTCGGACCTCGTCCTCGGGTTCGGGTGTGCCGTGCGAGCGTGCTGCCGTGCGGTCTGTGTAATTACACCGATGTAACTGGTCATGATGACGGCAGCGGCGCCCCAGCGCAAGCGGAACTGCACGGAACTCGCCCGTCCGACCGCCCTCGGTGGGTGGTCGCGCGACCCCCGTGGGACGGGCGCGGCGCGACGCCGGGACGGGCCCCGCGTCGGCGCGGATCCGCCCGGCGGGATCGGCTCGACCGGATCAGCGGCGCGAGCGGAGCAGCTCGCGCTTCTGCTCGATGAAGTCGACGAGCACGTAGTCGCCGAGGGTCTGCGGCGTGGTGAAGAACGCCCGGCCCTGGTTCATCTCGGTCAGCTGCTCCACGAAGTGCTGGAGGCTCCGGTCCGGATCGAGCATGAAGGTGTTGATCCGGATGCCGTCCTTGGTGCAGCGGGCCACCTCCATCAGGGTGGCGTCGACCGTCTCCCGCACCGGCGGGTAGTGGAACTCGGGTTCGCCGTAGGAGTTGATGTGGGCGGTGGGCTCGCCGTCCGTGATCATGATGATCTGCTTCGTGCCGGACTGGCGTGACAGCAGCTGGCGGGCCAGCTGGAACCCGTGCTGCATGTTCGTGCCGTACACGAAGTCCCAGGAGACCTCGGGCAGCTGCTGCGCCGTGAGGACCCGGGCGACCTCGGAGAACCCGACGATGCCCAGGTAGTCCCGCGGGTACTGCATCGAGATCAGCGAGTGCAGCGCCATCGCGACCTTCTTCGCGGGGAGGAAGTTGTCGCGCATCGGCATCGACAGCGAGAGGTCGAGCATCAGCACCGTCGAGGACCGCACGACGTGCTCGGTCTCCTCGATCTCGAAGTCGTCGGGCCGCAGCCGGACGGGCGCCGTCTCGCCGCGCACGATGGCGTTGCGGATCGTCTTCTCGATCTGCAGGTTGAAGGGGTCGCCCCACTCGTAGGGCTTCGTCTGGTAGTTGCGCTCGTGCCCCGCGCCGTTGCGCTCCATCTCGTGGCGGCCCATGCGGTCCCGGTCGAGCTTCTTGAACAGCTCGGCGAGCGCGTTCTGCCCGAGGCGACGCATGCCCTTCGGCGTGAGCTCGAGCCGGCCCTCGCGCTGCTCCACGAGCCCGGCGTCGGTCAGCATCCGCGTGATCTCGGCCATGCGCTCGAGGCTCGCCGCCGCCTGGTCGCCGAGCAGCTCCCGGGCCCGGTCGATGTCCACGTCCCGGAGGGCGCCGGGGTCCGACGCGCCCCGCATCATCTGCTCGAGCTGGTCCATGTCGCCCAGCTGCGACATGAGCGAGTTCGCCTGCGCCATGTCCAGCGGGTCCTGGCCCTGGAAGTCGTAGCTGGCGTCCCACCCCATGTCGGGGAAGGTCTGGCGGAGGTTCTCGCCGAGCTGGTCCATCTGCCAGCGGAGGTCCATGTCCTCGAGCAGCTGGTCGGACAGCTCCTGCAGCTGCGCCCGCTGCTCGGGCGTCATCGAGTTGAGCATCGCCTGCATCGCCTGCATGCGGCGGGCCATGACCTCGAGCAGCTCGTCCAGGTCCTTCGGGTTCTCCGGGAAGAAGTCGCCGTGGCGCTCCATGAACCCGTCGAAGTCGGGCTCCTCGCCCCGGGCGCGCTGCTCGAGCATCTGGTTGAGGTCGGCGAGCATGTCCTTCATGCGGGCCATGTCCTCGGGCGACACGTTCTGCATCGCCCCCGACATCTGGTTGACCGCCTGCTGCATCAGCTGCTCGCGGAGTTGCTCCATGAGCTGCTCGAAGCGCTGCGCCGCCTCCTGCGAGGCGAAGTCGTAGTCCTGGAGGCCCTTCACCCGACCGGCGAGGTCGGGCGGCAGCATGTCCAGCTCCATGTTCCGGCCGGCGGCGCTCTCCTCGGTGAGCTCGGAGCGGCGCTGGTCGCCCGACGCCTTCGCCTGGTCGACCTGGCGCTGCAGCTCGTCGCGCTCCTGCTGGACCACCTCGCGCAGCTCGTTCGCGATGTCCTCGTAGACGCCGCCGAGGTCGTAGCGGTCGAGCGTCTCGCGGCGGCGGTCCCGGAGCTGCTCCAGCATCTCCCGGAGCCCCTGGATCCGCTCGCCGTTCCGGTCCTCGAAGCCCTGCTGCATCATCCGGCGCAGCGCCGAGTTGAGGTCACCGTGGTACAGCAGGTCGTCGGTGAGCTCCTCCATGACGTCGAGGGCATCCAGCTCGTAGCCGACCTGCGACCCGTCCCACGGGGAGTAGCGGAAGCGTGGTCTCGGCATGTGGGCGAGGCTATCCCCGGCGGTCCGGCGGCGAGCCGTCGCACCACCCGCCCCTGCCCCCCTGCCTGCTCTGTGATGCGCCACGGGGGCGCACGACCCCCGGGGGCGTCACAGAGCCGGAGGGCGGGGCGGGAGGAACGCCGGCCCGGCGGTGCCACGATGGGTCGAGTGGGACGAGAGGACGGGACGAGGCACACGCACGTCGGCGCGGTCCTCCGCGCGTACGCACGCCTCGCGCCCGCGCCGCGGGCCGACGACCTCGTCGTGGCGACCGGCGACGACCTGGTGCTGTTCAACGGCCCGATCGGGACCGAGCTCCTGTCCCCGCCCCCGTCGAACCCCGATCTCTACGCGCCGCCCGTCCGCATGATCGGCCTCGACGACGGGCCCGGGCTGGGGCGCCTGGCCTCGGTGGACGCGCTGCACCGTGACGAGCGGCTGCTCCGGCTGTGCTGGATGTTCCTCGTCGGGACGGTCCACCTGGACGGTGAGCCACGCCGGATCGTGCAGCCCCTGCTGCTCCGGCCCGTGCGGTTGGTGCGCCGGACCGGGCTCGGGAGGGTCGCTGCATCGCTCAGCAACGGCGTCGGTGGCCCCTTCCAGCTGGAGGTCGTCGGCGACCCGTACGTCAACCCGCTCGTCACCGACCGCGACCTCCGTGAGCGCCTGCAGGCGCACGTCCAGTTCGGCGGCGGGGCGCTCGCCACGCACCACGTCGACGCGAAGATCCTCGCCCGGATGCCGAGGCTGTCGGGCTGGGTCCGGGACGCCGCCGACGGCGCCGGGTTGCCGCGCCCGCGGCTGGTGACGCCCGACCAGGGGGTCCGCGTCCACATGGGTGAAGCCGGCCTGGTCGCGATCCCGAGGACCGGCCTGGTCGTGCTCCGCGACGTCGACCGACCCGGTGTGCAGGCGGCCCTCTTCAACTGGGCGGGCCGGCAGGGCATCCACCGCACGGCGTTCAACGAGGTGCTCGGCGGCCAGGACCCGGACGGTGCGGAGCCGCGGATCGGACACGCCGGTGAGGAGGAGCCCGTCGAGAGCCCGCTCCCGCTGACACCCGAGCAGCGCGACGTCGTCCGGGCGAGCCGGACCGAGGGGCTGACGGTCGTGTCGGGCGCACCGGGCACGGGGAAGACCCACACCATCTGCGCCGTGGCGCTCGATGCCGTGAGCCAGGGGTCGTCGGTCCTCGTGGCGACGCAGTCCCGGTACGCCGCCGAGGTCGTCGCCGAGCAGCTCGACCGGCACCCCGGGCCCGACCCGATCCGGTTCGGCGACGGGGTGGCGATGGCCCACCTGATCGACGAGCTCGAGGACCGCATGCAGCACCCCGGTCCCGCCGTCGAGCTGCAGGAGGCCGCCACGTCGGTGGTTCGGGCTCGGGCCGTCGTCGGGTCGATGACCGACGAGATCGAGGCGCGCCTCCGGCTGGTCGCCGACGCGTCTGGAGCGGCTCGCTGGGCCGACGCGATCCCGGTGCTGGCCGCCGCCGCGCCCGGGGTGTTCGACGTCTCGAGCGACCTGGACGTCATCGAGCGGCTGCTCGGACGGGCGACGGAACCCGTCGAGAGCACCGGTTGGTTCGCTCGACGCCGACGTCGACGCGCGGTGGCCGAGCTGCACCGGGCAGCGGCGTGCGACCCGGCGACGGACCCCACCGAGATCCGCGCCGCGATCGACGCCGCGAGGTCGCAGCGTGCCGCGGCTCGCCTCGGTGCCGACGGAGCGGAGGACCTGGCCCCTCGGTGGGAGGCCCTCGCGAGGGCAGGCGACGAGCTGCGCACCGCGCTCGGGCGGCGAGCGGAGGTCACGCAGCGGTCGTCCCCGGTCGATCCCGCCGCCCGGTCGTCGGTCGGCCAGCTGGTCGGCGCGCTGCGCGCCGGCCGGGGACGACGCCGGCAGCTCCTCGGCGCGCTCGCTCCCGGTGAGCTCACCGCGGCGGCGCCCCTCTGGATCGGCACGCTCGCCGACATCGAGGACGTCCTGCCGGCGGTGGCGGGGTTGTTCGACCTCGTCGTCCTCGACGAGGCGTCGCAGATCGAGCAGCCGCAGGCGGCACCGGCGCTGCTCCGGGCCCGTCGTGCGGTGGTCGTGGGCGATCCGCACCAGCTCCGCCACGTGTCGTTCCGCTCCGACGCCGACGTCGAGGCGGCGCTCGCCGCCGAGCACATCCGGGACATGCGGCCGCTCCTCGACCTGCGACGGGTGTCGGCGTACGACCTCGCGGCGATGGCGGCGCCCGTGCGGGTGGTGCGCGACCACTTCCGCTCGCTCCCCCACCTGATCGACTTCTCCGCTCGCCGCTTCTACCGCGACCGCCTGGCCGTGATGACCCGGACGCCGGCCACGGAGCGCCTCGATGCGATCGACGTGGTGCACCTCGACGACCCGTCGGAGCAGGGAGCGGAGGACGCGCGGACCGTCGGCGCGGAGATCGAGGCGGTGCTGGCGCTCATCGCCGACGTGGCGTCGGCACGGACCGACGGATCCGATCCCGTGCCCGCAGCTCGGACGGTCGGGATCATCACGCCGTTCCGGGCCCAGGCCGACGCGCTGGAGCGGGCCCTCGTCGAGCGCGTCGACACGACGACGATCGACGCGCTGTCGCTCCGCGTCGGGACCGTGCACCAGTTCCAGGGGGGCGAACGGGACCACGTGATCGTGTCGACCGGCCTCACCGACGCCGACGGACCGCGGCGCCGGCAGTTCCTCGAGGATCCGAACCTGTTCAACGTCATGGTGACCCGGGGGAGGGAGCACGTGACCGTGGTGACCGGGTACACGGGGACGGCCGGGTTGCTCGCCGACTACCTCGCCTGGGGCGACGCCGCGCCGGCGCCACCCGACGACGCGGGGACGGACGACCCGTGGACGCTCGCGCTCGCCGAGGAGCTCCGCCGGGCCGAGGTCCCGGTGCGCCTCGGCTACCCGGTCGGGCCATGGTTGCTGGACCTCGTCGTGGACGACCGCACCGGCACGCCGACGGCGCTGGTGACGACGGTCGGTCCCGACCCCGCCGCGCACCTCGAGCGGCTGGTCACGCTGATCGACCTCGGCTGGCGGCTCGTCGACGCCTCCGCCTGCCGGTGGGACGGCGACGCCGTCCGCGCCGCGCTCGACCTCACCGACCGCCTGCGCAACGACGACTGACCCGCCTGGCGGCGCCGTGCCTGCTCTGTGATGCGTCATGGGGGCGAACGACCCCGTGGCGCATCACAGAGCGGGAGGGCGGGCCAACATGGGCGCATGACGACCGACGGTTTCCCCGAGGGGTTCTGGTGGGGCACCGGCGCCTCGTCCACGCAGACCGAGGGCGCCGCGCCGCGCAGCACCTGGCGGGCGTGGGAGGAGGCGGGGCACGCGCCGCCGTCGGGCGAGGGCAACGGCTTCGCCACGGACTACGCGGCCGACCTCCGCCAGTTCGCGTCGCTCGGCCTCACCCACCACCGGCTCTCGCTGGACTGGGCCCGGCTCGAGCCGTCGCCCGGGCAGCACGACGCCGGCGCGGTCGAGCACTACCGCGAGGTCCTCACCGCAGCGCGGGACGCCGGCGTGTCGCCGTGGGTCTGCCTCCACCACTTCACGCTCCCCGGTTGGTTCGCCGACGACGAGGGCGGCTTCACCGACGAGCGCGCCCGCACCTACTTCTGGCCCCGGCACGTGGACTGGGTCGGCGAGACGTTCGGCGACCTCGTCTTCGGCTGGAAGCCGATCAACGAGCCGGTGGCCTACGCGCTGCTCGGCTGGCTCCGCGGGTCGATCCCGCCCGGCGAGCGCGACTTGGGCGCGTTCACCGAGGCGCTCGAGTCCGTGCTGCTCGCCAACCACGAGGCGTGGCGGCTGCTCCGGTCGGGCGACCAGCCGACCTGCACGATCATGAGCTTGATGCCCGTGTACCCCTCGTGGCCGTCGGGCGACGAGCGCGAGCGCGGACCGGCCGAGGCCAACGCCCGCCTCGTCGACGACATCGTCTGGACGAGCTGGATGCGCGCCCTCACCGACGGCGTGCTCGCCGTCCCCGGCCGGGCGGAGATCGAGGTGCCCGACATGGCCGGCTCCTTCGACCTCGTCGGCTTCAGCTACTACTACGCGCTCGCGGTCGGGGCCGACCTGTCGCTCGGGCCGTACCCTCCCGACGCGCCGGTCGGGCCGCTCGGGCTCGCACCCTGGGCCGAGGGACTCGGCATCGTCCTCCGGCGACTCGCGGAGGAGCTGCCCGGGCGCCCGCTCGTGATCTCCGAGTGCGGGCTCGGCATGCCGACCGCGGCGGACGACGACGACCGGCGCTGCGCCTACCTCGAGGAGTGCCTCGGCATCACGCGGGACGCGATCGCGGACGGTGTGGACGTCCGCGGCTTCTTCCACTGGACCGGCGTCGACAACTACGAGTGGAACCTCGGCTACGACACTGCGTTCGGCCTGATCCGCCGCGACCGCACCCCCAAAGCCTCGGCCGAGGTCGCCCGCCGCTGGGCCACCGGCGCCGCCTGAGCGCGCACGCCAGCGTCAGCCCAACTCGACGTCCCCACTCGTTCTCATGACGATCCGCGCTGCCAGGCAGCACGAACAATCGTCAGAACGCGAGATCGCGGGCTCGGTCAGCCGCGGGCGCGGTACTGGGCCCGGCCGCCGATGGCGTCCTTGTTGAGCCGCTTCGACAGGTGCAGCCCCTCGAGGACCAGCTCGACGGCCGAGGCGATCAGCCCCGGGCTCGCCTGCTCCCCCACCAGCTGGTTGACCGGCGCGCCGAGCGCCGGCAGCTCCGACAGGAGCGACACGTACGTCGCCGCCGGGACGTCCTCGCCGATCTCCACCGGGTCGCGGCCCTCGAAGCCCTCGACGACCTTGGTCAGCGCCTCCGGCTGCACCTCGTCCCGGAAGACGGAGAGCACCGCGCTGCGCACGAGGTGGTCCAGGATCTGCTCCTCACGACCTTCCTCGAGCGTCTCGATCTCGACCTTGCCCGCCGTCGACGCGGGCAGCGCCTCGAGGTCGCAGATGCGGGGCACGACCTCGTCCTCGCCCGCCGACAGCGCACGCCTCGCCGCGTTCGCCACCATCGTCTCCTCGTTGGAGACGCTGAGGCGCACCGACACGCCGGAGCGCTGCGAGATGTGCGGGCTCTGCCTCGCGAGCTGCGAGATCGTGGCGATGATGTCGGACATGTGCTCCGGCACCGAGACGGTGACGCCGTCGACGGCGAACGGGGTGGCCTCCTGCCGGACGATCGCCACCTCGGTCTCGACGTCGAGCGGGTAGTGCGTGCGCACCTGCGAGCCGAACCGGTCCTTCAGCGGCGTGATCAGCCGGCCGCGGTTCGTGTAGTCCTCCGGGTTGGCCGACGACACGAGCAGCAGATCGAGCGGGAGCTGGATCTTGAAGCCGCGGATCTGCACGTCGCGCTCCTCGAGCACGTTCAGCAGGCCGACCTGGATGCGCTCGGCGAGGTCGGGCAGCTCGTTGATGGCGAAGATGCCGCGGTTGGTGCGCGGGATGAGGCCGAAGTGCAGCGCACCCTCGTCGGAGAGGTAGCGGCCCTCGACGATCTTCATCGGGTCGACCTCGCCGATGAGGTCCGCGATCGACGTGTCGGGCGTGGCCAGCTTCTCGCCGAAGCGCGACGACCGGTGCACCCAGCTGATCGGCGTCTCGTCGCCGCTCTCGTCGATCAGCACGCGCGCGTGGACCGACACGGGCGCGTACGGGTCGTCGTTGATCTCGGAGCCCTCGACGATCGGCATCCACTCGTCGAGGAGGTCGACGAGCGAGCGGATCATGCGGGTCTTCGCCTGGCCGCGCTCGCCGAGGAAGATCACGTCGTGGCCGGCCAGCAGCGCGTTCTCGAGCTGCGGGAAGACGGTGTCCTCGTAGCCGAGCACCGCGGGGAACAGCGGCTCACCGGCCCGGATGCGGGCCGCTGCGTTCCGGCGGATCTCGGACTTCACCGGCTCCGACCGCCACCCGGAGGCCCGCAGCTCCCCGAGGGTGCTGGGCAGGTCTGCGGGCGCGCTGCCGGCGGCGAGCGAGGTGGTGACGTCGGTGGGATCGGCCATGTGTCCGGAGGCTACCCGTGGGGCCGCGGACCGACCCCTCGGCCCGCGGACCCGTCGTGGCGGGCGTCCGGGGGCGTCACATCGTGCGGCGGGCGAGCGACGCCGGCACCCGCAACGGGCGTCGGAGGTCCTTGCGCAGCGGGCGGACGAGGGGCTTGCGGGGGATGTCGTTGATCACGGTGCTTCCTCCTGTGTGGGTGGGTCCGGCGGCGCCGGATCCCGTGGGTGTTCAGCTGCTGTCCGGCCCGACGCCTGCTGCTGCTGGAGCTGCTGCTGGCGGATCGAGCCCGTGCCCGGCAGCGCGCTGCGGCGGCCGCCCATCGGCACGTCCGGCGGCAGCGGCACGCTGCGCATCGCGTCCTGCGGGGTGCGCCACAGCTCCGAGCCGTCGACGCGGCGGATCTCCACGACCGGGTGCACGCTCGACTCGGCCGGCCCGAGGAACACGCCGCGCAGGGGCTGGACGTCGTCGTAGCTGCGGCCGTGCCCGATCTTCACGTGGTGCTCGCCGACCACCTGGCCGTTGGTCGGGTCGAGCGCCAGCCAACCCCAACCCGGCACCGCCGCCTCCATCCACGCGTGCGTCTGCACGACGACCGTGTCGCCGATGGGGACGTCGCCCGCGTCGTCGCGGTCGGTGAAGAGGTAGCCCGAGACGTAGCGGGCGGGGATGCCGAGCGACCGGCACATGGACACCGCGAGGTGCGCGAAGTCCTGGCACACGCCGTGGCCGCCGGCGAGCACGTCCTCCACCTCGATGCCGACGTCGGTGGCGCCCGGCCGGTAGTCGAGGTTGGTGCCGACGAAGCGGTGGATGGCGAGGATCGCGCCGACCACGTCGGGGCCGGCGAGCGCGAGCTGGCGCTGCGCGACGTCCGCGACGCCGGCACCCCAGTCCGTGTTCTGGTCGCGCTGGAGGTACTCGATGTGGGCCTCGACGAAGTCGCCGCGCCGGAGCGACTCGGTCCGCGGCGCCGCGGTCGGCAGCGGGCGCGGGCGCGTCTCCACCGACGCCTCCGCGGTCACCGCCATCGACGTGTGGTGGCGGCGGATGCCGAACGTGTCGACCCGCGTCCCCCACGCGTCGAGGTAGCTGTACACCCGCGCACCCGGTTCGACGGTCACGCGGTAGTCGAGGAGCCGCTGGCAGGCGTCGCTCGTCGGGCAGGCCCGCAGCTCGTTCTGCGACTCGCTGGTGCTCTCGCTGTACGCGAAGGCCGTGCGGTAGCGGACGTCGAGCCTCATGCGCCCGCCCCCGGTGCGCCCTCGAGCGTCCGTTCGGCCCCGTCGTCGCGGCCGACCTCCTCGCCGGGCACGAGGTGCAGCGCGTGGAGGTCGAGCTCGACCCGGTACAGGAAGCACTCGGCGGCGACCGCGCTCGACACGTCGCGGATCTGGTCCTCGAGCACCTCCAGCACCTGCACCAGGTCGCCGTCGCACAGCTCGGCAGCGTCGGCGAACTCGAGCTCGGCGCGCACCCTCCCGAGCAGCCGCAGGGCCAGCGAGCGCCGATCGCCGGACAGCGTGGCGAGGATGCCCTCCGCGCCGCGGAGGGAGAAGAGCACGCTGCGGGGCAGCGTCGGCGAGAGCAGCAGCAGCTCGATCAGCGCGACCTCGTCGAAGTCGCGGTAGCGCCGCCGGTAGGCGCTGAGCGCGGACGCCGAGCGCAGGGTGGCGTACCACTCGTGGACCGCGTCGGGCCGGTGGCGGGAGTGGCGGGCCCGGAGCGATCGCACCCCCATCTCGGCCCGTTCGAGGAGCAGCCCGAGGTTGAAGAAGTGCCAGCCCTCCTCCCGGGACCACGTCCCGTCGGCGACGCCGATCACGCTCTGGACGCCCTGGCGGATGAACCCGTAGAGCTCGTGGGGCTGGCGGTGCAGGTCGAGGGCCAGGTTCCGGTTGGCCATCTCGAGGTGCAGCGAGTTGAGGGCCTCCCACATCTCCATGGCGAGGTGCTCGCGCACGCCACGGGCGTTCGAGCGCGCCTGCTCGATGCAGGCGCGGATCGAGCCGCGGTTGGCGGGGTCGCGCACGAGGAAGTCGGAGACCGTGGTGGCGGTCAGCGGTTGGCCGGTCTCGGCGAACTCGTCGTCGAGGCCGACCGCGGCGAGCACGTCGGCCCACGCCTCCTGCTCCTCGCCCGGCGTCGACTCGAGGAGCCGGTGGTAGGTCACGTCGAGCAGCCGCGCGGTGTCCTCGGCACGCTCGAGGTAGCGCCCGGTCCAGAACAGGTACTCGGCGGTCCGGGCGAGCATCACCCACCACCCGCCGGCGTCCGGACGACGGAGCGCAGGTCGACCGCCGACGTCGACCGGGAGCCGACCGCGCGGTGCTCGGCCGTCGTCACCGCGTCGAGCACGCCGGTGTCGTGCCCGAGGTCGTCGACGGCGACGTCGTCCTCCTCGTCGCCCGCCGTGCGCTCGGGGGCGAGCACCCACGTGTCCTTCGAGCCGCCGCCCTGCGACGAGTTCACGACGAGCGAGCCCTTGCGCAGCGCGACCCGCGTCAGGCCGCCCGGCACCACCTCGACCTGCTCGCCCGAGAGGACGAACGGTCGGAGGTCGACGTGGCGCCCCTCCAGGTGGTCGTCCACCAGGCACGGGTGCCGCGACAGCGACACCACCTCCTGGGCGATGTAGCCGCGGGGCTGCTCCTCGATGCGCCGCCGCACCTCCTCGAGCTCGGCGTCGGTCGCGTGCGGACCGATCACCAGCCCGTAGCCGCCGGCCTCCGCGACCGGCTTCACCACGAGCTGGTCGAGCCGGTCGAGCACCGCGGCGCGCTGGTCGGGGTCCCACAGGAGGTAGGTCGGGACGTTCGGGAGGATCGGCTCCTCGCCCAGGTAGTAGCGGATCATCGCCGGCACGTAGGCGTAGACGGCCTTGTCGTCGGCGACGCCGTTGCCGACCGCGTTCGCGA
The DNA here is from genome assembly GCA_023392475.1 of Actinomycetes bacterium. Lineage (GTDB taxonomy): Bacteria > Actinomycetota > Acidimicrobiia > Acidimicrobiales > Microtrichaceae > JAEVZA01. The sequence continues at coordinate 2,022 of JAEVZA010000484.1, read as the reverse complement.
TCGTCACGTTGCCCGCGCGGGCCGCGGCCATCAGCCCCGGGACGCCGAGCGACGAGTCGGGCCGGAACACGACCGGGTCCAGGTAGTCGTCGTCGATGCGGCGGTAGATGACGTCGACGCGTCGCAGCCCGTTCGTGGTGCGCATGTACACGACGTGGTCGTCGACCACGAGGTCGCGACCCTCGACGAGCTCGACGCCCATCTGCGTCGCGAGGAACACGTGCTCGAAGTAGGCGGAGTTGTAGATGCCCGGCGTCAGCACGACGACGGTCGGCGCGTCGCCTGCCGCGGCCGGACCGACGCGCTGCAGGGCGTGCAGCAGCATCGGGCCGTACTGGTCGACCGGGCGCACCCGCTCGCCCGAGAACAGCTGCGGGAGCACCCTCGCCAGTGCCGCCCGGTTCTCCACCACGTAGGAGATGCCGCTCGGGCACCGGAGGTTGTCCTCGAGCACCTGGTACGTGCCGGCGTCGTCCCGGATCACGTCGATGCCGGCGACGAGGCAGCGGGCGCCGAGCGGCACCGGCACCCCGAACGCCTCGCGGGTGAACCCGTCGGAGGAGAGGACCAGCCAGCGCGGCACGACGCCGTCCTCGACGATCTGCATGCCGCCGACGTACAGGTCGTCGAGGAACCGGTTGAGCGCTCGCACGCGCTGCACGAGGCCGCGCTCGAGGTGGGACCACTCGTCGCCCGGGATGACGCGCGGGAGGAGGTCCATCGGGAACGTGCGCTCGATGCCCGCCGGGCCGGCCGGCTCGTCGTCCTCGTCGTCGCCGTAGACGGTGAAGGTGATGCCCTGCGTCCGGAAGGCCGCGGTGCGGCGACGCTCGGCGCGGGCGAGGTCCTCCGGCCCGAGCCCTTCGAGCGCGGTCGCGAGCTGGTCGTAGTGACCCCGCACCTGCCCGTCCGCGCGCACCACCTCGTCGAAGAACCCGTCGAGGTCGTACTCGTCGAACCAGTCGGCCACGGCCCGGACCGTACGGGGCCGCGAACCGCCCGTGAACAGCTGCGAGGCCGAGTTCACAGCTCGTTCACACCGCCGTGACCGAGCCGGAACACCCGACGCCGCGTCGTGTCCGCCGAGCGCCAGCGGCCGCTCCGCTGACCGGATGGACGGGAATCCGGGCCCGTCCTCGGGCGTTCGACCCGACCATGCGAGCCATCTGGAACGACACCGTGATCGCGGAGAGCGACGACACCGTCGTCGTCGAGGGCAACCACTACTTCCCGGCGTCCGCCGTCCGCCGGGACCTCCTCCGCCCGAGCGACACCCACACCGTCTGCCCGTGGAAGGGCACCGCGTCGTACTGGACCATCGAGGTCGACGGCGACGTGAACCAGGACGCGGCGTGGTTCTACCCGGAGCCGAAGGACGAGGCGAAGGACGTCACCGACCGCGTGGCCTTCTGGCACGGGGTCACGGTCGAGCCCTGAGGACCAGCGCCGACCACGCCCCGAGCCGGTCGGTGCGCACGCGCTCCAGGCCGACCGCGTCGGCGGCACGGTCCTCCTGCTCGCGCAGGAGCCCGCTGACCACGACGTGACCGCCGGGGCCGACCGCGTCGGCGAGCGACGCGCCGAGCTCCTCGACGATCGGCACGAGCAGGTTGGCGAGCACGAGGTCCGACCGACCGTGCGCCGCGACGACGTCGTCCACCGCCCGGTCGGACACCTCCCGCACCGCCCCGGCCACCCCGTTCAGCGTCGCGGTGCGCGTGGTCGCCGTGACCGCGGCGGGGTCGACGTCGACGGCGACGAGGGAGCCCGCACCGAGGCGCACCGCGGCCACCCCGAGGACGCCCGACCCGCTCCCCACGTCGAGCACGCGGTCGCCGGCGCGGACCAACCACTCCACCGCCTCGAGGCACAGCACGGTCGTCGGGTGGGAGCCCGACCCGAACGCCTCCGCGGCGGCGACCACGAGGTCGATGCGATCGCCCGCCGCGCCGTCGGCGGGTGCCGGCCCGGCCACCCACTCGGGTCGGACGACGAGCCGCTCACCCACGGGCGTCGCGGTGG
>JAEVZA010000480.1 GCA_023392475.1 Actinomycetes bacterium | reverse complement strand
CCGCCGGGCCCCGACGACCCACCGGCGCCGCCGCCGTCCGGTCCGCCGTCGTCCGCGGCGGCCCCTGATCCCGACCGGGGCGGCACGTGACGGCCACGGCCGAGCGCGCGCCGTTCACGAGCAAGGCCCCGAAGCTGGGTCTCGTCGGCGGCTTCGACGGCATCCGCGGCACCGGCGTGTGCCTCGTGCTCATCGGCCACGCCCTGTTCACCTACTTCGAGTCGCTGGTCACGATCGTCGACACGTTCTTCGTGCTCAGCGGCTTCCTCATCACCACGCTGCTGCTCCAGGAGCACCGCAACACCGGCGACGTCGGCCTCAAGAAGTTCTACGCCCGCCGGGCCGTCCGGCTCCTGCCGTCGGTGTGGCTGTTCTGCGGCGTGTGGATCGTGATCGGCGTGATCGGCACGGTCCTCCACATCGAGGCGATCTCGCTGAAGGGGATCCTCGAGGACGCCGGCGCCGCGGTCGCCTACGTGTACCACCTGTTCTTCCCGAACGGCCTGTACATGGTCGACCCCGACCTCCAGAACAACCGCTACATGTGGCACCTCTGGACGCTGTCGGTGGAGGAGTGGTTCTACTTCGTCATCCCGGCGACGGTGCTCGTGTGCATCCGCCGGAACTGGGTCAAGCAGCTCGGCTGGATCCTCGGCATCGGCTTCGTGGCCATCGGGGTGGCCCGCTGGTTCGCGTTCACCGGGTTCTTCCAGAACGACTCCGGCATGATCGCCGGCGTCCGGCTGGCGCTGCTCCAGCGGCCCGACGCGCTCATGCTCGGCGCGCTGCTCGCCATCGTGAACGCCCACCTCACCGCCGAGCGCATCGGGCGGCTGCGCAAGCCGATCACGATCGTGGCCACGATCGGCGTCGTGGTGTGGATCACGTGCCTGGTCACCTCGTTCGGGCTGTTCGAGAAGCTCGGGCTCCCGTACTTCAAGTACCTGCCCGACGGGCCGAGCGAGTTCAACCGGCCCGACATGCTCGCCCAGAGCCCCGTGTACTGGTTCCGCTGGGGCCACACGCTCGGGGCGCTCGCGTTCGGCGCCATCCTGTTCGGCCTCGTCCACCACCGCAGCTGGTGGTTCACGAAGCTCTTCTCGCTCCCGCCGTTCCAGTGGCTGGGGCGGCTCTCGTACACGCTCTACGTCTGGCACGCCCTGCCGTACGTGTTCATCATCGCCCTCACGGGCGGGGAGGACGCGTCGCCGGCCATCCAGGTCCTGCGCACGCCGATCCTGATCGCGGCCGCGTTCGCGATCTCGATGCCCGTCTACTACTTCGTCGAGCTCCGGGTGCTGCGCATGAAGCTGCGCTACTCGGCCGAGAAGGAGACGCTCGACCTGCGCACCGGGAAGATGGTCCGCGTGCACGAGGGCGAGGTGGTGGCCGACCCGTCGACCGCGCCGACCCCGCCCGACCCGCCGCCGCCCGCCCCGGGCTGACTTGACCGCCCTCGGAGGGTCGCGAGCACCGGTGGTGCCCGCGACCCGGGAAGCGATCGGGCCTAGCTCAGCGTCTCGAGCAGCTTGCGCAGCTCGCCCGAGGGATCCTCGGGGACGATGTAGCCGGACTCGTCGCGGATCTGCTCGAAGTGGTCGCGCACGTCCTCGGCCGAGTGGCCCTCCTGGTACCAGCCCGGCGTGAGGCCGATGAAGTACCGGGCGACGACGCCGCCGGCGACCGAGTACACCTCGCCGTTCACGGGGCACTCCTCGGAGGCGAGGTAGATGACCGTCGGCGTGACCTCGGACGGCTCCAGCTTGTCGCCGAGCGGGCCGAGCAGGTCCTCGGTCATGCGGGTCTTCGCGACCGGCGCGATGGCGTTGACCTTGATGCCCTTCGACTTGCCCTCGTTGGCGAGCACGCGGGTGAAGCCGACGAGGCCGAGCTTCGCGGCGCCGTAGTTCGCCTGGCCGAAGTTGCCGAGCAGGCCCGAGTTCGAGCTCGTGTTGACGACGCGGCCGTAGCCCTTCTCCCGCATGATGAGCCACGCCGGCTGGGTCACGTAGAAGGCGCCGAGCAGGTGCACGGCGATGACCGGCTCGAGGAGCTCGGGCGTCATGTTGTGGAAGGTCTTGTCGCGCAGGATGCCGGCGTTGTTGATGACGATGTCGACCGTGCCGAAGGCCTCGACCGCGGCGTCGACGATCGCCTTGCCGCCCTCGGGGGTGGCCACGGAGTCGTGGTTGGCGACGGCCTCGCCGCCGGCGGCCGTGATCTCGTCGACGACGAGCTGCGCGGCCGAGGCGTTGTCGCCCTCACCGCTGACGGAGCCGCCGAGGTCGTTGACGACGATCCGGGCGCCGCGGCGGGCGAGCTCGAGGGCGTGCGACTTGCCGAGGCCGCCACCGGCGCCGGTGACGATCGCGACCTTGCCGTCGAAGGTCAGGTCAGACATGGGGGCTCTCCCGGGGACGTCGCCCGGAGGGTCCGGGCGGTGCGGATGTTGGTGGCCGGAAAGCTACCGAGCGACCACGGGCCCGACGAATCGACCCGACGCCCCGGGCCCCCGGTCAGGCGGCGCCGATCGCGTCCAGCGCGTACTGCTTCATGCGCTTGTAGTCCACCTTGCCGTTCGGCGCGCGGCCGATGGTGTCGATGTCCAGCACGCGCTTGGGTGCCTTGTACCCGGCGAGGTGGGACTTCACGTGAGCGATCAGCGCGGCCTCGTCGAGGGTGGCCCCAGCTGCCGGCTCGACGACGGCGGTGATGGCCTCGCCGAACTTCTCGTCGGGCACGCCCACGACCACGGCGTCGGCCACGGAGCCGTGCGTCTTCAGCGCCTCCTCGACCTCCTCCGGGAAGACCTTCTCGCCGCCGGTGTTGATGCACACCGACCCGCGGCCGAGCAGCGTGATCGTGCCGTCGGCCTCGACGGTCGCGTAGTCGCCCGGCATGGAGTAGCGGACGCCGTCGTGGGTGATGAACGTGGCGGCCGACTTCTCCGGGTCCTTGTAGTAGGCGATCGGGACGCGCCCGGGGACCGCCACGCGGCCCCGGACCCCCGAGCCCGCCTCGACGGGGGTGCCGTCGTCGGCGAAGACCTTGCAGCCCTCGCCGAGCGCGAAGTGCGCCGTCTTCTCGGCGCTGCCGCCGGCCGACACGGAGCTGCCCATGCCGATCGCCTCGGAGGAGGAGAACGTGTCCACGAGCAGCATGCCGGGGTTGTGGCGGAGGAGGTCCTCCTTCGCGGGCTCGGACCACATGACGCCCGAGGAGGCGATGAGCACGAGGCTCGAGAGGTCCCACCCGCCGGGCTTGGCGTCGAGGGCCCGGACCATCGGCTTGGCGAACGCGTCGCCGACGATGGTGAGCGCACCCACGTGCTCGCGCTCGATCGTGTCGAGCACCTCGTTCCAGTCGAGCGACCGGTCCACGAGCGTGACGATCGAGCCGGCCTGGGTCAGGAAGATGTTGGCGGTGAACCAGCCGGTGCCGTGCATGAGCGGGCACGCGGGGAGCCCGGGCGGACCGGGCTGCGTGATCGAGTCGATGAACGCCGGGACGCCGCCCACCTCGTCGGGGTCCGCCGCCAGCATCGGGTTGCCGGTGGAGCAGGTGACGCCGATGAGGTCGTCCTGGCGCCACATCACGCCCTTGGGCATGCCGGTGGTGCCGCCCGTGTAGATCATCACCACGTCGTCGCCGGAGCGGCCCCACGCGGGGACGACGCGCTCGGTGGTGGTGGCCGCGGCGGACTCGTAGTCCTCGGCCCAGTCGGGGCGGGGTCCGGAGCCGTCGTCGACCCAGAGCCAGTGCCGCACGCCGGGGAGCCGGTCGCGGACGCCCTCGACGCGGTCGGTGAACGTGCCGTGGAAGACGACGGCGACGGCGTCCGCGTTGTCCCAGAGGTAGACGAGCTCGTCGTCCAGGTAGCGGTAGTTCGTGTTGACCGGGACGAGGCCGGCCTTGAAGGCCGCGTAGCAGGCCTCCATGTACTCCGGGCAGTTGTAGAGGTACATGGCGACCTTGTCCTGGTGGACGGCGCCGCCGTCCAGCAGGTGCCGGGCCAGTCCGTCGGCGCGGGTGTCGAACTCGCGCCAGGAGCTCCGCCGGTCGCCCTGGACCTGGGCCTGCGCGTCGGGGAACTTGTCCGCGATCGCCTCCCAGAGCTCCGCGAAGTTCCAACCGGCCATGTGGTCCCCCTGTCCTCGGGTGTCCGCCCGTCGTCTCCACCCGCCACCGGCGCAGCGGGCGCGTGGAGACGGTACCGTCCGCCGCCATGGACTTCGAACTGCCTCCCGAGGACGACCCCCGGCGGGTGGCGGTGCGGAGCTGGCTCGAGGCGAACCCCACGCCGACCGGCCGGCAGCTCGCCGAGGCCGGGTACGTGGCGCCGCACTGGCCGCGGCCGTGGGGGCTCGACGCGGATCCGATCGAGCAGCTGGTCGTGGACGACGAGCTGCGCCGGGCGAAGGTGTCCCGCCCGTCCAACCCAATCGGGATCGGCTGGGCGGGACCCACGCTGCTCGCCGCCGGCACCCGCCGGCAGCAGGACGACTACCTGTTCGGCCTGCTCTCGGGCGAGGACATCTGGTGCCAGCTGTTCTCCGAACCGGGCGCCGGCTCGGACCTCGCGTCGCTCGGCACCCGGGCGGTGCGCGACGGCGACGAGTGGGTGGTCGACGGCCAGAAGATCTGGACCTCACTCGGCCACCACGCCCGGTACGGCATCCTGATCGCCCGCACGGATCCGGAGGCGCCGAAGCACCGGGGCATCTCCTACTTCGTGTGCCCGATGGACACGCCCGGCATCGAGGTGCGCCCGATCGTCGAGATGACCGGCGAGCACACGTTCAACGAGGTGTTCCTGACCGACGTGCGCATCCCCCACGAGCTGCTCGTGGGCGAGGTGGGCGACGGCTGGCGCCTCGCCAAGGTGACGCTGGCCAACGAGCGCGTGTCGCTGTCGTCCGGCGGGGCGCTGTGGGGGATGGGCCCCACGGCCGACGACCTCCTCGATCTCATCCGCGCGCAGGGCGGCCTCGAGGACCCGCTGCTGCGCCAGCGGGCGGCCGAGCTGCACGTCGAGTCGCAGATCCTCCGGCTGATCCGGCTGCGCACGGTGACGGCGGCGATCAAGGGTCGCGAGCCCGGCCCCGAGGCCTCGATCCGCAAGGTGCTGGCCGACGAGCACGGCCAGCGGATCATGGGGCTGGCCAAGGACCTCGCGGGCGCCGGCGCCATGCTCGGCGACGTCGGCCCGCTCGGGACCGCGGCGTCGTGGTGGACCCACGGCTACCTGTTCGCCCCGGCGCTCACGATCGGCGGGGGCACCGGCGACGTGCAGCGGAACATCATCGCCGAGCGCGTCCTCGGACTGCCCCACGACGTCGACGTGGACGAGGGTCGCACCTGGGCGGAGAGCCGCCGGGCCGCGGGGTGACCCGGTGACCGGCGAGCCGCCCGACCGCGTCCTGGTCACGGGCGGCGCCGGTCACGTCGCCGGGTGGTTCGTGCGCACGGCGCCGCCCGGGGTCGATCTGCACGTCACGGAGCACCGGACGCCGGTCCCCGACGAGGTCCGGGCCCGGGTGCGGGTGCACCGCGTCGACCTGGAGGACGCCGACGCCACGAAGCGCTGCCTGGACGCCGTCCGTCCCGACGTGGTGCTGCACACGGCGTACGCGCAGTCGCGGCGGGCGGCGATCGTGGACGCGACGGCGTCGGTGGCCGCCGCGGCGGCCGCCACGGGTGCCGCGGTGGTGCACCAGTCGACCGACGTGGTCTTCGCCGGCGACCGTCCCCCGTACGCGGAGGACGACCCCGTCGACCCGATCAGCGAGTACGGGCGGTGGAAGGCGGCGTCGGAGGTCGCGGCCCGCGCGGTGGTGCCCGACCTGTGCACGACCCGCACCTCGCTGGTCGTGGCCACGGACCCGCCCGACCGGTCCACCGCGGCGCTCGCCGCCGCGCTGCGGACGGGCGAGGAGGTGCGCCTCTTCCACGACGAGCTCCGCCAGCCGATCCGCTCCGACGACCTCGCGGCCGAGCTGTGGGCGCTCGTGGCCCTCGACCGGGAGGACCGCGCCGGGACCTGGCACCTGCCCGGCCCGGAGCACCTGTCGCGGCTGGAGCTCGGCCGTCGCCTGGCCGCGTCGCTCGGGCTGGACGCGTCGGGCATCGTCGCGGCCTCCGCCGCCTCGTTCCCGACGCCCCGGGCCCGCGACCCGTTCCTGGTGGGGGAGCGCCGGTCCGCGCTCGGGGTCGCGCTGCGCCCCGTCGGCGCCTGACCGACCGCCCGTCGGTCCACGGGTGGGTGGCGCGGGCGTGCCGCCGGGTACGGTGTCCGCCCGATGGCCAAGCAGCGCGAGGACGACCGGCTCCGCCGGCACGAGAAGGTCGTGTCGGCCGAGGACATGCCCGGGGTACCCCGGGGCACGAGGGGGAAGGTGACGCTGGTGAACGGGTTCGCGTGGATCCGCTACCGCGTCTACTTCGAGAACGGGGCCGACGTCGGCTCCCTGGACCGCTCCCAGCTGGTGCCGGCCGACGAGTGGGAGGACGCCGCATGAGGATCAGCATGCAGATCGGCTACGCCGGCGGGTTCGCCGAGTCCGTGGCCCAGGTCCAGGCCCTGGAGCAGGCCGGCCTGGACATCGTGTACGTGGCGGAGGCGTACGGCTACGACGCGCCGAGCCTGATGGGCTACCTGGCCGCGGCCACCGACTCCGTCCAGATCGCCTCCGGGATCCTCCCCATCTACACGCGGACCCCCACGCTGCTGGCGATGACCGCCGCCGGGGTCGACGACCTGTCGGGCGGCCGCTGCATCCTCGGGCTGGGCGCCTCCGGGCCCCAGGTCATCGAGGGCTTCCACGGCGTGCCGTACGACGCGCCGATCCAGCGGACCCGCGAGATCATCGACATCTGCCGGGCCGTGTGGAAGCGGGAGGAGCCCGTCGTCCACGAGGGCCGCAAGTACCAGCTGCCCCTGCCGGCCGGCGAGGGCACCGGGCTCGGCAAGCCGCTGAAGCTGATCACCCACCCGCAGCGCCCGTCGATCCCGATCCACGTGGCGTCGCTCGGCCCGAAGAACGTGGCGATGACGGCGGAGCTCGCCGACGGCTGGCTGCCGATCCTGTACCACCCGGAGCGGGCCGCCGACGTCTGGGGCGCGGATCTCGACGCCGGGCTCGCGAAGCGCTCCCCGGAGCTCGGACCGCTCGACGTCATCGCCGGCGGGCTGCTGGCCATGGGCCCGGAGAGCGAGGTGGCCGGCTTCCGGAACCTCTCACGGGCGATGGTGGCCCTCTACGTGGGCGGCATGGGCGCCCGGGACCGCAACTTCTACAACCAGCTGTTCCAGCGCTACGGCTACGAGGCCGAGGCCAAGGAGATCCAGGACCTCTACCTCGACGGTCGCAAGCAGGAGGCCGCCGACGCGGTCCCGGCGTCCTTCCTGGAGGAGACGTCGCTGTGCGGCGACGAGGCCTACCTCACCGACCGCATCGCCCAGCTGCGCGAGGCCGGTGTGACCATCCTCAACGTGACGCCGATCGCCTCCGACCTGGTCGGGCAGCAGCGGCTGCTGTCGAAGGTGAAGGAGATCGCCGCCTGATCCCGGCGGAGGACGCGGGCCCTGCCGGGCCCGGCACGCGACGAGGG
>JAEVZA010000473.1 GCA_023392475.1 Actinomycetes bacterium | reverse complement strand
GGGCAGCCCCATAAAGGAAGTGGTATCGAAACGCCGCAGCAGAAAGCGGTACAAACCGGGAAAGCGCCTGCTAAACCACTGCACGGCCGGCTGCTGCGACAGCCAGTGTAGCAGCCTTTGCAACAATTGGGTCAAAAAGTTTTTCATAAGGGAATAATCCTATTTATATAAATAATCTTCTTACCCTATACAGCCCGGAATTCAATTTACCTTTCAAAAGTAGCCACTTACATAGTAAAACTGCTGATTGACAACTTCAAAGGTCTATATAAAGTACATATTGCTATGAGAGGGTTTGAATATATGTACGACAAACTCCTGCTCGGTGTGGGAGTTGTATTGCTGGTACTCTTGTGGGTTCAGTTTCCGGCTATACCTGAAATGGATGCGCAGGACCATATCCGGTATACGGCCAATGAGTCGGAGGTGGTACTTAATTCCAAAGCCCGTTTTCTCAAGCCCTCCAAGGCACTTTCGCCGCGCCAGGTAATAAAGATACAGCTGCTCGCACTGCAGCGAAACGATATGAGCGACAGTGGCATCATCACTGTCTTCAACTTCTCTTCGCCAGCCAACCGGGTAAACCTGGGGCCTCTCAACCATTTTAGAATGCTGGTACGTGATCCGGCCTATAGCCCTATGCTGAACTTTGTTTCGTACAAAACGGGGCAGATGGTTATAACCGATGACACGGCTTACCAGCTTGTCGTTCTGAAAAATGAAAACGGGGAGGAAGCAGCATACCTGTTCATACTGGCGAAGCAGCGAAAAGGCATGTATAAAGGCTGCTGGATGACAGTAGGCGTGGCCAGGCAGGATCGGGAGAGCCAGAGCAGCTTGATCTAGCAGCACGTGTCTCTCAGGAGGGGCAGTAGCCGGAGCAAACGCTTCAGGAGACTGCCCCTTTACGCTTGCAGCGGCAGCTCCATTTTGATATCGGCCCGCTCGTAGATGCTGGGCGGCATGGGCACTTCCACAAAACCCAGCCGACGGTACAGGTTGAGCGCGGTGTCCAGCTTGCGGTTCGATACCAGGTATACCTTGCTGGCTCCGGCAGCTTTCGCTTTTGCAATAGCCGCCTTCCCCAACAGCTTCCCTATCTTGAGGCCCTGCGCTTTGGGCGTTACGGCCATTTTGGCCAGTTCGTATACGCCTTCCCCGTCGTTGATGAGTGCGCAGGTGCCTACGATTTCGTCCTTGTAGCGGGCCATCAGGATATAGCCGCCTTTGTCGAGGATGTAGCTCTGTGGGTTGTTCAGCGACTTGTGATCCGCCTCCTCCATCACAAAATAGCGCGTGATCCACTCCTCATTCAAGGCCTTGAACGAAGTGGCGTGCTGCGGCTCGAAATCCAATATCTGTACAGTGCGGGTAGTATCGACAGTAGGCATGGTCAAAATCTTTGTGCAAAGGTACGCGAAGGTCGTTTCAGCACCAAGCGCCAAGCCCGGGAATTGAAGCTACTCGTTATGCGCAGCAGGTATAGCTAGCTGCCAAGTTAAACCTGCTTTATCTTTTTAACGGAAATCCGGTATACAGTTTACCATGCAATAGTTGGAGCGCATATGGAAGGAACGATACCCCTGTGGCTGCCCGTCGCCTATACCTTGTTTCTGCTTGTACTGGTGCCCGTGTACTGGAAACACTACGGCCCGGGCAACTTCCTCTGGTTTTCGGATATCGCGCTTTTTACGGTAGGTATTGTGCTGTGGACAGAAAGCCGCCTGCTGCTGAGCATGATGGCCGTGGGCGTGCTCGGGCTGGAGCTCGTCTGGAACGTAGACTACTTTGTGCGCCTACTGACGGGCCGCCAACTGCTGGGACTGGCCGATTACATGTTTCACAAGGACAAAAGCCTGTTTCTGCGGGGGCTGTCGCTGTTCCATGTTTTCCTGCCGGCGATTGTGATCTGGCTGCTGGTGGAGTGGGGTTACGATACCCGGGCCATCTACTACCAGACGGTGCTGGCCTGGGTGGTGCTGCCGCTTACTTTCCTCCTGACTAATCCGAAAGAGAACGTTAACTGGGTGTTTGGCCTGGGCGATGAACCGCAACGTGCTATACCTCCCGGGCTATACCTGGCGCTGGCCCTGCTTTTCTTCCCGCTCTGCATTTACCTGCCCTCTCACCTGTTGCTGCAGTGGCTCTTCAATTAGCAAAGTGAAGCCCTGAAATGAAAAAAGCAGGCACCGCCCGCTTTTTTACATCCACCTTAACAAACAATTATAACTTTATATCTTCTGCGCCAGGCTGGTATCCGGCACTTTTATCTTCTCGCTTTTCTGCAGGCCAGACACCACTTCGATGTTGATGCCGTCTGACAGGCCGGTTTTAACGGCGCGTTTTTCAAATACCTGCGGCGCCTTCTCTACCTCTACAAAAGTACCTTCCTTCTCGAACTTGAGCATGCTCTCCTTTACCGCCAGCACCTTCTCCCGCTTGTCCAGCACAATGTCGGCGTTGGCGCTGTAGCCTGCCCGGATAAAATCCTTCTCGTCCAGCATCACCTTTGCCCGGATCGGGAACTTGATGGCGCCTTCTTCCAGCACGCCTTTCGGGGCGATGTACTCCAGCTTGGCGTCGAACACGCGGCCCTCGATGGCGCCAATGGTCAGCAGCAGGTCCATGTTCTCTTTCAGCTTGCCCACTTCCGACTCATCAATCTTCCCTTCGAAGATCAAGCTGCGCATGTCGGCTACCGTAGCAATAGTCGTGCCTTCGTTGAAGTTGTTGCGCTCAATGATAGAGGTACCCACCTTTACCGGCACATCCAGCAGCATGCCGTCGATGGTGGAGTAAACCAGGTTGGAGGC
>JAEVZA010000449.1 GCA_023392475.1 Actinomycetes bacterium | reverse complement strand
CTCCCGGCCGAGCCGGAGCCGCTGTAACTGCCGCCCTTGCCGCCGTTGCCGCCGTTGCGCGGGGTCGTGCCGGATGCGCCGGAGCCGCCGTTGCCGGCGGAGCCGAAGCTGCCGTTGGCGCCGCCGTTGCCGTTGCCTGAGGTCGCAGGTGCGGCAGGCGCATCGCCGCCGGCCGCGCCGACGGCGCCGTAGCCGCCGACGATCGTGCCGCCGTCGACGGAGACCGTCGCGCCGTTGACGGCGCGGATGCCGTACGAGCTGTTGCCCGCGCCGATGGCGTTGCCGGCCGTGATGGTCGGCGCGGAGAGCGAGACGCTGCTCGCGCCCTCGACCAGGAGAGCCGTGGCCGCAGCGCCGTGCTCGCCGCCGGTGAGCGTCATGTTGTCCAGCGCGAGGCCGCTGCCGGCGCCGCCGACGTAGGCGGCCAGCGCGGTGCGGCCGGTCGCCGACTCGTCGGCGCCGACGGCGGTGAAGCCCTCGATGGTCGTGTTGCTCACGCCGACCGCGATGATCGCGGCCGACTGGCCGGAGGTCGCGTCGAACGCACCGTGGACGGTGGAGGCGTCACCGGAGCCGGAGAAGTCGGCGTCGTAGCCGCCGCGCACGTCGATGCCCGAGACGGCGGTGAAGGCCGAGTAGTCGCCCTCGGCGACCCAGACCTGGTGCTTCGAGTCGGCCTGGGCCCGGGAGATGCCGTAGGAGATCGAGGCGCACGGGGCTGCGGGCGAGCCGCAGTCGGCCGCGTCGGTGCCGCCGTCGTCGACGAGCACGATCGGCGAGAAGTCGAAGGTGACGGTGATCGGGACGGTGACCGGCGTCGAGGTGGCGCCCTTGTCGTCGGTGACGATGAGGCGGGCGTTGTAGGAGCCCGGGTTCACGTAGGTGTGCGTCGGCTCGGCGTCGTTCGAGATGACGCCGTCACCGAAGGTCCAGAGGTACCCGGCGATGTGCCCGTCGAGGTCGGTGCTGCCCGTCCCGGAGAAGCTCACCGGGAGCGGGGCGACCCCGGCCTGCGGGTCCGCCGAGATGACCCCGATGGGTGCCCGGTTCGGCGGAGGTGCCGTGGTCGGAGTGGTACAGGCCACCGCCACCAGGACGAGCGCCCCGATGACACCGACCGCAGCCGCCAGCTTGTGACGCATCCACGTTCCCCTTTGATCGCCCCGGGACGGATGGGTCGCCGCGCAGCCACGCGGACACCGCCCCACCGAAACCCGCCCGCGAAGCGCGAAGCGAGTTCAGTGTTTGTACTTCGTGACCCGTGCGACCGCAAGTCTCTCGGCTCGTGGACAGTGCGGCTCGGGGACCGCCCGACCGGCTCCAACGGCGCTCGCCGGCCCGCCGATAGCCTCGTCGTCCACCGGTTCCACTAGGAGCGTCGCGCTCCGGGCACCGGCACCGCCCGAGTGGGACCGGGCGACAAGTCCCGGGTCCTAGTGAGGCTGGGCATCCGGGGGCGCCTGGGTCACGGGTGGAACGCGACCGTCCATTTGTGGAACGCCGGTGTGGGCGTCACGGAGCATCACATTTCGTCACGCTGCCTCGGCGTCGGGCACCGCCCGGCCGCCTTCCTCGTCGCAGCGCACCGTCGCCGCGAGGTACACCGACTTGTCCTTCGGCACAGCGGCGACGATGTCGCGGAGGTTGCTGATCACCGTGGCGCACTCGGGAGCAGTGATGAACGTGCTGAGGTCCGGATTCTCGGACCAGTCGACGGCGATCTTGAAGATGCGGCCCTCGGGGATGGAGGTGAGTGCGGCGGTGAAGGCGGGGTCGAGCTGGACGAGGGTGACGGCGTCGTCCGCGGGCACCTCACGGAAGGCGTGGAGCTGTCGTTCTGGTTGGATGTCCTCGGCGAGGAGCACCAAGTCGAAGTCGGTGATGGGTGAGAGGTCCGACGCGTCGGAGAGCGACGTGGCGTCCTGAGCGTCCCAGGCGCGGTGAGCGTCCTCGTCGGAGTCGGCGATGAGCACGAAGCTCGCCGTCACGCACGGTGCTTCGCTCCAGTGTGGTTCGGGGTCGGGCTCCGGCTGCGGGGGCAGGCCGGCCTCGCGACCAAGTTCGTGACGGACCGTTTCCCGGATCGCGTCGCGGTCGGGGACCACGTGGCCGAGCCGTCCCTGGAGGGACGCCTCCATCCGCTGGAAGAGATCCTCGGCGACCTGGGCGAACCGGGCGTTGACGCGCTCGTCGATGACCTCGTCAGGGGTCATGGGTGCTGACGGGTCGACCGCTGCGGGACCTATCGGCCGCATCCGCATCCAGTCCAGCGCGGCGCGGGTGTCACCGTCGCGTACCGCCTGGAGCACCGCTTCGACGGCGGCTGCGTCGATCTCGCGTGCCCTGTCGCGCAGTTCCTCGGTGCGGGCCCGGCGGCCCTGGTTGAGCGCAGCGATGAACCCGGGGTGGTGGTTGGTCCACCGATTCACCGTCTCCCGGGCGACGCCCGCTGCGTCGGCGGCCTGCTGCTGGGTCCCGCCGGTGAGCAGGGTCTCGATGGCGAGGTGCTGGGCTGGGGTCACGTCGACGAGTGGGTCCGCTTCGTGGTCGGTCACGGTGGCTCCTTTGCTGGGGCGCTGATGGGGTGGTCAGTATCGAGGCCGGGTATTCCACATCGACTCGGACCAGGGCCCTGGCCGGTGTGGGTGTGTCACCTCCGGGCGCCGGGCACTGGGACGGGGATCAAGCCGAGCAGTCCGGCGTGACGTCGCACGAGGTGCACGAACTGACGGGCCAGGTGTGCGTCGGTTGGCGTCGCGCGACTCAGCTCGTGGAGGAGCAGTTGTTGGTGCCGTTCGTAGGTGACGCGCCGGTGGTGTGTGAACGTGGGGGCGAGACGGTCGATGCGTTCGAAGAGATGTCGACGCACCATTGCTTCGGCAGTCCATCGGTCGACATCAGCTGTCTTCGCGATGGCGTCGAGCGGCCGGCCTTCGATGCGCTGCTGCAACGCTCGTTCCGCTGTGTCGCTAGAGCGAGGGAGCCCGAGCGGCGCCAACGGGGTGGTTCGGTGGAACAGTCCGTTGGATTGCTCGAGCGTCGTGAGCATCTCGGCCCGCAACGCGCAGATCGGCAGGATCAGGTCGGACTCGTCGACAGCCGAGCGGTCGCGGCGCGGCGACCATTCCATGTGGATGATCTGCTGGAGTCGGTCGAGGCGGTTCCATGCGAGATGCCAGTCGGTGGCCGAACCGGTCGGCGTTGCCAGCCGCGCTGCGCGGTGCGCAGCCTGCTCGAGATCGTCGTCGGCCGATGCGTCACGCTGTCTCGAGGACGACCCGCTGATCAGGAGCTCAAGCGCGTCAGTGTCGTCGCGGATCTGGCGCACCGCTGCGCACGAAAGCTCCTTATTCGCTGCCATGGAGGAAATTGTCCCGATAGGTGTGTCACCTCGAGCTCCCGTGGGTGCTCGGGACGACACCCAGCCGTTCCCGTGGTGATCCGCGCAGGGGACCGGGGTGTCATCCGAGTCAGCTGACGCGAGCACTCCGACACGATGCGGGGAGGGCCGCGATCGACGGGAGTTTCAGACCTGTCGGGCGCCGGGCTGACGCCATCGCCCGCAAAGAGGGCCACGACCGACGGCTTCCGGGATCGCGCCGAAGACGCGAACCGAACGGCGACGACCGCCTGTCGAGTGTCCGGTCGCTAACGCTGCGCTGGGAGACGCACCGACAACTCCCGGGCGACGCGCTCGATGTCATCGCCTGACAACGGACCCGGCTCGGCGATGAGATCGGCGAGCTTCGCCGGCCAGCTCACCCAGACGTCGTCGAACCGCAGTGGCTTCGCGAAGAAGAGCGGCCACTCCGCATCGACGAACGTGAGAGCCAGGTGGAGCGGCACCTCGTCGGAGCCGAGAGCCGCGCGAACAGCGTCGTGCTGCCACTGCATCTTCTCGACCAACTTGGTCTGATCGCGGCCACCGACGTACAGGTGCAGGTCGGTCCGGAACCAGCCGCCCTTATCGCGCTTCTCGACCTTGCCCTTGTACCGCTTGGCGTCAACGATCCAGACGCCCGAGGCCGCGATGACGAGGTGATCGATGTTGCCTCGGGTTCCGGGCACCCTTCGGTCGTGGAGCAACACCGCTTGACCTTCGAGGCGTTCCTCGAGGCGACGAGCGACCCGCTCCTCACCTGCAGCGCCCTCGCGCCACGCCCTGGTCGTCTGCGGGTCGTCGGAGAGCGCCTTGACGATCCGACCCATGCGGCCGCTCCCCCACTTCTCCTCGATGCGCGCCTCTCTCTGTGCGGTCCGGCGATCCGCCTGACGCCGCGCAGACGCTCCGGCAACTCCGACGTCGATCTCCACCGGCGGTGTCGACTGCACAAGTCTCGGCTCTGAACGTGCGTCGGCAGTTGGTGGCGGAGCACTGGTGACGCTGCATGCCAGACAGGTCACCGTCTTGAGATCGCTGTCCCACTCCGCCGTCGTACCAGCGACGAGGTCCACTCCGCACACCGAACAGCGGTCAGGCCGCCGCAACGCCAACTGCTTCCTTCCCATGGCACCACTCGTACCACGCGCCATCGACGACCACTCGATCGCCGACACCACGCAACCAACGCGCGCCGGCCTCAGGCGCCACTGGCCGGATGGAGTTGCCCCGCTCTGATGGACACGGGGCTTCGGTAGATCAGGCTGCTGGGCTGGCTGCGTAGGCCTCGGCGAGGGTTCGGTCGTCGAGGCCGCGTTGGTGGCGTCGCCGGTTGTAGAAGACCTCGATGTAGTCGAACAGGATCGCGCGGAGCTCGGAGCGGGTGATGGTCTCCCAAGCCCCCAGATGTGACGGATCTCCTTTCTTGAGGGCCGCCCAGAAGGTCTCCATCGCAGCGTTGTCGTAGGCGTCGCCGACCGATCCGTAGGAGCCTCGGAGGTTCCAGTCCGCCAGCCGATTGGTGAACTCGACGCTGGTGTATTGAGCTCCGTGGTCCGCGTGGTGGAGCAGCTGCTCGGAAGGGTCTCGCCGGCCGATGGCCATGACGAGCGCCGCGACGACGAGGTCAGTGGTCTGGCGTTCGCCCATCGACCAGCCGGCCAGACCTCGATCGTGGAGATCTCGGATCCCGGCCAGCAACAGCTTGCCGTCGATGCAGGCGAACTCGGTGAAGTCCGCAAGCCATCGCAGATCGGAGCGTTCTGCGGTGAAGTCCCGCTCCAACAGGTCCGGGGCCCGGACCATCGCAGGGTGCCGACCACGACGCCAGCGACGTCGAGCGTGCGCGCCGATGAGCCCGTCAGCAGCCATCAGACGAGCGACCCGTTTGCGGCCGACGCGGTGACCCGCCCGGCGGAGCTGACCCCACACCCTCGGCGCCCCGTAGGTGCATCGCGACGCCTGGTGGATCTCGCGGATCTCGACCAGCAACTCGGCGTCGGCCAGGTCGCGTATCGATGGCTCACGGGTGCGCCACGCGTAGAACCCCGAGCGGGAGCGGGACACTCCGGTGACGCGGCACAGATCGACGACTCGGTACTCGGCTTGGTGACCGTCGACGAACCGGAAGCCGGTCACCGGTTCGTCTCCCGTGCGAAATAGGCGGCCGCCTTCCGGAGGATCTCGTTGTCGATCCTGAACTGTGCGGGCTCCTTGCGCAGCCGCTTCAACTCGGCGCGTTCCGACTCCGACAACGCCTGCGGATCAGCATCCCGAGCGACGCGTTCACGGTCGGCTTTCACTCAGTTCCACAAGGTGCCATCGGCGATCTCGAGGGACCGGGCCACCTCCGCGACCGGTCTGCCCGAGCCGTTCACCAAGTTCACGGCCTCCCGACGGAACTCCTCCGGGTACTTCGCTGGACGACCCATCTGGGTCTCCTTCCTCCAGGGTCTCCCCCAGAATCAGGTGTCCAACGAAGCGGGGCAACTCCGGTCCACCTCGCGACGCGTCGACGGCGACGCGCACACGGCCGCGCCCAATGTCGGATCAGCGGCGGCAGGCATTGCCCGTGCGCCTGCCCGCTTGTAGGTACTCGGCCCCACTTGTGCCGCGACGGAGTCAGCTCTATTTCGGAATCTGTCCGGGGGAGGAAGTCGTGCGGCGAACCGCAGTCATGGCAACGGCGATGTCACTGGCAGCGGTGCTGGTGTTGAGCGCGTGCCATGGCACGCCGTTCCGAACGGTGCTCGGCCGGGGTTGACGTGTCGGTGTCCAAAGCGTGGCCGGCGGCGAGAGCTTGTATTTCGACGGCGCCGGCGGAACGGGTGCTCAATGAGCTCAACGCTGCGGAGCTGCCCGTTGTCGCGATCCGGTTCGCGGCCCGGTCCCAACGTTTGCCGTCGAGCGGATCGGGGCCCAGCTGTTTAACCGGCCCGTCTACACACAGCCGCCGGCTTCCCGCTGGGTCCGCGGTGATCACGCTGAAGCGGCGAACAAGCAACAGCAACGACTCGGCGAATCCCCGACGCTGCGTGGTCGCTGGCCTCTGGCGCCGACCGGGAAGCCAATCGAGCGTGTGGCTTGCGCGTGAGACGATGTTCGAGCGCCCCTCGGTCATGCGAGCCTGCCTCGCACCGGTTCGAGTTACGGTGTTGAAGTCGCCACGCGAAGATCGCCGAGCGGACGCTCGTCGACAATCCCGGCCGGTTCATGGAGCGCTGTGCGTCTTCGCGTCAGGCCCAAGTCGTCGAGACCCCGGCGCAGTCGCGACCTCGCCGGGCGAGCGGGGAAGCTTGGTCACCACGACCGCCTCGAGCTTCGATGTCACGCACGAGGCGGGCCAACCCACTGGCTGGTCGAGATTCGGGTTGAGCACCGGCGGTTCTCCGTTTGCTCGATAGCCCAGGGCAATGAACCCTCGCTGCCAGCACCAGCGCTGAAGATCTCTGAACGTGGCGGCCTGCCCGTTCGCAGCGCCAAACGGTTCTGGCACGCGCAGGAACCGAAACTCGAAGGCGGGGTCGCAGGCGTGTTCGATCAGGGCGGCGAACACATCGGTGAGCGCTGGAGTGGCCGCGTACTGCGCAAGTACGCAAGCGATCAGCGAGTCGCCGACCACGAGGTCATCGTTGAACCTGCGGCGAGCGAGGCGGCGATTGGGTCGCTCGCGCAATTCGGCAACCACGGTGGTGCGCCGGGCGATGCGTGAGCCAGAGCTGAGCGCCAGCAGGGTGAGCAGCACACCAGCGTCGGACACGGCCGGACTGACGTCGTCGTCACCGAGCACCAAGACGTGGTCGCACTTCAGGAGACCAGCGTTGTCCGGCTGGTCGAGCCATTCCTGAAACCCGCCGGGAGCGTTCTGGTGTTCGACCTTGACCGTTCCCGCTTCATCAATCGGGATATCGGTGTGGTCGCCCACGACGGTGATCGTGGAGCCGTCCGGCAACTGCGCTTGGAGGGCCTCGATCAGACCCGGCCCGCGGTGATTCCAGCCGAGGACCAACACCGATTCCTCTTCTGGCGTTGCAGTGTGGAGCGGGATTGAGCCGAACGCGACGATGGCATCATTCGGAGGAGGCATGGTTGCAGAGTCGGCGCGCTCGCTCAGGACAACGAAGCGTTCGTCGGTGTCGGGAACTTCAGTCCAGGGGGGAATGCGGAAGCCCTGGCGATCTGGACCGTCGTCCACGACGCCCACGACGATGCCGTCGGCGATGCCCTCTGCCACTTGACCGAACTGGAGTCCTTCCACGTCCCCTCGGACCCTCGGGGCGCCGTCCGCGTGGTCGCGGCGGGGAAGAACGTGGAACTCGCAACCTTGGAAGTCCAGGAGTTCTCGGTACACCGAGGTCAGTCCCGCCTGACGCGAGACACGGGCCGCGAGGTGCGTGTGGAGGCGAGCCACGTCGACTGGCAGGACCAAGATTGGCCGGCCAACGGATGGCGGGCCAGGCAGCCGCTGCGTGAGCCTGGCGCCGAGGTTCCGGTCCGTGCGGGCGCTCCCGGGCACCTCCACGACGAGGCGGAGGGGAAGGGCGGAGGTCGAGGTCGTCGACTGCTCAGGTTGGGCTTCGGGTTGGGTCGCTGCGGCCGCAGAGACTGCTACGGCGACCTTGACGACCTCGGCCGACGCCGGGCACAAGTCGTCAGGCCCTCCGAGGCCCGAAACGTCCCCTCGTTCGGGGTCGGGCGCGAGCACGATCACCGAGGTGGCGCGTTCCAGGCGCGCGATGCGGATGAGGTCCCGGTCATCGGTGGGATTTCCGGTGCGAAGCTCCGGCCAGTGACGGGGCTTGTGCGGGAGGTCTGAAGCTTTCGTGCGTTGGTTCCGGTGCTCCTGCTCGAGGTACTCGTCGATTTGTTGGCGCATGTCGGTTGCGGGCCGAGGCGCCAACACCAACACATCGGGTCGCAGCTGCCCGGTGTGGGAGTGAGCCAGCTGCCCCAGCAGAGGGAGGGTGAGTTCACTCCACCCCAGTACGACGTGGTACGGGACGTCATCGTGGCCGCGCCGAAATTCCACGGGGTCGCGCCCGCGTCGGGCCCGTTCCACCCGCCGCTCCACGACGTTGCCGACCAAGGAGATGAGGGTGGAGAGAAGGAGCAGACCGAACACCGTGGTGACGAGACCGATCGTCCTTCCGCTGCCATGGTCTGCTGTGATCTGGCCTGGGTCGATGGTGCGCACCAACGCCTGCCAGAACCCGTCGACCGGTCCCAGCTCGTGGACGCCGGAGCCGTCGAAGAGCTGAGCATGGAAGACCAAGGCCACCACCGCGGACAGGACCGCCACGGCGATCGCCAAGCCTGCCAGGAGGATGATGGCTCGGCTGTCACCTCCTTCGAGCCAGCGGTCGATTCGTCGCACCAGCCGACGCCACACGTCACGCCGCCCGTGTGCGATCACGACCGTCGAGGATCCGCACGGAGCTCGCAGCTCGGTCCGGCACCAACCCAACGCGTGCCGCGACCGCTCGCATGGAACCAGTCGCCATGTCCCGACCCATCCTCGAGGCAACCAGGATGCCCCACCGAATGGGGCGTTCCTCCTCGGAAGCCGCAAATTTCGTCGTCAGAGGCTCTCCGGGATCGCATGCGCGCACAGAGCAGCCGACGGTACATCGCTGGCAGGTCTCCTGTCTGTGACAGCGTGGTCCCAACAGGTCGGGCACGCTGAGCGGTGCGAAATCCACGGTCTCGTCGGCACATCCATGCGAGATAGAAAACAGCGCTGGCATTCCGTATCGCTAATGACGACCCCTCCCATTGCGTGCTGGCTGGGTTCCTAATCACCACCATGCGGATTCGTGAAGATTTCGAGCGGCCATCGGTCCGCTTGGCTCCGTCGTTCAAAGAGAACCAACGCTTCTGGCGGGCAGGCATACGAAAGGTCCAATCGCGCGGCTGCGAAGAGCAGACGCTTTCCGTTTCGCACAGCTGCGGCTGGGAGAAACCGTGTCTGCGGGACAGAAGCGTCGTGCAGAGAGTCCTGACAGATAATGATCCGCTCTTCCACGTCCGCCGGAGCGCGCAGTCCGGCGTCCTGCCACAGGGATACTGGGAAGCTCTGTTCGTGCGGGCTCGGGAACAGCTCTTGGATGAAACCGTCGGTGGGATCCGCGTCAGGAGGTGCAGCCGCGTCCGGATAGCGATCGGTCCCCTTTACCAGCACCTCGCTCGTGAGCTGTTGCATGGGGCTGTTCGATGTCAGGTCGGCCGTCCGGCGGTTAGGCTCAGCACGGGCGGCGACCCCGTGAGCGCCGTGGCGGTACGCGTGTTGGAGGCGCTCGAGAGTCCCACTGTTCTGTCGGTCATTGTCGTCAAATGGATCGAGCCGAGCTTCCGGCGCTAGAGATCGCTCCTTACCCAGTTGTTCGGTCAACGACGAGATACCGGCCTGAAGAGCGCGATAGTTCCACCCTTGCGTGTACACCCGCCGGCGAGCAAGATTGCACAATCGTTCGACGAGCTGAGGATCTGGAATTGCGGTTGCGCTGCGCGCCGACCTCGGCCCGTCGGATATCAGACGCGGCTCATCGACGGCAGCTTCGGTGTCTGCAATAGAACCGAACGGTCGGTGCAGCGCTCCAGCCAGGACCGCCGCCCATCGCTCATATTGCCAATACAATGACCCCAACCGCAGCGCCTCGAAGGAGTAGTGCTGCAACTCACGCGCGGCACGGTTGAGCTCCTCGATCTCGACCTCCTGACGGTGCAGGATTTGGAATTCTTGCTTTAGCCGCCGGTAGAACTGACGATATGCTACTAGAGCGCCGGTGAGCAGAAGGGCAATCGACAGAAAGAGTGCGGTTCGCCATTTCCAGACTCCGAGAGGAGTAACAGCCCAAGTACACAGGGAGAGAAGCGCCGCAATTCCGAGCGCCCGGAGTGCCGACAGACGGTCGGGGATCCGAACCTGCTGAATCTCCGGTCGCTCCCCCAGCCGGCTCGCTGCCGAGTAGGCGCGCATCTGCGCGACGGTGAGTGGCAGGGCAATCCGTTCACCGACTAGCCAGGTGAACGGGCGCCTCGTGCCGGCTATCCACGAATCGATTCGAGATATTTGATCGGCCGTATTCGAGAGGCGGCGCGAGACCGATGCCGTATCGTCGGACGCTGCGGATTCGTCCGCCGCTTCGTCATCCGGCTGGGGTGTTCCGTCGCCGCTACCTGGCGAGGTGGCATCGGCTCGGGCCGATTGGCCATCATCGGCCGCCAGTTGCCGACATTCAGCTTGGAGGAGCTCACGGATACGTACTGCTGTAAGTGGATCGTGGCCACGCAATACGACGTCTTCTTCTTGACCCACGAGACTTCCGGGGATCGTCAGCGTCGGGTGGCTCGGCGCAACGGCAATATCGGACGGATCAGGAATGAACGCAGACACGTCACCTATTCGTGGCGGGACCTGCTCAGGGGGCATGTCCCCTCCGTCGAGGAGCGCAGTGCCGATCCGTAGGAGTTCCCCAAGTAGATCCCGGGTTGCGGGAGGCATGTAGGTATCGTTCGGACTTACCAAACGGGCCGCCGTCTCCATCGCAGTTTGTGCGCTTTCGCCACTCACAGGAGGAAGGCTGCGGCGAGGTCCCACCTCTACAAGATAGCCGGACTGTTCCCCGAACAATCTGTTCGTGGCCATGCTCGATGCGGCGCGGCTCGCTCGCTCGACGATGGTGTCGGCGAAGATCCGTGGCAGCGTCACGAACCCGCGGACCATGAACTGGAAAAACATGCGCACCGCCGTCCAAAAGCCGACGGGAGTCGGCTCGGGGACTACCGCCGCCGGAAGCTCGCGAAGGTTCACGGTGCGGCTGTACCGCTCGCACAGCTGTTGAGCAGCTTCCTGGGAGAAGGAGATGGCTGGTATCGCTGGCACGTAAGGGCGGCCCTGGGGATCGGGCCAGGTGCCCGCCAGCCCGGCAGAGCCGCCGAGCGGTTCCAAGACACGGTGTGTGATCCGCGGTGTCGGATCTGGAAGATCGAGCGTTCTGACAAACGTACGAATGACCCGGCAGCCTGCTGCAACACTGTCGGTGCGGTTATGATCAAAGGGCCCTTCACCCATGAACGACCACACTCCACCGATGGTGCATAGTGCTTGAGCCGCAACCGCGGCGTATCGCGGATCTGGCTTACCGTCTGAAAGCTGCGCTCGGATGGGAGTTGCAGAGCCGTCTGGAAGAGCCTGATCTGTAGGACTGATGACCAGGTTGGCCGACCACGTTGGCAAGACCGATTCTGCGTCGAGCTTGGTCAGTTCTTCATCAACCAGAAAGCAGGAGATCGGCACGACCATCTGGCGCACACCCCGGTAGTGCTGCAGTCCCTGACGAATCAACTCAGCTTTGCGAACACCGTCGGCCTCGGCGCCAGGTTGTTCGGCAGTGTGAAGGGCAACGAGCCGGATCACGTCACAGAAGTTGTCCGCGAGCCAGTCGAGCACTAGGACCGGGCTCCCCAACTCGCCGTCGGACAGGACGAAGTGCTCAGCCTCACGAACAATGGTGTGGTCCCATTCGCCGGGTCCTGCCGGACCGGCCGGGGCGTCGAGATCAAGGAAGCTCGCAGTCTGCACGAGGCCAGCGGCGGACCAGCCCGTGAGCAACTCGACCGTTCGCTGCTGCACGCTCTTTCCCTGGAGCAGAAAAATCGTATGCCGCCTGGGTTCCGGTGGTGCTGTGCCGGAACCGTTGTCAGTCACCGCCATCACCCGCCCCGCCGTCAACTGCGTTCGCCACATCCGTATCGAGCGATGTGAACACCTGGTCCAACAAGTCACGAAGATCCAACCATCTCGGCTGGACCAGCAAAGTGGCGGCCCTCACTGGCTCAGCATCGAGCCGCGTCACGTACCCAGATCGTCGTCCCGAGATGTAGGCACGCACGGCATCCCGCCGTTCGCTTGGCGTCGACGCTTCCGCGCTGACGGTTGTGGACTCGGGACCACGCCAGGCGCGTTCCATCGGCGTCGTCCCAGGTGGCGTCTGGCCATGGCTCACCCAGTTCCGCATGATCATGGTGGCGTCGTCGCCCAACGCTCGAAGCAGTTCATAAGCGCGCAAGGGCTCGAGGCTGCCTCGGGCCTGACAGTCCAACATGGCGACGCACATTGATTCCAATACGGCGGGCAGCAGCTCCTGTTCGAAACTCAACGCCGCCTCCAGATACGGGAACGGGAAGTTGCGCCACGTTCCATGCTCGTTGTCGTGGATCTGCACCGGCTCGGAGGCGAACGTAGCCTTGTCGTAACGTAGGGCGCCGATGATGCGACCGACCCACCAACCCTTGACCATCGACAGCTGGACATCGGGGGAGGCGGGAACGAACTCCGGAAGCGATCGGGCCCTGCGCCATCTCCAGAATCGGGCCCGTTCCGCTGAGTTGTCTCTGCAGGCGGACCATTGCTCGGCGATTGGCCGCATAACGGATTGAAGTACCATCGGCTCGACTGGGGCCGTGAGGGTGGTGATCATCTCAACCCTCTGCTCATCGCCGACGTTCATCGCACCACGCAACCGCTCGATAGCCTCGTCCGCAATACCTGCCCCTTCTGCGATCGCTACCAATTCCGCCTCGAGGTCCGTTTGCGCGAACGGCACCGCGGTGAAATGGAATTGGGAGCTCGGCACCTGGCCGTGCACCTCACGCGAGTTGTTGCCATGGAATTCGACCAACGGCGACGCTACCGACAGGGACTCCCGAAACGCTGTAAGAACCGCGTCACGGCGCCGAAGTCGCTCTGCTGCGTCATCCACTGTCAGGTATGAGCGTAGGGACTGATGGACAAAGTCACCGAAGGCCGTATCCCGCCGGTGAATCCAATCCTCGGCGCGCTCCAAAATATCTGCGCCGCGGAATCGGAGCTGGTACCGCGCGGCACTTGCTGGTCGCTGTGACGAGAGGAATTGCGGCCACCAATCAGCGTCACGGCTCAGTACGGATCTGGTCTTGAGATCCCGGGCACGTCCAGTGAGGATTTCACCAACCGCAACCGTCTCAGCTTCCAACGTAGGAAGGACTCTGTTCGGGTCGTCATCACGACGGACAGTTGCGGTCAGCTGGACGCAATACGAGTCAGGAAATGTGTCAGCGCCTTCGACGAGGCGTTCGTTCAATGCTGGGCGTAAATCGTCGGGAATGACTCCTTCCACCGGCCAGGTCGCCACGCCGAGTCCCACGTGTCCGGCGGGAGGACGCTCGTCGATTCGGAGTGCCCCCAGTGCCGAGCCAGACTCTGCGTGCAGAGGACTGAGAAGGTTTTCTTTCAGATCTCGAAGAAGCTCGCATGCTGCGCGTCGCAGCCGCGCGTCGAAGCCATATTGAAGCCCCTTGAGTGCGCGATTGATCGCGTCGCTGATCAGCTCGTTCTCTCGGAGCATCTGTTGATTGCCAAATTCGGCTAGCTTGCCTCTGACTGCCATCTCAATCTGGCCAACATGTCCCTCTAAGTTCGGGATCTCGGCTGCAAGGTCTCCGATGACATCACCGATGTGATCGATCAGCCTTCGAAGCAACTCGACGGTGACCTCGAGGCCCAACCGGCTCGTAGCTTCTAGAACTGCTGCGTCGACCCAGTACGTCACATTGCGAACCCACTCGCTTGCTCGGTCTCGGAGGAGCTGATCAGTCGCGGATTCGTAAGCGGTTCGGGTTGCGTCGACTTGTTGCAGGATCACAGACCCATACTGGTTCGGCTCGAGCGACGGGAATTGTTCGACCGTGTGCCGGATCGTTTGGCGAATCCTGTCCGCAGCCACAGCGAGATCAGGCGTCAGCTGATCCAACACCTGGTTGTGGTCACTGCCCATCTCATCAAGGCCACAGTTACGAACAAACCATTGCATGTTGGCAACTGCAACGTCGTCGCGCGCCGTGTCAAATGTGATCTCCTCCGGGACCTTCTTCCCGACGGCGTGGGCGCGCAATGCGTGTTCGATCGCCGCACGCGCTAGGCGTTGGGCAGAGTACCGACCAAATCGGTCGCGGCCCAGGCTCATGGAGCCCATGCCCATCGCTGACACGATGGTTCCACGAGATGTGTCTTTGAATGGTGTGGCATCTGACAGCCCGGTCGACGCCGCGACCCAGTTGCCAGTGAGATACGCATTGATGGACGTCTGCGCTGAAGGGGACGTCATGTACGCGGCGAGTGTCTTCCCCATCGCGCTGTAGACTGAGTTCTGCGTCGGGAATCGGACTCGATCATTGGCGCGCCCGACCATAAGCGGATATCTGATGCCCCGACGCTGAAAGCCAGCGACGGGGATTCCGGCCTGTTCGAAGAATTTATACTCAGGTCCCGGAGCCCGGTTGTTCCAGTAGCCGTTCATGAGTTCGCAAAGACTCGCCAAGCTGTTTGGCATCACTCCTTGGCGCCCAAGGGGGGGCAGTTCCTCGAACATGTCCGCTGTATAGAGAACACCGATCGAGCTATCACACCAGCCCGCGGGGTCGCTGGCGCGGATGATATCGGCGACGTCAAGGAACATGCCGGCCCCGGATCCGCCGGCCATGGAACTGATCAGCAGAACACCTGGTGGCACGTCGACGCCCGCTCGGCTTTCCTGTCCGACCATGGTGCTGAGTTGTTGGAGTTGCGGCTGTACCTCAGGTGCGCTTAGCCGCGCGCGAGCACGGCCGATCGCCTCGCTAATCAGCGCCACCTGCGAAAGTGCAACAACACGTCCGATGGTTCGGAACTGGCCAGCACCGGATTCGATCGAGATATTGACTTCCTCGGGACGTGGCCTCCATGTTGCCACTTTGGCAAGTGCATCGAATGGTGAATCGCGGAGCCAAGTGCGGTCGATTGCGTCATAGGTGACCGCTTGCTTGGCAAGGGCAACGTACTGTCCGCCGACCACCGGCTCGTTAACAGGGACTGCGTCGGGGAATTCATCCATCCGAGTATCTGGAGTCACGGGCACGTCGACGTGGAGGAACTGCCAGCCATCTGGCACGCCATGGTTCCAGCCGGCGTCTCTGAGCCGGTACCGCAACTCACGGTGGAGGAGCTGAAGCGTCTTACCGCCCGAGCCTCCAACCCCGACGAGCAGCATGGGTCGCAACATGAAGTCATCCTCTCGAAATCAGAACTACTTCCGGCGCTTACACGGAAGGGTCGAAGTAACGACTAGCTATCGAAGTGTCGAAATGGGTCCTCGCCCTCAACACCGGCCCTCGTGGTCGGCGCTGGCGGTGTCGGTGGTGGCACGTCGCTTGCGGGGTAGTTCGGCGCATGATTCCGCGGCCCTGTGGGATCTTGTGGCACTGGGTCCCAGTCACTGGGAACGATCTCAACGCCGGACCTGCTGTCCGGCGCCGGCTCCTCGCCGAACGGATCGGTCTCCGAGTTTGCGTCGTCGGGAACCTCCACCGTGCGGAGACGCAGCGCTGTGTCACGTAACGCGGGCAATCGATCGGCGAGGTGTTCGTTCAGGCGTCCCACCGAGCTGTTCACTTCGGTTGCGAGCAGAAACGCAACGAGTTGGCCGGTGACTGGCGCGTCGTCGTCATGGACGTCGTTCACAATCAATACCCACTCGCCATTGATCCACAGCGGAATACGCCCGCTGCGGCCGGACCGCCCCGGACGAAGCGCCGCTGATCCTCGTGCGCTTCCGAGCACCTGTCGGCGATCGTCAATGGACGCGATTCCGTCCGGCGGGCGAAGCGGGTTTCGGGATACGGATGCTTTGAACTTGACGCTTGCAAACTCAAAATACCGCGGCCGCTCCGTGTCTTGCTGTGGCGCCACTGCTCGGAAGTCTTGCGTTCGAAGCAAGCCGACACCCTCGGTGGGGTCGACGGCATGGACTTCGGGTGGTTCTGGCACGGGGTCGCCTAGGCCTAGCGGTGCCGACGTCAGGGACTCATGGGGCACTGCGACGCCAACTAGAGATGGAGGGGCAGCGGCCGTGCGTCGCAGTGTCAGTGAGCCATCCACGGGGTCACAGAGCTCAATCGGCACCTCGCATCCGACCATCAGCTTGAGCGGAGCAAACGTCGCAGCGCGCCGGTTCGCCAAATAGAAGATGGCAAGCGGCAACGAGATTCCGCCCACGATCAGGATGGT
The DNA here is from genome assembly GCA_023392475.1 of Actinomycetes bacterium. Lineage (GTDB taxonomy): Bacteria > Actinomycetota > Acidimicrobiia > Acidimicrobiales > Microtrichaceae > JAEVZA01. The sequence continues at coordinate 86,015 of JAEVZA010000449.1, read as the reverse complement.
AAACAGAAGCCACGCCATCCCAGCATCTGCGGACTTTACAAGCTGAGCCGTAAGAGCGATTGGGACGGTTCGCACCTCGTCCCCATTAAGGGACCGTGTTCCGACAAAGATCGTCCCGACTTCGACACCGCGTTCGCTCGCCTTGGGCGATACGCGCAGGACGAGTTCGCCCTTGCCGTCTTTGGGAATCTGGAGGCATTCGCTCGAGGCAGAGCCGTGATCACCGGCATCTACGTTGAGTGTTCCTGTTGGCAACGGGCCGGATTCAATTCGAACATCCGCGAGCCAGACGCACGTCGCTGAACGGCGCGAACCGAGGATTGCGAGACGCGCCTCGGCAGAGCCTGTTCCCTCAATTGGGCCAATGTCGATGCGATGAGTTCCGACCTCGGGGAAGCCGACCGGGGGCCGCACATCGACGGCGGTCGTGGAACCGCTCGGTGCCAGCGCGACTCCTGTGCGGGTCGTCACGGTCACGGTCAAACCAAGGTTGACCGACGGGGCCGAGAGCTCCGGCGGAGCCGTCCACGTTCCGGTGTAGGAGTCACCTTGTCGGACCAGCGGACCCAGGTTCGTCAGGTGGCCCGTCGACGGATCTGTGATCGTGGCTGTCAGATTTGCCGGGCCGAGTGCAGTCGCCGGGACCGGCGAGCCCCCGACGCCGACCACGTTGACCCGGAATGTGTTCTTCTCTCCCGCTCGGAAAATCGTTCCCGCAGCGAGTTCTGGAGTGACTTCGCCGAACACGTAGATCCGGGCGTGTACAGGAGCCCCCGGATTGCGTCCGGTGGTGTCGATGAAGGTGGCGGTCCAGGTGCCCACCCAATTCGGGTTCGTCCCACTGCCCGCTTCAGCATCCACCGTCAGGGCCTGGGGCGACAGCCACGACCAGGCCAAGTGCGTGTCCCCAGTAGCGCCCTGACCGGTCTCCGTTCCGACCGGGACGGGCGGGACACTCAAGGGAGTGCCGCCGGGAGATGTGAAGCGCACAGCAACGCCTGGAGCGTCCATCTGCGCAAGAACATGAAATCGCTGAAGGGTGGGGTCGATGTCGAAGGTCTGCGTCCCTTGCGGGCACGTGTCCTCAAGCAGCGGACAGGTGTGGATCTCCTGATCAACGGAGTTAGCCGGGTTGCCGAGCGCTGTGACGATCTGGTCAAACGCCCCGATCATCTCGCCGATGTCGCCGGTGAGTAGCGCCCCATTCGTTGTGCCGTCACGGTTACCGCAATTGGGACCTTGCACAACAGACTCGAGGAAGGATTGGTCGTCCGCAGGAATTTGTGTCGCCAAAGCGACAGCAAACAGTGATGTCTCGCTGGTTCGATACTGGTCCGCGACACCGCCGGCGTCGCAAAGGATCTGCTTGCCCCGGGCGACGGTCGCTGCGCCTCCCCCGCGGTGGTACAGATCAATATCTCGAGCATATTCCTTGCTTTGAGCGTTTCCGCTATTGTCAGTTCCGACCTTCTTCTGGCGACCGTTGATACGATCCTCAACATCGTAGCGTCCGTCGGTGAACCACAAGACTGCTGTACAGGTCTCGTTGGTGTCCCCACCCATGGAACGAGCGTGCGATTGTATCTCGGACTGAGCGCCCTGGAGTGCGTTCACGTAGTCGGTATCGATGCCATTGGACCGAGATACGAACGACTGCACTGCCGCGTCGACCGATGCGGCCGTCTCTGGTGCCAAAGTCGTCCACGTTGGACTTCTTTGATAGTCAACGGCGAAGCCAGCAACCTGCACATCGACACGGACCTTACCGTTGCTTCGTCGAACGAGTTCAGCGAGTCCATTCACGGCGGCACGCGCCGCGACTACGCGACCACCGAGCGGATCCGTCTGTCGAAGGCTTGCGGATTCGTCGATGAGCATTACCACGGCAAGTTGCTTATGGCCAGTGACACATGCTGCGAGCCGGTTCAAGGCAGGATTACCGAGTTGAGCTTGAGCTGGGTTCGCCGCAACAGGCGGTTCTGGCAGAAGCGAAACGGCGATCAAGAACACTGCGACGGCAGCTGTAGCGACAACAAACCACTTGGGCAACCTGCGAAGAGAGGCGAGACGGTCGCCGTCGTGCATCTGCTCTTGAGCGAAGAGATTCATCGAGCTGCGAGGCTCCACGCCAAGGTCCAGGCATGGACGCAGCACAACACAATTGCCGCTATTGCAAGCACCCAGCGCAAGGTGTCGAGGCGACGATTGGGCGAGTAGTTGGATCTCTCGCGTCGGCGTAGGTCTTGCGACGTGTAGGAGGCGACAAAGCCCACCGCCACGACGGAGGCGGCCAGCCATCCGGCGAGGTGTTCCCAGTCTGCGAAACCTCCCGCTGGTACTAGGGCTACCGAGGCAAGCAATGCCACGGCGGCACCGACGAGCAGTGGGACAGGTGGGTGTAACGGTTGAGTTGACCGACTGTCGTTCTCGGGGAACGACGTCATCACGGACTGGTAACCCGCAGTACTGGCCGTTGGGCTGTAAGGAGGCGGTGACGGAGCATCGGGGTCCATCATGGGATGTCAGCTGTCCGTCGTGAAGCTGGACCGATCACGGCCTCTTCCCCTCTCCTTCCGCGAGCTTCCGTCGCAGCCGTAGGACGCGCCGAAGTGCAATCACACTCAGCGCGACCGTGGCACGGACCTCGGGACTCCGCTCCTGGACGGCACTGTACTGCCAGCGGTGGTGACTGTCTGCCTGGGCGACACCCGCCGGTCGCCGCGTGCCTTCGCCAGGACTAGGAGGCCCAGCGAACGCAAGTCGGTCTCCTTGCGGTCGCCCTCGTCGATGCGCAACAACGTTCGCACAAAGTTCGACGTGGAATCCGTTGGATGGGTTCGCCATGTGGGTCGTCATCTTCGGCTTCGAACCGCAACCGGCCGGGGGCCCGCATCGTTCGAGCTAGTCGATCATGCGACAGCGTGCGCACTCGACGTGGTGTGGTCGTTCGCAAACCGACCGCCGGCGCCACGGTTCACGGTGGTGAGCAGACGCCCGCCGGGGCATAGCGGCGCCACCTTCAAGGACAGCCGGACAGCATGTTGGTGAGGGCTCGAACCTCTGCTGGGTCGGCTGTAAGACCGTACTTCGCCTTGGTCGTCGTCCAGATGGTCGCGAACCGACACCAACCGACGCGATTCGGGGGCTGCCACTCGGCAGGGTCGCGGTCGCCCTTGGATCGATTCGTGACTGCGGAGACCGCGAGCAGGTTCGAAGGATCGTTGGCGTACTGCGTGCGTCGGGCCGTGTCCCACGTGTCCGCTCCCGATACCCACGCTTCGCCGAGGGCGACGACATGGTCGATGTCGAGCTCATCCGGATTGTTGGTGGTGTAGCCGTCGTATATCGATAACCAGCCCCCGCCTGGTAACCCGGGAAGCTTTGGTTGACGCTCGGAGCGCAGGACCTCGCAGCGGGTGTCGCAGCCGTTGTGGTGCAGGTCAATCCAGTGGGGGAAGAGGGCTCTGTGGTAGCCGTCCATCGAGTGCGGCGTGGCGACTGCGATCCGACGGAGAGCGTCTAGACCGGCGCCAGTGGCACTCGGCGGTGCAGCGGTAGGCGACCGTGCAGGTGCCTCCGTAGTCGGCGGCGCTGCAGTAGCCGCCGTCGTGATCGTGGTGATGGACGGCGACGCGGTGCGGGCGGTGACCGGCGCCGGCGCGGTCGCGCGTGCCGCGCCGGTCATGTCGCGACCGGGCGCAGCGACGACCGCAGCGATCACGAGCGCCCAGACCACCGTCCCGCTCACCGCGGTCAGGATCCGTGCCGTCCGTCGGCGTGGCTGCGCTGCCGCGGCCCACGCCATCAGCGGTCCCGGCATGAACACGAACCAACAGAACGCCTGAACGAACGGTGACAGCCGCCGAAACGACCCCCACGAATTCCTACTCACAAGCGACGCCGTCACCGTCCCGATCGAGCCTGCCCGAGTAGCCCGGGTCTCCGACGTACAGCGGGGCGGCCCCAGCGGCGCGCGCCGCAGCGCAATTCGGGTAGTACGCCGACCCGCCTCCGGAGGACGTGTCGAGCGGACCGGGGTCCGGTGCGGGAACGTACGGAGTGGTCGGTGGCGCCGGCGGAGGCGCCGGGAGCGTCGTAGGTGGCGGAGGCGGTGGTGCGCTCGTCGTCGGCACCGTCGTGGTCGTGGTCGACGAGGTGGTGGTGGTCGTCGTCGTTGTGGTCGCCGTCGTAGTGGTGGTGCGCTCGACCCTCGACTCCGTGAACTTGTCCTTCGCAGGTGACGAGTCGCTCCCACCAACGACCGCACCAATCGCGACGAGCAGCACAAGTAGCCCAGCGACCGACCCGCCAATCCACATCGCCGTGCGCCCGCCGCTCGACTGCTTACCGACCGACGGTGGTGGCGGTACACCCGCAGTCGTCTGCGTCGGAGGATTCCACGTGGCCGCAGCCGTCGTCGGCGACCAGTCCGGCTGCGGCGCAACCGCAACATCCGTTGTTGGCACCTGGGCCGTTGTGAACGGGCTGTGGGCAGTCTCAGGCGGGTACCACTTGCCGTCTGACGCCAGCCACCACCCCGGCTGAGGGGGCGGCGGCCCACCGTCTGTCGTGCTCACAGTCGTTCCCCTCCATCGCACCTGGCCGGCGCACCATGGGCCACCAGGTTTGCGAAGCGTGCACGGCGAACGTTCACGCGTCAAGAACGGTGGAGATGCCTGCGGCAAGGGATCGCCGCCGGACCGGACAGCTCGCCATACGTTGCTGACAACTACAACAACACCATCCGGAAGGTCGATCCGGCTGGTGTCGTCTCCACGGTCGCCGGTTTGGCCGGCGAGACCGGTAGCGCCGATGGCGTCGGTTCCGCCGCACGGTTCAACCATCCGGTTGGCATCGCCGTAGCGCCCGGCGACCTGCTCTACGTGACTGATCCCGGAAGTCACACCGTCCGTCGGATCTCACCGGACGGCACGGTCACGACGATCGCAGGAGCAGCAGGGGTTCCCGGAAGCGTCGACGGTGTCGGCGCGGCGGCACGATTCAACGGGCCAGTCGGCCTCGCCGCCGACGACGACGGTTATGTCTACGTGGCGGACAGCCTCAACGCGACCGTTCGCAAGATTTCCCCGACCGGTGCCGTCACGACCCTCGCAGGCGCACCCGGCCTGTTCGGAAGCGCAGACGGCACAGGTTCGGCAGCCCGCTTCAGCCGCTTCTTCGGTGTCGACGTCGACGCCTCCGGCACCGTCTACGTCGCGGACACGAACAACGTCACCATCCGCAAGGTCACGCCGTCCGGGGCGGTGTCGACGATCGCGGGCAGCCCCGGAGATTCGACGCCGCTGGACGGCGTCGGTCGCGCCGCACGGTTCGACTATCCCTACAAGCTCGCCGTCGACGACAACGGAACGGTGTACGTCGCAGACGGAGACTCCACCATTCGACGCATCACGACTGGCGGCGCCGTCACCACGCCCATCGGATCGGCCAACACCCCGGGCTGCCTCGACGCGATCGGATCCGCAGCGCGGCTGAATGCACCGCAAGACATCGATGTCGGCGCCGATGGCGCCCTCTACATCGTCGACACCGGCAACTCCGTCATCCGTCGAGCTCGACCAGGATGAACGCGCCGACCGCCACGGGAACGACGCGCACGGGACGTCAGGACGCCCAACGATCGGGAGGCCCGAACGGGCTCGCTTCGTAGCGCTCTCCGTGTAAGGCCACGTCGCCGTCCTTCGGGCCACCCCAGCCAGCGTGCCCGTTCCGTTCCTGCGGCTCGGCGATCTCGGCCAGCCAACCGGCCCATTCGGTGGCCGCGAGGAGGGCGTGCGGATCCTGGTCGCCCGACCGAGCTGAGTCCGGCTGACCTCATGGCGGCTGGTGCGGGACGTCGCGACCGCAGGAGGTCGAGACAATCGTTGCCGGCTGCGGTGATCGAGGCTGACCACGCGCCACGGCCGGAGACCTTGACCAGTTTCAGGTGCTGCAGCGCCGCCGCGGTGATCCGGTGCGCGCAACCCTCGTAGAGATGTTGGGAACAGCCGTCACGGATCCAGGCCAGCACGGCGGCTTGGTTGTCGTTCAACGTCAGGCGGTGGGCCAGGACGAGGAGTCGATCGGGGCGGCACCGGAGGGCCAAGTCCTCGCGCGGCTGGATCGACCGCAGTTCACGGTGAGGCCAGTCGGCGCACGGCGTCCCGGAGGAAGGGCTTCGGTAAGTGGAGTGCTGACCCGGTGACCTCGAGTGCCTGTTCAGCGGTGTGGCCGTGGTAGCGGGCCAGCCAAAGCGCGGCGACGGTCGGCGTGCGGTTCTCGGCGGCGACGCAATGCACGAAGACGCTGCGTTGGTCCTGGGTGAGTTGGTGAACGGTGTCGACGGTGTCGCTGAGGAGGAGGTCGAGGTTGGGGTTCTCCTCGGCGGTGGTGTCGAGGAGACCCAGGACGTGATGCTCGATGTGTGTCGGGACGTCATCGGTGCCCATCCGGCAGAGCGAGATGACGACGTCGACGTCCGCGTCGACCGCATCGGGGACGGCTGCGGCGTTCCCGAAGCGCACACCCCCGAGTTCGACCATGGTCGGCGTCAGCGAGAAGTTCGCCCGGTATTGGTCGATCATGTGGGCACAGCCGGGCCAGCCCTGCGGGTCGGGCCGTCCGTTCCGGTAGGCCAGCCGGGCCAGCCGCTCGAGGTCCGCAGCGGTCCGCCGTTGGCCGGTCGGGTCGGCGCCGTGGAGGAGCCGTCGCCATCGAAGTGGGACTGCGGTGGCGCCCCAACGGGCGCCGAGCATGGCGCCGGCGATCGCCGCGACGGTGTCGGTGTCGCCGCCGGCTCGGACCACGTTCTCGAGTGTCAGTTGCAGGTGGCGTCCGGGCGCGAGCGCGTCGGGGACCGGGGTAGTGCAGAGCGCCGACAAGGCCGCCTGGAATGCGTGGACGACCCAACCGTTTCGGTCGAACGCACTCTGTGGGTTCGACTCGGCTTCGTCGATGCGTGTCGCCCAGCGGGAGCGCCGCCCGGGCGGCAGGTGGTCCAGGGCGGCGCGGAGGGGGCGCCTCCAGTCCCACGGCTCGTCGGATGAGGGTGCGTGGTGGATGGTGTGGTCGATGGCGACGGACCAGAGCACGCAGGCATCGACACAGTCCGCATCGGCATGGGTGAGCGACGAGAGTTCGCGTGCGAGTTCGGCGATCACCGCGGGCTGGTCGGCGTATGCGAGCACGACCGGCCCAGTGCGCATGAGTGAGCCGTTGCCCGCAGCACTCGTCGGGTGACTCGCCGCGTAGTCGGCGGCCGCAGTGCTCAGCGCACAGGATGCGCTGAGCACGGCTCGGGTCTGGAGTCCGACGTCGGTCGGTCCCCCGGCGTACCAAGTCCGGAACTGCGCCTCGACCTCCGATACGTCGGCCCGACCAGTGGCGACCACCGACAGGATCGCAAGTGCCATCTGGGTGTCGTCAGTCCACTCCCCCTGCGCCCAACCGAACACCCCGCCGCCCACCATCCCGACCGGCGACCCATGCGGACGGGGTGGCCCAAACTCGTACCCAGCGCCGAGCGCGTCACCGGCCGCAGACGCGAGTACCACCCCGGCCGCCCGGTCCGCGGCCACGGCACCAGGAACGTCGGCGCGGTGGGTGTGGTTAGTGCTCACGCGGGCGTGTCGATCCGGTGGAGCACCTCGAGGGCGGTCGATACAGGATTGCGTCCCGAGGCCTCATACAGCGACATCAACGGGATGGGGGTCGCGACGTGGCGGGTCCATGCCACGGCGTCTGCTTGGTCGACGGCTAGGACGGGCATGTCGTCGCGGATGACGATCCAGAACCGATAGCCGGGCTCGCCGAACAGATCGTCGGGTCGGCGCGCGAGATGTTGTTCGGCGACGGGAAAAGCGGACAGGTTGTCGTTCGGGCCACCGTCGTAGCCGGAGGAGTCGATGAAACCCTGCTGGATCTCGATCGGGTGCACCGACTTGAAGGCGGTCGATGTGATCGTGGCGAGCACCCGATAGGTGAGGCTGGTTGGCGTCGCGCTCGGCACATGCGCCGGTACAGACAGTCCAGCGGCTCGCTCCAACCGCTCCAGGAACGCCCGAGGTTGGGCGAACACGTACTTGCTCCACTCCGTGGGACGCCACGCGTCGGCGCGGCGGCCGTCGAACCGGTCGAGGACCTGGATCGTGCCGACCCGGTTCAATCGGATGTCGCCGCGTTCGCCGGTCAGCGGCAACAGCCAGAGGCAGTCGGACTGTCCGCCACCGGGGTGCCCGCGAATGAGGCGAAGATCGCTCGGATGACGGCGCACCAGCTCACTGGCAAGCCGCCACGACGCGGCCTCGATCACCGAACGGTCAGCTTCCTCCATGGCCCGGACGGTAGGCGGGTCGTGTGACAGCCGCTCCGGTCCTTCGAAGTCATGGCCGTCGCCGCGATCAGAAGCGAGCGGCTTCAGGATGCATCAGGTCGCGGTGTCGGAGGGTGCCCCGAGCTCCCGGAGCAGCCGTTCGACGGCGGTCCGCACAATCGAGTCCTCCGGAAGGTCCTCCACGTGCTCAGCGAGGTCGGCGATCTCTGAGCCGAGTCGTTCCTCGTCGCCGTCGAGCAGCCCCCGGAACCTTGGATCGAGCAGGAACCTCGTCCGGTCGGAGGCCAGGTGGTTGACGAGGTCGAGGAGGATCTGGAGTTGGTGAGCATTGGCGGCCGGATCGTCGCTGCCGCCTACTTCGACGATGTCGAGCGATCCCGCCCACAGGTCACGCCAGAGCGGGTCGTCGATGACGAGAACAGTGCCGAGGTGAGGGTGGTCGTTGCCTTGCAGCGCTGTTCCGATCTCGTCGACGAGGCGGTGGAAGTCCTCATCGGACAACGAGTAGCCGACGAACAGCAGATGGCGGGTCACGAGGAGGGCTTGGACGATTCCGAACAGCGCCGCCCGGTTCCGTTCTGCGCCGAGGTAGTCGGCTCGAGTGAACACGAGGTCGCCGACGTCGAGGTCGCCGTGCAGCTTCAACAGCCACGGTCGACCTTCCTCTGCGGCCTCGTACGGGAGCCGGGCGGGCGCCTGTGCGCCCGGGCCGGGGAGCGTGCAGGCTCGTTCGTAGAGCGAGTCGAAGTTGGTGGTCACCGTGGCCTCGACGCTCATCGAGGCGAGCAGGGCGTGGGTGAGGCCGGACCGCTCGCAGGCCAACTCGGCGCGGACGTGGTCGATCCACTCGCTCCGGTCGGCGGCTCGGCGTTCCAACAGCATCGCCGCGTCCCGTGGATCCAGGTCACCGAGCCGAGCGACGACCGCATCGTCCAGATCCATCCGCCGGCCAAGACCTTGCAACAGGTCCTTCCAGGCCGGAAGGCCGGCATCGGCGCTGACACCGGCGCCGAGAAAGAGGACGAGGTGCCCGAAGCGGAGTCGACGGGCCAGCTCCTCGGCGACCGGGACCAGGCTCGGCGGTAGTGGCCAGTCCGTCGGAGCGGAACGCAGCCCTCGTGCGTGTTGCACCGCACTCCACGCCAGGTCGTCAACCACGCAGAGCACGACGTCGGCGCCGACGGTGACAGCTGCGGCGTCGAGGCGGTCGAGCAACGGGCCGAGGAGGCCGCCGGCCACATTGCCCAGGCCGGCCTGGCCGGTGCCGATGAGTGGCATGGCCAGTCGAGGTCGCGCAGCAGCACCCCGGGCGCGCACCTCGGCCGCTGCTGCCTCGACGAAGGACGCAGCGACCTCGCCGGTGTGCCGGACCCACTCGGCCATACCAACCTCCGAGCCGTACGGAACGCCCACCGCTCCGAGGAACACCAGCGGCTCGTCTTCATCGCCTGCCCGCGGGTCCCACCGAGTAACAAGGCGATCGCCCTGCAATGAGACCTCGCGGAGTTGGCCAGGGGCGTCGAGACCGACGGATCGGTGCCATGGCGACTCCACCCAGCCATCGGCGTCGGTCGGGAGCAGCCACGCGTCACACTGGATCCCCAGCAGATCTGCTTTCACGACGAAGAGATGACCCGGGGGGAACTCGCGTGACACGCCGGAGAGCCTACGCACGGGTGGTGCTCACACCGCCGGGCTGTCACCTCATCTCGTTCGGGCTGTGTCGATGGCAGCCTGGACAGCGGCGACGATCCGCTGTCCACGTCGCCGGTAGCCGAGGATCGCGACGACTTCGTCGAGAACCTGCTCGTCGCTTCGGAGGAGGGTGTCGGATTCGATCCAGCGGACAAGCGCGATGAGTTGGTCGGCGCGGTAGTCCGTGATCGGTCCACCGGTGGGCTGGACGGGACACACCCCGATCCGTGCGGGGGCGTGAGTTTCATCTGATACTGAAGGCGGCGACTCGGCCCGCACGGGCGCCGCGTCCTCCTCGACGCTCGCGTCGGCGGCTGCACAGGCATCGGTCCAGGCCTGCTGGATGCGTGCAACCTCGCCGTCGCGATCCCGGAACCAGCTGGTGGACCAGACGCGACAGAACCGCCATCCGAGCCGCTCGAGATGCTCCTGGCGCAGCCGGTCCCGGTCCCGGGCCGTGGCGGACGAGTGGTACGAGGCACCGTCAGCCTCGACGGCGAGGACCATGCGGCCGGGCTGGTCCGGGTGGCCGAGCGCGAAGTCGATGCGGTAGCCGGACACGCCGTACTGCGGCGTGACCGGGATACCTGCCCGTTGCAGTTGCTCGTACATGTCGATCTCGAACGGGTTCAACGCAACGTCGACGGCTCCCGTGTCGTCGAGGCGGTTGCCACCCGATTCGGCGTACTCGATGTAGCGGCGCAGCATCTGCGGGCCCTCTGAGTTCAGCTTGGCAGGGTCGAGGTCCACCGAGCCGAACGACGAGACGAGCGTGACCCGTCGACGGGCCCGGGTGATGGCGACGTTGAGGCGCCGTTCTCCGCCGGCCTGGTTGATCGGGCCGAAATGGTGGCGCAGCCGACTGTCGACGCCTTTGCCGAAGCCGAGGCTGAGGATGATGGCGTCGCGCTCGTCGCCCTGGACGCGCTCAAGGTTCTTCACGAACGTTGCCTCATCGGTCCGGGCCATCCACTCGTCGAAGCTTGGATCTGCGGCGCGCTGGGCCCGTAGAGCGAGGTCGATCCGGTCGGCGTGGCGGAGGCCGAGCGCGATGACGCCGAGGGACTCGTCGGGTCGGCGCTGTGCGTGGTCCACCATGAGGTCGACGACGCGTCGGACCTCCTCGGCGACGGACTCCTCGTTGCCGGTGCCTGGGCTGACGGTCACATGGTGGTGGGTAATGGCGTCGGGGACGACGCCAGGGAACGTGACCATCGATCCTCGGTACAGCGAGGCTTGGACGTTGGAGAACGCAATGAGCCGTTCGTCCTGGGACCGGTAGTGCCACGTGAGCGTGCGTGTGCCCTTCGGGGCAGGTAGGAGGGCGGTCATGGAGTCGAGGATCGACTCCATGTCGTCGGTGGCCGCCTCACTGGCGGCGTCGTCGAGGTCCTCGACGGCGGTGGTCTGATCGAAGAACGACGTCGGCGGGAGCTGCTTGTTGTCGCCCGCAACGACGGCTCGTCGACCTCGGTAGATGGCTGGGATGGCTTCAGCTGGGAGAACCTGGCTCGCTTCGTCGAACACGACGACATCGAAGATGCCTTCGATGTTCGGCAGGAGCTGCGACACCACGAGCGGGCTCATGGTCCAACACGGTCGAAGCGCCTGCAGCAATTCCGGCGCCTCGGCGAAGAGCTCGCGGAGCCCTTTGTGGCGGCTCTTCTTGACCGCCTCGCGTCCGAGGAGCTGCTCTTGGTCAGGGCGGTCGGTGCGGACTTGGTGGACCCACTCGGCCCAGGCTCGTCGTACCCGGTCTCGGCCTGCGCCGACGTGGTCGCGGTCGACGTTGGCGAATGCGTCTCGGCGCCGGTTCTGTTCCTCGACGGTGAAGGCGCCGATCTCCGGGTCGGTGGCGGTGATGTGTTCGAGCACGCCGCGGACCCACGTGGTCTGCAACAGCTCGGTCCCATGCGCGGCATCGAGGTTGCCGGCACGGATTGCGGCAAGCACCGGTGCGAGTCCGGCGGTCAGGAGCGTGGTTTCGAGTTCCTTGGCGCGTGGCATCCGGTAGAGGACGGCGCGTGTGGCGCTCAGCTGGTCGAGACGGTGTTGCGCTCCGCTGATCGGGACGGTGTCGAAGGACCCGACCCACGCGCCGAGTGCGGCGAGTTGTTCACGGAGGTGGTGATAACGCTGGCGGGTTTCGGCGTCCCACTGCCCGAGTCGGGGAGCGCCTCCGTCGACCGTCGCTGCTGCCCAATGTTGACGCAGGGTTTGAGCGTCGATGAAGAGTGGGCGGAGCTCTTTGGCGTCGCTGGTCCCGTCGCTGCAGAGGGCAGCTGCTGCACGCTTGGCCTGTCGGTAGCCGGCCGAGAACACGGTGGCGACGGCAGCCTTGGCGGTCGACTCGCAGGGTTCGAGATCGGCGACCAGGCCATCGAGGTCTGCGCTCCACGCGGCAGCTGTCAGCCGGCTGATGACGCCGTGGGCCTCGTCGAGGAGGGCGAACAATCCGGTCCAGCCGTCGATGGTGGCTGGTTCGCGCAAGCCGACCTCGATGAGGAGGTAGCGCATCCCTTCCGAGGCGGCTGGGAGCGATTGCGTCTGGAGCGTCTCCGTAGTGACGAGGAGTTGTTGTGCGTCCTCCGTGTTGCTAAGGCGTCCGTAGGCGCTGGCCCACGGGTTCGTGGCGGGGTCGCCCATGGTTGGGCCGCCGAGGTTGATCCACTCGGCCAAGGCGTCGCTGAGATCTCGAACACGATCGAGGGTCAGTCCCTGCAACGAGGCGGCGGTGAGACGGATGCCGGCGCCGGTCTGCGGGTTCGTGCCGAGGAGTTGCGCCTGCAGGTCGAAGACCGAGACGCCCCACGGGTCGCGGACCCGGTTCACTGCATCACAGTGGTCGTTGAGCCGGTTGCGGTGAGCTACGAGTGCGGCGTCCTCGCCGGCGCGGTCCACTTCGGGGATGCTGCCAACGGTGTCGAGTGCTTCGGCCAGGAGTCCAGCGATGCGCTTTCGTGACCCGGTGCCGTCGTGCAGGTCCATGACGAGGTAGCCGAGACCGACCCCTTCGAGGCGTTTGGTCACGGCGTCGATGGCTGCGCGCTTCTGAGCGACGAACAGCACCGACTTCCTGTACGACACGAGCGTGGCGATGAGGTTGGCGATCGTCTGCGACTTGCCGGTCCCGGGAGGGCCTTGCACGACGAGGTCCGCGCCGCTGACCACAGCGTTGATCACGTAGTGCTGAGACGCGTCGGCGTCGAGCACGAGGAACTCGTGGCGCGGGTCGATGTGATCGGGCGCGTCGAGACCGATGTCGGGATGACGTCCGATCACCTCCGCGACGGCGTCGGAGTGGCCGGCGAGCGCCCGGATGAGCGGGTGCGCCGCCATCTGTTCGCCGGACTTGGACAGGTCATCAACCATGGGTTGACGGCTGTATGAGAAGTTCCCGACCAGCGCTGCGTCGTTGATGGCGAAGCCGGGAACTTCGCTGAGCGTGCCTTCCAGCTTGGTGAACACCACCGCGGCGTCGCCGGGATCGAACCCGTCGCCGTGAGGGTCCAGGTCCACAGGGAGCTCGGCTGTCACGCCGAAGTCGCAGCGGAGCTTGAACACGAGCGTCGGGTTCAACACCCAGTCACCGTCCACGGTGAGGTCCCACTCGTTGCCACTCGTTCCCCGTGCGGCGACCGCAACCGGCGCTAGCAGGATCGGAGCGTTCGGGACCGTGCGTCCGTCCGCCGTCCAGGTCGCCAAGCCGAGCGCAAGGTGCGAGGTGCGCAGCCCCTTCTCCTCGAAGTTCGTCTGGGCGGTCTTGGCAATGGCTCGCAGCCGCTTTCCGGCTGCTGCCGGATCGCTCGACAACTCAGTCGAGCGCACGGTCCCGCCCCGGAGCAGCTTGTCGAACGACGCCGGGTCGGGATCGACGAGGTCGAAGGTGCCGACCTTCAGACGCCGGTAGAACAGGAGGTTGTTGCGGCCGCTCAAGTCGACCAGCTGCTCGGCCCACCGCTGGGACGCGGCTGCGACGTCTGCTCCCATGTGCCCGGCCTTCCCTTCCTCAATCGACCCTTCAGTTTGGCAGGCGGCTGGCGGGCGGTGTCCGGCCGTCGTACGAGGCGTTCATCCGTGGCGTGCAGCACTCATGCGTTGGGCCCCACGGGGTGACCGACGCAGCGCTGCACCACTGGTCGGCGAAGAGCGCACCGGAGTGGTCGGCTGCGCCGCTCCCCGTGTCGACGAGAGGTTGGTCTCGCCGGTGCGCCATCCGAGGGGGCGCTTGGCTGCCACAGCACAGCGACGCAGAGTGGAGCCACGCGAACCGAACCCGGCCCGCCCCCGATCCGACGGCACCGGTCGTGTGTCGTCAGACGGGGCGCAGCGGACCGGTCAGGAACAGGTCGACGCTGACATCAAGATCCCACACCTGGCCTGCGTCGATCTGCACCTCGACGGTCGTGCTGTCGAAGGTCGCAGCCAGCTCGGCAAGCCACCGGTCGCGAGCCCCAGGTCGCACGGTGTCGCCCGCCGATCTGACGCCGGCAGAGATGCCCGAGGAGTACTTCACGACGTGAGCGGTGTGCTCCGGGCGTATGTCGCCGCGGACGTCGACAAGCATCGACAGGAGGTAGCGGTCCGACGCCGCGAGCGCAGCCATCTTCACTGCGTCCGCAACCAGCCGGTTGAGGTACGCGAGCCGGTTGGCGGGCTGCAGGACGTTGAAGGCGTACAACGCCTTCGCCTCGAGCTGGGCCACGACCCCGTCGTTCTCGAGGACCGCCAAGTCGGCACGCCGCCATTCTCGTGACACCGTGAAGTCCGCGCCGAGAGCTCGCTGAAGCGCCCAGGCCAGGCGGTCGCGAATCGGCAGCTCCACCTTGCTCGTCGCCGCGAGGAACGCCAGCTCGTCGGGCTGGAAGTCACTGCCGACCCTCGACAACGACTCCCGCAGGGATCGTTCAACGTTCGAACCATCATCTACTGAGGAGGCGTGGCGCCCGTCGATCTCGTCGTCGGCCGCGAGTTCACCCATCTGCTCCGGATCGATCGCGGACATGTGCCCACTTATCTCGGTCCGGTGCTCTATGAGCATCGTCGAGATCGGGTACAAGGCGTCGCCGTCGAAATCCGGTTTCACATCTGCCCACAGACGAGTGAGCGCCTGAACCGCTCGACCGACCTCGTCATGACGGTCCTCGGCGCTCGTCGCTACCAGGGCCTTGTTGAGCCGACCCATGACCTGTCGGATCTGATCCTCGGTGATAGGCGGCCAATCACTACTCAACGTGACGCTCCCGTCAATGCGGTTGGATCGGCGAACGCACCGCTCGAGTCCGACAGGAATTGCCTACCCGGGCCAAACGTACCCGCCGGCGCACCATGCCAAGCGATCGACGAACTCACCACAGTCACCGCATCGGCTCGCAACGACCCGGAAAGCGCCAAGAGGGTTATGCCGTCGAGGGACGACTTCGATTGCGAGGACCCCGCCGCAACGGCACCGTCTACCACCCCGCTTCCAGTGATACGCGCCAAGGACCAGTGCCCCTAGGGTCCGGTCATGAACTGGGACGACCCATCACTTCGCGTCTCGAGTGATACGCCCTGGCGGGCGAAGCGTCGCATCCTGCAGTCGTGGTGGCGCCAAGCGGAACTGCATGCCGAGCCCGGCACGCTCACCGGAAAGATGCAGCCTGTCGGCAGCCTGCTCACGGCCGCCGACGTCGAGGCCCAGCCATGGCTCAACTTCTTGAACCAGGAAGCGTTCGACCACGCACTGCTCCGGGCCGTCGAGGTGCAGGCGGCCGCAGGAACACTCGACAAGGACCGGCTGCTGCGCAACCTGCTGTCCAGCATGCCGCTCTGTTTCAACGTGTTCGGCGCGCTCCGCAGCAACGACGCCTTCCTCTGGCTGCTGCAACGCACATGGGCGCCGGAAGCGGCCGAGGTGCTGGACGTGCAGTGCGAATGGGCGCCACAACCCAAGCAGGAGCACCTTGCCGACAACACCGCCTTCGACGCTGCCGTCTGGTTCCGCGACACCGCAAACCGGAGTGTCCTCCTCGGGGTCGAGGTGAAGTACACCGAACCCTTCAGCGCCAAGGTCTACGACACTGACCGCTATCGCCACGTCACCGATGAGTGCGGCTGGTTCCGTCCAGGCGCCCGCGACGTGCTGCGCTCATCGGGGACCAACCAGATGTGGCGCAACACCATGCTCGCCGCGGCCGTCGAACTCGCCGGCCAGGTGGACCGTGCCCTCATCGGCACGCTCAGCCTCGGCGGTGATCCCGGCGTCGCGAAGGCGATCCTCCCTCTCACCGAGCAGCTCACCGACCAGACGAGGCTGCGCTCCGTGACGGTCGAGGACCTGACCGCTGTGGCAGCCGGTCACCCCGAACTCGAGTCGTGGGTCTCGGCGTTTCGCCGCCGTTACCTCGACGATCCGACCGGTGACGCCGGTCCTGAGCCGTCCGGCTTAGCGCCACTCCGCCAACTGCCCTGACGAGACACACCACGCATCCCGTTGCTTGATCGAGCGGACGAGTGACTGGAGGCCATCGTCGCCGTCACATCGAACGGACGCCGACGCGCCTCGGGGCGGAGGGATCTGTCGCCCGCGAGGCGTTCCCGGAGGAGGGGCCTGCGCGGAAGCGACGGACTGCGCACAGCAGGGCTCGCGTCGCGAGGCCGCGGGCCCTAGCGAGCGACCCTTCGACGAGAAGCATCCCATGGTTCGTCACGCGAATCCGGAAATCGGTCAACCTGGGAGACGTGACCGACAGCACCACCCATCGCCGGAAGACCAACCGCCCGTCGCACCTCGACATGGTCTGCGAAGTACTGGGAGTGGCTCCTGGGCACACCCTCACGCGGGATGAGCTGTTCGAGCGCCTCAATGCGCGGTACACGCCGTGGGACCGCGCAGACTTCGATTCCCGGCTCGACAGGTTCGTCGCAGATGACCACTGTCCGATCGCCTCGCTGAGAGGACGGGGATCGAAGGTGCGTTGGACGGGTTCGGAGCGTGGCGGCGGCCCGATGGGCTCGGGTCTCCACAACGCTGTCGTGTCCTCACTCTTGGTTCACGGAATCCCGCAGACCCGCTGCGCTGAGAGACAAGTTCACCTCACGGCGAACCGACGTAGCGGTGAGGGCCGGATCTGGGTGATCCCGGACGTGGTCGTGGCCGGCCGGGCCAGTGGTCAGGACGTCGTGCACACCTTCGAAGTCGAGCCCGAAGCGGGGTTCTCGATCGTCTCCGTCTACCAGGCGCACGCTCAAGGGCTCGGAGCTGATTACTCATGGGTCCTGTTCGACCGGGGCGCTCGCGCCGCCTCAGACCTCTCGACCGTCCGGAACGAACGCATCGAGTGGGCGGCGCGGGAGCTAGGCATCGGACTGATCAGCTTCTCCAAGCCGACCGTCCGCGACACGTGGATCGTCATCCGGAAGCCCACCCGCCGCCCGCACACGAAGGCGCAGGTCGACGAACTCAGTGCCCACTGGGCAAGCTGATAGGAGCGACATAGCGCACCGTCCATCTTCGACTTTGCTGCGAACCCAACGGACCGCCATTCGAGGATCACAAGTTCGAGCAGCCGCTGAGGGCCTCGGCTCGGCGTCGCAGTCCGGCGGGTCGTCGGTCACGAACGGCTCCACGCCTTACAGGAAATCCCGGCGTCATCGAGCCGACGTTCTAACTCGAAGGACGCCTCTGTGCCGCACCAGCGGGCAGTGATGACGTCCATGATGTCTGCGTCGGGGTTCTCGTCGAGCGCTTCGAGGACGGATCGCAGGACCGAACGCTTGTAGGTCTTCGAGTACTCGTACCCGTCGCTGCCCAGCATTCGCTCGACGTACTCACCGAGGTCCTGTCCCTCGAGGATGAGGTCGCCCCGCCGGTTCACCTTGGCGTCGAGGTACGAGGACAAATCCGGTCGCTTGTCGACCCGCATCGTGATGTTGCCGTCCCTGCGGAGCCGTCCGACGCGAAACAGCTCCGGACTCGATCGGTCGAAGTCGGGCGGGTACGTCGATTCGTAGTGTTCGGCTGCGAAGTCCGTGAGTTCGGCCAGCACCACCGATGCGGTCGAATTGTCGAGGTCGCATGACGACAGGAATTGGAGCTGACCGTGGCGACTGTCGAGATCGGGTTCCGCAGCTCCCGCACCGGCTCGGTGCAGTGCGCGCGCCAACCGGACGCGTGGGTTCGGCCGCATGGACAGCCAGTGCTCGACCAGTACCGGCCAGGTGTCGACGACGAACGACAACGGAGGCGGGTCACCGAATGTGTGGAGTAGGTCGAGGGGCGCCTTCGAGACTCTCAGGCCCCGGTCACGAGCGAGTTCCCTTCCCAGCTTCAACGGCAGTTGCAGCCACAGGGTGTCCTTCACCGGGCGCCCTGATCCGTCGGCGGTCACTATTCGATCTCCTCGTTCGCCGACCCGCCATGAGCGTGATGTAGTTCCGACCGGCATGCGTTCGGTTCGACGCCCCGGTTGTCGCGCAGCCCGAGGACGCGACGCCATGCCCGGTGGAGGTCCTCGGTGAGGAGCCAGCCAGGAACGCGGCCGGCGGATCTCGGGGCACGGCCGTCGATCCGACGGATCGGCTCGGCGCGCCAGGCCACGCCCCAGCCCGGTGATGGCGACACCCCATGCACTTGCGACAGCGCGTGGCCCCACCGACGCGACACCAGCTCGAGAAATGCGTCGGTGCACTCGAACGGGACCGAAATCACGTCGGCGATCGCTGTCTCCCACACGATTCGAGTGCGATCGTGTGTTGCCAAGTACACGGACCGGCTGGCATCGAAGACGCGGGCAGTGTCCCACGGGCCCGGCCACACGCCGAACCAGATCTTGTCGCGGACGTCCTGGCAGGTCGCCGGCACCGGGTCGGCGGGTGCGTACACGAGTCCTTCTGCTTTCGTCGCGATGGCGCGTGTCGTTGATGGAACCGACATGGGTTGCCTCCTCATCGAACCCGGCGGGGGCACCGTCCCGAATGGGGGTTGCCAGGCCGTCATGGAGCCGGGACTCTCGGACCTTCCTGATGACGACCTTCACGGTACCGACGGCCTGTGACAGCGACGCCGGCGTGGGTGCGAGCGGTCTGCTGACGGCGCAGCGAGGAGACCAGCGTCTCGGTGCCGCAAGATTGGGACCTTCGCCCTGACGTAGCCGTTGCGTTGCCGGCTTCTGCTTGCCCGGCACCGGAGCGATCGCTGCACCGGGTGCGCAGGTCACCGTCGCGTGACGCTCAAGGTCGACGGCCGTGGTGCAGGTGATGTGCCCGAGGGAGCTGACCGGGCGAGCCCGCGTCGAGGTTGACCTCGACACGGGCAAGGATTGGCGACCACTACGCGACCGTGGCGGCGGCTCGACAGCAAGATCGACTCGGCCGCGATCAACACCAGATCGCCACAACCCGGTCCCCGGACATCGGCGGACTCTCCGGAAGGGTGCGAGCAGTTCGGGTCCGGATGCGGCGGGCGGTCCACGCGACCACGGCCGCGTCGACAACATCGTCGGCGACCGCGTTCGCGATGTCGGGCATCGCGTCCGGCAGCACGATGCCGGCATCGGCCAGCAAGCGGCGACGTAGCAGCAGGCCATTCCACGACTTCTTTGGCCACGGGAGGTGTTGACCGGCGAGTTCACAGAACGACACCTCTGGATGGGCTTCGAAGACGCGGTCGTCGGTCTCCGCGACCTCGGCGGCGGCGATGACTTTGGGGATGAGCGCCCACGCCTGTTGCGAGAGTTTCGGACGTCCCAACGCGGTGAGCGTGCGGTTGGCGTCGAGATAGGAGGCTGCGTGCAGCACTTCGGCCGGCGGGGCGGGGAACACGCTCGATGCGCGGGGTCCGACGAACCGTCGGGCCTTACGGTCGGCGGCTCGTCGTCCGCCTTCGGCGTGTCCGATGGGGATGTCGACGCCGATCACCGCGACTGGTTCAACCGAGGCGATGATCTCGTGAAGTGAGCCGAGGTGCGCCCCCTGGAAGCCGTTGTCGTCGACGACCACGCCGACCCATCCGTGCTTGCCTGCGGCGTCGATCCCGACCACCCGGGTGGTGCCGGCAGCGGGCTCACCCGCATAGGGGGCCTGTTCGCTCATGGAGCAGCAGATGGGTGAAGTCGGCAAGGCGGCATGTCGGCCTCACGTGGCGTCGGTCGATGCCTCGCCCCGATCATCAGCGGGGGTGGACGGGCCCTGCTGGAAGGGCACGCTGCGTTCTGCGAACGAGCAGAGCGCGGACACTAGTTCCATCTCGGCGACGGTCCGGGCCCGGGTGTTGAGCAGTTCAGAGGTGCAGATCAGGTGAGCGAGGCAGCGGGCGCGGCTGATCGCGACGTTGAGGCGGTTCTTGGAGAACAGGAAGTCAGCGGTGCGGGGCATGAAGTCGGCGGACGAGGTCGCCATCGAGAACAGCACGACGGCGGCTTCACGCCCTTGGAACTTGTCGACGGTGCCGACCTCGATACCGGCGGTGGCCGGCTGCGTTGCGAGGGCGTTCGCGATGACGCGGCGCTGGTCGTTGTACGGGGTGACCACGATGATGTCGTTGGGGGTGAGCGGTCGGGTGTTGCCGTGTTGGTCGGTCCAGCGGGTGCCCACGAGCGCGGTGGCCGTGTCGACGACGATGGCGGCTTCCTCCGGTGATTCGCTGGATCGGCCGTCATGATGCGCCCGGATCCACCTCAGTCCCGTCCCTGCGCTCGTGGTCTGAACCGCGCAGGACGGGTCGCTGCTGAGTTTGCCTTCGTACATGACGTCGGAGACGAAGCCGCACACATCGGGGTGCATCCGCCAGGTCACGTCGAGCAGGACGCCACGATCCGGCGGGAACGTGCGCGTCTCGCCGAGCAGGTGCTCCAACGCGCTGACACCGGACCGATTCGGATGGCTGGCCTGGGCGACCTGGGGGAGCTGCTGCGGGTCGCCGAACAGGATCACGTTGGTCGCCGAGATGGACGCCGCCAACGTGTCGGCGAGGCCGAGTTGGCCGGCTTCATCGACGACTAGCACGTCGACGGGGTGGTCACGCAGGGCCTGGCTGGCGAAGAGCCACGCCGTGCCGGCGACTACGTCGTATGGCCCGGTGGCGCAGGTCTCGTTGTGGTCGATGTACTCGACGCCTGCGACGGCGCCGCCCGTCGCCTTGCGGACGGCGCGCAAGTCGTCGCCTTCGGCTGCGAAGCGTTCCACGACGGCGTGCATGAGGTTGTCGATGGCCTGGTGACTCATTCCGGTGACGCCGACGCGTTGGCCAGCCTGGACGAGCGTGTGGACGACGTGGGCGGCGGTGAACGTCTTACCCGTGCCAGGCGGGCCCTGGATCGGCACGAAGCTGCGGTCCAGGTGCGGTGCCCAGGCGCAGACCGCCTCGTAGCCGCTGGCGAACCCTCCGCTGTCCGGCCCTTCACCGGACAGGAAGCGGGGCGGTTCGTTGCGGAGGATCGCGTGGCCGACCTTCGTGGCGTTGCTAGAGAGCAAGTCATCGGCGAGGTCGCACAGCGCCGTGAGCTTGGGGCCCTCGGGGAAGTTGACGAAATGCACGAGCGAGGCGGGGACCACGGCCTGATCGATCATCTTCTGGTTCCAGAAGATCTCGAGGGTGCCGCTCGCGCGATCGATGTCGTCGAGCGTGAAGAAGGCCCACCGCTGCTCGGTGAGCGCCACGATCATCTTCGAGCGCCGGTCGATGTCGGGGTCGAGCGGCTGCGGCGGGAACGAGAACACCGCGACCGGCCACGTCCGCTCAGCGCCCTTGGCGGTGTACCGCTTCTCGAAGCCCTCGAACTTCAGGTGGGCAATGGATCCGAGCGATTCGAGCTGGTCGCATTCGTCGGCCTTGGAGAGTCGCAGGCAGTTGACGGCGACGACCTTCCGTTCGCGGCGCCAGTAGCCGAGCAGATCGCCCATCAGATGCTCATCGGTGCCCGTACCGAACCCGTGGAGCGCCTCGATGCGAACATCGAGCTCCGCATCATCGACGGTGGGTTCGAGCACGGCGTCGCGCCAGTCGATGTCGTCGGGACGCTGGTCGATGAGCCAGTCGCGCACTGCCATCGTTGCCCGCACGTCGTCGTCGTTGTAGCGTGCGATTCGATCGAGGCGACCTTGGTCCCGGTCCTTCATCCAGCGCTCGTATTCGATCACGGCGCCGGCGCCGCGGTCGATGTCGTGATTGCGCTCGTAACCTGTGAGCCGCTCGATGTGCTTGAGGCCGTACGACTCGACACCGACTTGCATCGCGCCCGTGACGATCGGGAGCAGGTCGACGAACAGGCCGGTGTCGATGAGGCGCTCGAGCTCCAACTCGGCCAGGCCGTAGGCGGCGGTCAGCCGCTCAAGCGAGGTCCGCTCGGTGTGGTTGTAGTGGTACACGTGCATGTTCGGGAATCGCAGGCGACGGCCAGCCAGGAAGTCCACGAGCGCTTGTGTCGCCTCTGCCTCGTCGGTCTGGTCGTGCGCCCAGAAGGCCTTGTACCGCCACCCATCCGCGTCGTCGCGTTCGATGTAGCCGAACAGGAAGAACAGTCCGATGTCGGGCTTCCAGAACGGGTGGCCCTCGAAGTCGAGGAAGAGGTCACCGTGGTCGGGCGCCGGCAACGCGGCGAACCCCCTCAGTTCAGGCTCGATGGGTTCGCCGTCGAGCTCGGCGGGACGATTGCCTGTCGGTGTGGATCGTACGAGGAGCTCGAACGGTGGCGGGCGGCCGTCAGGAGCATCGCGAGCCTGCACCTGCAGTGACGCTTGACGGACCATCCGCACCCGTCGCTCGGCGTCCAGTTCGACCACGTCACGGTCGAGCGTCGCAAGGTTGGCGATCGTGTCGACGCCGCCAGCCTCCAGCAGCAGCTGGTCGGCTCGGCGAAGCCCGGCGACATGTACCAGCGAGTCGGCTGCACGCCACTCCGCCTCGCACACCAACTCGAATTCACAGAAGCCGCAGTGATCACACGGCACTGGTGTCGTCTGGTCGGTCGACGGTTCCGCGACGAGCGCTGCCAGCTGGCCACGTAGCCGACGCCAGTACGCCGACACATCGTCGACCCGGATCGACTCGCGATCTCCCGATCCGAGTTCGATGTGGACGTGCTCGGGCATCCGACCGGTCACCGCCGCGATCGCCTCGGCGTAGAAGCACAGCTGCAACACGTGACCGGGCTTCGCAGCGTTCCGGGCCAGCTTGGCGTCGACCGGTTCGTAGGTCACCTGACCCCTCGTGTCTTCCACCCGCTCGAGGAAGTCAGCGATCCCACCGATGCCGTCGTGGACGAACGGCATCTGAAAGATCACGTCGTGGCCGTCACGGACCACATCACCGACGCGAGCCACCCACGTGGCGAACGGCTCGCGTCCATCACGGGGCGGGACGACGAACACGTCTCGGCCCGCCGAGCGGTACTGCTCGAGGACCGACGCTTCGTGGTCGACTCCTTTCTCCAGCAGCATCTGCGCCATCTCGCCGAACGTGCTGGACGACGGCGGCTCGCGAATTCCGCTGTCCACCTCGTCGCGAAGCGTGAGGAAGTGCGCGCAGTCGAGCCACGCCGTGATCTTCGACGGGGTCAGCAACCGTTCCGCCACGAACTGATTGTGGCCCATGGGTGTGACGAGTTCGTCGAGACCTGCCCTCCACGGACATGAGCACCTTCGGTTCGGGCCGGTTCGACCGGCTGCGGTACGGAGATCGTCGGTACCCGGCAGCTTCTCCGATGCCGCAGAGTCCTCCGAGTGGTCACTTCCGAACGGCCCGAACGCACCACCCGCCGTCACTGTCCAGCCGGATCAGCAGTCACTCGTGCAAGGATGCCGGAGGCTGGACGCGGACTGGCCCACCCCAAGCGAATCAGGCCGAACCGTGCCCTGCTTCAGCGCTCGCCAGCCACGGCGGGGGCCTGACAGCGAGCAGCGTGGTGTAGTAGCGCAGGTCAGGGCGCTCCTCGCTGTGGATCGAGGCGATCTTGTCGGTCCGGTCGAAACCGACCACCACCCGTCCGTCGGCAAGTCGACGGACCATCACCAGGAGCACCGGTAGTCCGATCCCGATCTCGCACTGCTCTCCCGTGACGAGTGCCGGGAACCGTTCGCGTGCCTGACCGACTTCGCCGTCGTCGGCGCGAGCCACCGCGCGAGTTGGGTCGAGCTCCAGCCAGATAGCTCGTCGTTGTCCGTGCGCCATCACACCGACCCTGCGGACGACCGTCGCCAACGTTCGTCGCGTCAGCGTGATCCGATGGGTTGGGTCCAGGTCCGTCATGCGGCGGTGGTCGGGGATCGGCCCGGGCACCGACGTGAGCCGGACGGTCGTGTCGCCGATCCTCACGTCGGTCTGATCGGATCCGAACTCGATGACCACGTCATCGTCGGTGCCGGCCAGGCCTGCGAGCACCTGGACGGCGCCGGCGGGAATCAGTGCCGTCTCCTCCATCGACGCACCGCCGTGGACCTCGACGTCGCGGCAGATTGCGATGGCGAGGTGGTAGCGATCGGTCGCCACCAGTCGAAGGTCGCCACCGGCGGTCAAGGTGACGGACAGCGCCTGGATGCCCCTCGTCCACACCAGGTCGGACGACAGGGCAAGCGATACGTGTGCGAGCGCGTCTCGAATGTCCGAGCCGCCGACACGAAGGGTGAGCCTCGGCTCGACCGGCGGGAGCGGCAGGATCAGTCCGTCGCGACCCCAACCTTTGAGCGAGCCCCGGAATCGCCCTGACTCGACATCGAGCCGATCGGCTCGGAGCCCGAGCCTGACCTCTCCGGCCTTCAGACGCGGCACGAGGCGGCTCAACACGCCGATGGGCACCACGGAGGTGATCTCCGGCAGGTCGCTCTCGGCCGGCCCGGGACGACGAGGTGCGGGAGCGTGCTGGCGTGACATACGCGGCGGTCCGTAAAGCGGAACGTGGGTCTCGATCGACATCTCCGGTCCGGTCGCGGTCACGTGGAGCCGGTCGGCCAGATGCGTGAGCCGTCCTCCTTGGAAGAGGAGCCGGTCGTCATGCGCGACCTTGGGCACAGCCTGGCTCGCGATGGAGACGGCGGCAGCGAGTTCGCTGCGGTCCACGGACACAGTGAGGTCTGGATCGTTCATCTCGCGCCTCGGTGTTCGAGCGAGGGTGAGCCGTCGGCGGGCGTGGCCCGGTGACCATGAGTGGCACCGGGCGTGGTCGGGCATGTGCCCGGGAGCCGGTCCGCCAGTCTGGTCCACGCTGGGAGCTGCCCAGGCCCGGCGTCGGTGGGGCGACCACCGCCGGGCCCGGGCGATCTGTGCGACAGGCCGTCAGAGTTCGTCGACGTCGCGGTTGTCCTCGGCGGGCTTAGCGCCTTCGAAGAAGTCGCCGTTGTCGAACTGCTCACGGCGACGGACCTTGCCCCGGAGGTTCCGGGTCGAGGTCGATACGCTCTGGAAGGCCATGGCGGTCCCGGCGGGTGACGCGGCGAAGGCCTGGCTGGAGCGGCCGTCGTAGCCGAGGCCGCCGGCTTCGCCATAGACATCGAGCGCGGCGCTGAGGAACACGAACGTCCAGCCGTCGCGTGTGCGCTCGTCGACCATGCGCCGCACCGCCTGCAGCGAGAGCTCTCGGCTGGCGTTCTCGTGGCCGTCGGTGACGGACACGATGACGATCTCCTCGGCGGTTTCGCCGGCGTCAGCGAGTTGCTGGGCTCGTTGGTTGGCTCGGGTCAGGAGCAGGCCCGTGGCATCCAGCAGGGGTGTCCCACCACGGGGTACGAACGTCGATGCGTCGAGCGGGGTCATCTCCCACACGGGGACGGCGTCGGCCGCGACGTCGTGGGGGTCCTCGGTGTCGAACTGGACCAAGGTCATGCGGGCGTCGGGGCCGTCGGCCTGTTGATCTGACAGGAGACGGTTGAAGCCGCCGATGACGTCATCGACGATGGACGCCATGGACCCGGACCGGTCGAGCAGCACGTAGAGGTGCACGAGTGGGGTGTCGGAGCCCGATGTGTTCGAGGTGTGGTCGGGGGTGGCGTCGGTCATGCCGTGTCCTCTCGGTCGCGGTGCGCCGGACGATCCGGCTGTGCACCACCTACGAGTCGGGCATGACCGGAATGGGACACGGGAGCCGCGGACAGTTCCCGGCGCTCAGCCTGCGTCGAGGGAACGTGACACCAGGTCGACCAGAAGGGTTCGACGGTTCGGGCCCGACCGGTAGCCGTAGCCGAGCTGGCGGGCCTGTTCCGTTCGGAGGCGGTCGCCGGCCCGGTCCCACAACTGGGCACATTTCTCCCACTCCGCCTCGGCGGCGGAGCGATCACCGAGGCGCGTCGCGCGGGCCGCAGTGCGGCCAGCCTGCACCGCAGCGCGGGCGAGTTCGATGTGGTCAGCGTTCAGCAGCGGGAACTCGTCGTCGGCGACCAACTGGATGATCAGTTCGTCATTGCGAAGGTCTGGGGGGAGGGCAACGCCGGCACGGTCGACGAGGCCGGTGCGTTCAAGAGGAGCCAGTGCGAGTAGGACGAGCCCGTCGCGACGCAGGACCCGGACCCACCGGTCCTCGTCGGAGCGGGTTGTGTGGACCCGGGCGACGGTGTCGGAGATCCACTCGAGGCTCGTCCCGGATGGCGGCGGTTCGGTGACGAACCCGTCGTCCACGTCGGTCGCCTGGGCAGGAAGCGGGGACGCCGCGACCCGCAACGCAGAGTCTTCGACGTAGCCCGACAACACCGCATCTCCCAGCCGCTGGGCCAGTCTGCGGAGCGCCGGTCGCTGCCGCCCGTTCTGGGAGGTTGCCGCCTGGATGGCCGAGGACAGACGGACGGCCTGTTTCGGGTCGAGGTCGTCGAGTTCGGTGTCGTCGATGCGCTCGCACCATGTCTCGGCCCGGTCCAGGAGCGCTGGGGCGGCCGTGGCGAACAGCCGGCCGCCGGGGGCGCCGCGGGCGTGCTCGGCCAGTTCGACGACCGCGGCGACCCGGGCCACGGGGTGCAGGGACGTGTCGTCGGCCAGGTCGGACAGCACGACGAGGGCGCCGGCCTCCTCCGCGGGCCTGCCGGGCCGGCGGCCGGACGTGACGCGGCGCGGGCTGGAACGGCGGCCGCTCACGGCTCGGGGCTGGTACTCGTCGGCGGGGACGGCGCCGTCGGCGATGAACATGGCGCCGTCGCCGCCGAACGCGGTGACCAACAGTGGTGCATCGGGTCCGGTGTCGGCGTCGACGTCGAGGCCGACGAGCGTGGCGGGGTCGGCGTGGTCGACCTGCCAGGTGCTGCCGTCGGGCAACTCCGTGACGGAGACGCCGGCCGGGCCGAACGGCTTGCCGAGGACCTCGAGGCGGTCGCCGTCGAGCACGGCGTCCGCGTCGATCGGGTAGATCGGATCGTCCTCCCAGTCAGCCACGGTGGCCGTCCCGCTCGAACCGGGCGCGATCCAACACAGCGCCGATGTGGTCCAGGATCTCGACGACGCGTCGGGCTCGTGTCCGCTTGGCCGGATCGGCACCCGGTGCGGGGAACAGGTCACGCTGGCCGGCCAGCCACAGCGCGGCCCATCCCCGGGCCTGGTCCTCGGTCGCACCGGCCTTGGGCTGCGGGATCACCGCGGGGAGGTCGTCGGGGTACATGAGCATGGTCAGGTAGTTGAGGGTCGCCGCGGTGAGCCAGCGCCGGGCCGGCCGTGTCTCCATCGTCTCGGTCAGGACCCGCAGGTCGTCACCGATGGTCGGATCGTCGACGTCGACGGTCACGGGCGTGTCCGCCACCGCGGCGGCGCGTTCGTCGTCGAGGTGGAGGTCGGCCCGGTCCCGTCCGGAGACCACCTGGCGCACCACGGACTTGATCGCGGTTGTCCCGTAGGCGGCGGGATTGCGGACCTTGAGGGGCGTGGTCGACCGCATGCGCCGCCACATCGCGAACTGGGCGTCGGCCAGCACGGTGTCGACCTGCGCGTCCCAGCCCTGCAAGCCCCACCGGGCCGCCACCCGGGTCGCCACGCGGGCGGCCTCGTCCGAGCCGAGCCACGACATGACGTCCGTGCCCGCGGGCGCGGGGTCAGAGGATGGTTCGGTCGAGCGCATGCAGACATGGTCCCGGCAAGGTGTGACAGCCAGCGGGGCGACGACGCGGATGGCGGCCGGACTCAGGCCGCCAGCGCGAAGGCAGCGGCGTGGACGACCGTGGTGTCCCAGGTGAGGATCTGGCCGACGAGCCGGTCGGTTCGGACGTGGCGTTCCCGGCCCAGGCCGACACCCTGGGACTCGGTGCCATCCCCCTGGGCCAGGTGGCGCAGGAACCGCAACGCCCGGGACGCCGAGGGCCGGCCCGAGATGGCGGTGGGGGCGTCGAGCAGGGCGGCACGGACGAGTTGGTCCCACTGAGCGGCGAGGAGGTCGGGGGTAGCGAACACCTCGGCCGAGACGACACGGGAGCCGTGGGCGATGACCACGCCGCACTGGTCGGGCAACGGACCGCGCTCGATAAGGCGGGTGGCGGCCCCGGCCAGGCGCCGCTGCTCGGCGAAAATGGCCTCCGAGTCGGCGAAGTTGCGGGTGGGCGAACTGACGCCCATCCGGTCCAACTCGAAGCTGATCGTCTCCCACACGGCGCCTTGGTCGGAGTGCTTGGTCCCCGACTGGCGCAGGTTGTCGGCCACGCTTGCGGACTTGGCCCGACGGACCCGGCGGCTGGTCTGCCCGGCCGAACCCCGGAACCAGCGGTCGCCACCCCACCGGCCGGCCTCGATGCACGACACCGGCACGTCGATGCGGGCCCGGGGCGGGACCAGCACGCTTACGTTGAGCGTCCGGTGCTGGAGTCCACCGGCCACCGTCTCCCCTTCGACGAGGAGGAACGGGTCGTCGATCTGGCTGGTAACGGTGAGGGTCGGGACGGACCCGGTGTCGGCCTCGGCCACCTCGACGGCCCCGGGTGCGCCGGTCACGACGGTGACCGGCAGCGGCTGGCACACGTACAGGGGGAACAGCGTCACGCCGCTTCTGGTGATGGGGGCTCCCACGGCGGCGTGTTCGAGCACAGCGAGCGGCGCTGGATCAGCGGGGTCGGTCATCGGGGTCTCCTCCGGACTTGCATTCATCCTGACGAGTGCCCGACCAGCGAAATGGGACAGCAGGGCGAAGGCCCGACGCTGGCCTGGGCCGTGGCCATGGCCAGTCCCTCCATGTCGAACACTCCGGGTGTTCATGATCCAGGGCCAGTCCTGCTCCCTGGGCCCTCCCGCTGGCAGCGGGCTCACGCCTCGGGTCTGTCCTGCTGCTTTGGTTCGCTATGCGCGACCCTCCCCGTTTGCAGTCGATGGGAGGCAGCTGCCCGGAAGCCGCCGCGATCGTTGTCTTTCGCCATGGTCAGCCATGGCTGGTGTCCGACCGTGAGCAGCGTCGTGAAGTAGCGCAGGTCGGGAGGCTCCTCGCTGGAGATCGGGACGACCTTGTCGGTTCGGTCGAACTCGATCGCTCGGGGCCCGCGCATCTTCGCCCGGAGGAGCCCGGTGCGAGCTGCGAGATCGTCATGGCCGGAGAACTCGAGCAGCTGTGGGCATCGAATCGGACCCTCGGCGGGTGCCACCTGGACTGCCCGACGCTCGAGGTCGTCCAAGCGGAACCGAGCCGGCGTCGTCGGAGCGTGGGGGCCCGCTCGGGCGCGGTGATCAGGAGTCGGCGACGGGCAATATCACACGGGCGCGCACCGATCGGTCCTCCTGTACTTTCCAACTTGGAGAGGGAGGTTCGGGTGGGCAAGAAGAGACGTTCCCAGCGACGTGTGTCGATACGCGACGTTCCGCCGGAGCTCGCCGATCAGGTCGTGCTGTGGGCGGCCGCGATGGTCGACGACTCTGGAGTCGTCTCGGAGAAGACGCTGCGCCAGGCGCTGCACGAGTTGCTTGTCGCTTCTCCGGCTGCGAGCCCGTCGAGGTCAGGCGAGCGCCGCTGGGTCATTGCTGATCCGCCGGCGTCTACTGACGACGTCACGCGGCGAGATGGTGCCGCTGGGTATGCCAGCCAGGTACTGGAGGCCGAGCAGGGGTCGCCCGCTGAACCCGAGCGTTCTGTCGGACCCTCAGCTGTCCGCTCACAGCTGGTTGAGATGGAGGAGGAGCTCGGCCTGATGAACCCCGAGGTGGCCAAGTTGGTTCGCCCTTGCGTGCTGCGCGGAGCGACTGGCGTTGTCGCTGGTTACGAGGTCGACGGGAGGCCCATCGAGGCGGCATGGCCGGAGCAGAAGATCGGCATCCTCGTGGACGGGAGCCCCCCACCATCCGAGTGGCTGACGGTGAGATGTCCTGGCGCCACGGTCGCTGAGTTGGCAGCAATGCTCGGGATTGACCTGAGTTCGGACGTCGAGACGGCTGCGGTGGCGAATGGCCACATGACAGCTTCGTCGAGCATCGCAGACGGCGGGGATGATTCGGCTACGGAGCCTGGTTCCCGGCTGGCTCCGGAAGCGTCATGCCCGTCAAGTGCGAACGGGCCTGAGCGAGCCCATGCCTACTTGCGATCGTCGGGCACTGGTGTGGGTACGTCAGCAACCGAACGTCCCAAGCGTCGTCGAACGGCGGACAAGTCGACGCGATCGGCCCACCGTACGGGAGCGCCCCGGCGTCGTCCCGGTTCGAGGGCCGGCGCTGCGTCCCGCATGCCCGAACGCAGAGGATCCATCGGGGCAGACATCGAACTCTACCGATGGCAATCAGAGGCGCTGCGCAAGTGGCGACGAGCAGGCCAACGAGGTGTCGTGGAAGCCGTCACCGGCAGCGGGAAGACGCATCTTGCAGTCGCGGCGATTCGGCAGGCACTGGTCGACGGCGGCCAAGTGCTGATCGTCGTGCCGACCAAGGAGCTCCTGGACCAGTGGGCAGGATCCGGGCGCAACACCGTCGGACCGGTCGGCGTGCTCGATGAACTGCTCGGGCTCCGTCGGGGCCACGAGATTGGGATCCTCGGGGACGGGCACAAGATGGCAACGTTCGAGACCCACGATGTGATCGTCGGCATTGTGAATACCGTGCGTGCGAATCCGCCGATCCCCCAACGAGGAGCATCGAGCCTCCTCGTGATCGACGAATGCCACAGGGTCGGATCCGAGTCGAACCGAGGATCCCTTATTCCCCAGTTCTCTCGTCGCCTGGGCCTGAGTGCGACGGTCGAACGAAGCGATGGAGCACATGAGGCCGTGCTCGAGTTCTTCGGCGGGAATGTGATCCAGGGTTGCGACTACAAGCGTGCAATCTCCGACGGTGTCGTGTCTCGCTACAAGGTTGCGTTGGTGGGCGCCAACTTCTCTGCCGAGGAGATGGATGAGTACCAGGCGTTCACGCAGGACATGTCGCTGGCGCGCGATCGACTGGTGCAGGAGCACGATGCGCCGACCAGCGACTTTGCTGCATTCATGAAGTTCGTCAGCAACCTCCAGCGGTTCGGAACGATGCGTGAAGGCATTGCTGCTGGTAGATACCTCACAGCAATGACGGGACGACGACGCTTGCTCGCTGAAAGCGATGCGAAGCTCTCATGCCTGGAGCGCCTTGCTCCGAGCATCGAGGCCGCCGACCGAGCCATCGTCTTCACAGACACGAAGGGAGCTGCGCGGCGGAGCCAGGCGGCGTTAACGAGCCTCGGGATCGATGGAGAGGTCATCGACAGCAGCGTTCCGACTCGGGACCGTCGGCGCATGCTGCAGGACTTCCGAGATGGGACGGCGCGGATCATCCTCGCCCCACGGGTTCTTGACGAAGGTGTCGACGTTCCCGCGGCGGATCTCGCAGTCGTGATGGCAGCCAGCTCGTCACGCCGCCAGATGATCCAGAGGATGGGACGCGTGCTCCGTCGGGGAGACGGCCGTGGCTACGCGAGGTTCGCACTGGCCTTCATCGAAGACACCGCGGAAGATCCTCGTAATGGGTGCCACGAGGAGTTCTTGTCACTAGTGGAAGAGCACGCGACTCAGACACGTCGATTCGGATTGAACGTATCAGTCGACGTCATCACGAAGTTCGTCAGCGGATCGCGCGCTCAGACGGTGCAGCCGCCTCCGGAAACTGTGCTTGATCGGGTGCCGGCCACTGCCGCTCGGTCCGTTGAATTGCGACTCAGGGAAGTTGAGGCGGTGCGCAGTCGTCCCGAAGTTGAAATCCGCCCAAAGGTTGCAGCGAAGCGGACCTCGAGGAAGCGGACGGTGTCCGATGCCCGTCGTTCGAAGAAGTTCCTACCGGCGGCCGGGTGCACAATCGTGACGCCCTCGTCCGTGTCGGTCGTCGATCGCGCTCAGGCGAAGGGGTTCCGCGTGACACGGACCGAGGTCGTGAGGAGTCGCTCTGGAGCTGTGCTGCGTGAGGGGAAGCGGAACGGAATCGTCGTCGTTGATCTGCCATCCATGGATTGCCTGGACATGGAGAAGGTGCGTGGCTATGTGCAGCGGCACTTCGCCAAGAACCAAGGCAAGCCGGTCCAGGCGCAGTCCGAGTTCGCCGGTCGAGGATTCATCTACACGCAGGCCGTCACGCGGATCGTTTGGTATGGAAAGAGCAGGTAGCTGGAGTGTGTGAGTTCAGGACATCGGTAACAGGTATGCGCGGCATGGGTTAAGCCGACAGTTGGGGTCAGGGAGCCGTGGCCCGGAACGTGACTCCGATGTCGGCGGAGGTGCCGCCTCCCCGCTTGCTCAGGCTGGTGTGCCAGCGGAGCCGAGGAAGGGGCTCGGATCACCGGAGTAGCCGACCCACAGGTCCTCTCGTGCCCGGGTGCACGCCACGTAGAGCAGGCAGCGTTCGCGACGAGTCTCAAGCTCTGTCTCGGCGGCGTCTCCGGCGACCACAGCAAGCGCCTGGGGTGACGGCACGTGGTCCGCCCCGACGCCGGCGACCGCCATGCACCGGTATTCGAGCCCTTTCATGCGATGCATCGTCCCGATCGCGACGCCATCGCCGAACTTGAGGTCCCTCCCCAGCCGGAAGCACAGCAGCCCTGCGTCCCGAAGGGCGCGCTCGATCACGCTGAAGCTGCCCTGTGCTCGTGTGGCGACACCGACCTCAGACGGCTCGATGCCGTCGGAGATCCACTGCACAACCCGCTCCGCAAGGCCCGTGGCCATGTCCGCCGTCGTGTCGAAACCCGCAATGGTCGGTGGCGGCCCGTGCAGGAAGCTGTGGTAGCCGGCTTGGTCTTGGGTGTCCGTGCCAGTGTCCAGGTCGTCGAAGTCGCCTTCTCCGAGTACGGCGAGCGACCAGCGGAGGATCTCGTGCGTGGTCCGGTAGTTGATGCGCAGCCGTCGTGATCGGCCCCGCACCTCGATGCCGACCTTGGACAGGGAGCTGCGCCGGTCATAGATGCGCTGGTGGGAGTCTCCGACGATGAAGAGGTCGTTCGGGCCGGATGCGACGGCGGCACGCAGGAGCCGCCATTGGGATTCGTGCAGGTCCTGACCTTCGTCGACCACGACGTGGCGGTACGGCTTCACCGCGCTCGTCGCCAGATAGCCGGCCGCGTCACTGGCGATCTGCAGGAACGTTCGCTGTCGCTTGCGGGCCATCTCACCAGTGGCTGCTTCGATCACCTTCCACACACCAGCGCGTGACCTGCGGTCCAACGGTGTGCCGCGACCGGCGCGAGACGCGGTGAAGTAGGCGTCGCGGGACTCGACTCCCTGCGCGAGGACGACCTGCTCCCATTCCTGGAGCATGAACGTGACGGGCAGATCGGATCCGACCTCGTCGACGGCCGTCTGCCAGATGTCGTTGAGCCATTCCTGTTTGATGATCCCGGGGGCGGCGCCTTCGGCGTCGGTGACGACCTGGTGGGCGACGCGGTCCACGTTGAGGACGTCGACCTTGTCGAGCAGGTCCGCCCCACCGAGGGCGACGAGGTCCTGCTCGATTGACTGAGCAAGGTTCCGGGTGAACGTGGTGAACAGGATCGGCTTCCCTCGATCCGAACTATCCAGGGCGTCGGCGAGCGCCTTCGCACGGTGGATCGCCACCACTGTCTTGCCGGTCCCGGCGCCACCGGTGACCCGTGCCGGTCCGTTGTAGGTCGCCTTGTAGGCGGCGTCGCGCTGGGTGGGATGGAGGTACGTGCGCCAGACAGCGAGGGGCTTCGCCAGCATGTCGGCCAGCTCGGCCTGGTCCTCGATGACGTGGAACTGGCTGCTCGACGCCGGTGCGGAGATGGCGCCAGCGATGTCCTCGGGGTCGACCTCCTGAGGCGCGGACTGGCCGACGATCGCCGCGTAAAGGACGTCGGTTGGTTCTTCGCCCGTCAGCAGGATCAAGGCGTCGGCCTGGCCCTGCGGGACCACGGAGAGCAGCGGTTCGAGCTGGTCCTCGCTCTGCACCACGCGCAGTAGAGGCAGCAGCGACGCGTCGACGCCGAGTTGGGAGAACTCCTTGTCGGAACGATGCGCGTACAGCGGCGCGGACGCGTCGGCCGCGGACGAGTCGGCGGACGTCGGTGTCTCAGCGAGGAGCTCTCCGAGGCCGCTCACGTCGACGATCTCGAGCGCCCCGGTGGCCTCGTTGACGCGGAACTCGTTGCGCAACATCCATCGATCGGCTTCCTGGTGGGGGAGGATGTCGACCAGGACGATCATCTCGGCTCGATCGGGGAGCATGACGATCCCGCGGTGGTTGTCGCCGAGTCGGATCGTTCGGGCACGTGGGTCGCGCTGGTTCTGGTACGGCTCGAGGTGCAGTCCCTTCGAGTCGCGCAGATCCTGCATCGTGAGCTGCTGGCACTTGATGGCGAGCTCCTCGACACGGGACCGCGCCCCCGGGTCCAGTCGGCCGTACCTTGCGAAGAGGTCCTTGGACACGGCAAGCGTCGTCATCGGTCAACCTCCAGGGCCGCGAGCAGGTCGTCGAGCGACCAGTCGCTCGCATGTCGAGCGTTCCAGCCGGGTGGGACGGGCTCGCCATCAGCGACGATTGCCACCAAGAGACCCGGCCACGCTGCCTCGACCGGAACTCCGTCGACCTCGAAGCCGCCGGTGAACATCGGTGCGCCTCGTTCGAGCGCGGCGCGGGCCAGCGCTTCGGCCGTTGCGTCGACGAAGTAGCCGAGCTCCTCCAACTGGTCCTCGGCGAGCTCGATCGCTTCACCGTTCGATCCGCTGCCGGCTCGTGCGGCCTCAGTTGCCGTGGGTGTCGTCGTCGTGGTCGTCGTGCGGTGCCGGAGCCACAGGTCGTCCCAATCGAGCTCGTGGCGCTGCGATGCTCCGGCGATGACTCCGGCTCGCTCGGACTCCGGCTCGCCCAGGAACTGGAGGAGGTTCGACCACGGCAGCCAGTCCGACCAACGGGCACGGTGCTCGGTGGTCGCGACCCCATCCACAGAGTCGTCGAGCACGGCCAACGCGGTCCACCGCTCGGCGTTCGGATCGGCGGCATCGAGGAACAACCCGATCGGTAGCTGCCCCGGGGTGAGAGCCCGAGCCCCGAACGACACGACCGGTCCGTCCGGGCCAGCGGGCTCGGTCCACTCGGCGCCCTGTGCAGCGTCGAGCACCGCGGCCAACGAATCGGCGTCGAGCGGCATCATCTCGGCCGCTGCCGCCAGGCCGCCCACGGCAGACAGCACGACCCGTCGCCATTCGTGCAGGTCAGGGCGGACCAGGAAGTCCAGCAGCAGCGCCATCGGGTTCTGCTCGACCACGTCGACGTCGAACGCGCCACCACGTGCGTGCTGGATCTGCTTGGCGACGACCTTGGCGGCCGGCGACATCAGCACCCGGTCGGGCGGCGGCGCCGGCGTCTCTGCGGTCACCGCTCGGTGGAAGAGCTCGACGTCGTTCCACGTCAGGTTCCACACGATCCGCCCGGCATTGCGCACCGCTGCTCGCTTGGAGGCGTCGGCGGCGATGTTGTTGTGCTGGGGGGAGGCGTGGAACTGGAACCCGTCGAGGTACACGGCGATCTCGGGGCCGCTCGTGTCCATCCGCTTGATGAGGAAGTCGGGCAGGGTGCTGCCGACGTTCGACAGCCCCTCCTGCTCGGAGATCCGGTAGCGGACCGTGTTGCCGCCGAACCCGATGGTCAGCTCGAACGCCTCGTAGCGACCACGACCGGGCACCTTGGTGAAGGCCACCTCCGCGCCCTGTGCCCGCTCCGCCCACTGCCGCAAGGCGACCTTGAAGCGCCGCTCCAACTCCGATTCCTCGACACCGGCGATGTTCGCATCGCCGATCGTCGACACTGCAGTCGGCTCGAACGGCTCGTCGAGCATCGAGTCGAGGAGCTCGCGAGCAAGGTCGCGGCGAACCAGGTCGTACTCGTAGCGGCCGACCACACCGAGCAGGCACCGGTGACAGGCGGGTCGACCTTCGTTCCGACAGGGGCACCGTGCGATCACGTCGCGGGCCGCCTCCAGGATGCGCTTGATCGAGGTCGGGTCGGCGAGCGGGCCGAGGTAGCCCGTCCCGCCGGGCACCTGGTCGTACAGCACCAGGAACCGTCGCCGACCCTGACCGGCGCGGTTGGGTGCGTCGGCGGTGGTGACGGTCAGGTGGTCGGGATTGCCACCGAGCGTCTCGCGGATGCCGAGCAGCAGCGCACCCTTGAAGCTGGCGAGACGTTCGTCGACCTCATACATGGACACCGGGACCAGCAGTCGGATCGCTTCGGTGGCCAGCTCGTTGACCAAGACCAGCGGGTCCCATTGCTCGGGTTGGGATCCCGAGCGCACCTTGCACCAGCCCTGGTGGAGCCGCCACGGCTGGGTGCCCTTGCGGTCGTCGCGGACGTCGCGCACGGCCCCGCACTGGCGACACACGCTGAAGCGGGGGACGTGGTGCTCCTGTCCGGCCATGTGCACGCGCTCACCGTGTCGGCCGGCGATGCCCAGGTTGAAGGTGCGCAGGCGGACCCTGCCGGCGAGCTCCGCGCCGAACGTGCGATCTTCGAGGAGCCAGGCACCGTGGATCTCCGCGGGATCGGGGTCGACGAGCGTGGCGAGCTCGTAGCGCTCCTGGGTGCGGTTGTCGGACTCGTCGAACACTCGAGCCACCTCTTCCGCGGCCGCCGAGAGTGAGTTGCGGAGTCGCAGCACCGTGTGGCGTGCTCCCACGTCGGCGATGCGAGTCCCGCCGCAGCGGGGGCAGGTGGTCGGCGGCTCCCCCGCCGGTTCGATGTCCCCGTACGCGCATTCGGGGCACACCCTCCACGCCTCGTACAGCGGCTCCTGCGCGGCGCCGATCTCGAGCCCGTCGATGCGATGGCGGTGGCCGCCGGCGTAGAAGGTGTTGCCCGGGGCGAACTCGGTGATGGCTCGCACACCCGGTCGAACGATCTCGATCGCTTCGCTGTGGAACGCTTCGTCGTCGCCCTTCGGCCTCGACCACAGCGTGGCTGTCAGCGTGACCGTGTCGCCGGCGAGTGTGTAATTGGGCAGCGTCCCGAGCCGCTCGAGCGCGGAGAGCGGATACTCGTCGCGGTGCTCTCGGAGCAGACGAACCACGGCGCTGCGCTGGCCGCGCAGGGACCGCAGCGCGTCCTCTTCCTGCTCGCTGCGGTTGTCGGTCTCCTCGGCCTTCTTGATCGCTGCGTTCAGGCGGTCCCGGCGGAGCTCGAGCTCGCGGAGCTGAGCGAACCAGTCATCCGTGATGTCCTTCAGGTGTGGCTCGATGCCTCCGCCAGCGAACTGACGGAGGCGGTCGGCGGCATCGGCGCCCAATCGGTCGCCGAAGAGCCTCAGGAAGGCTTCGACATGTGCGCTGTCGCCCAGCGACGCGTCCTTGATGGACCGGAATAGGCCGCCGTCGTCGAAGGCGGTGCGCAGGAGCTCGCCCACCTTCACCGGCAGCGGGTGCGCTGCGATCGTGCCGTCGGCGATCCGGTCCACCAGGTAGGCGACGTACTGGCGGTCGAGCGTCTCGCTTGCTTCCAGGTAGCAGTTCGGTGGCCGCACGGAGCCTGCGAGCATCGCCTCCGGTTCCGCCAGGTAGTAGAGCCCGTGGGTGTCGCTGCGGACGAAGGTGGTGACGAGCGAGTTGCCCGTGGCGCGCCCGGCGCGACCGACGCGCTGGATGTAGCTGGCCGGGTTTCGGGGGACGGACGTGAGCATCACTGCCGAGAGATCGCCGATGTCGATGCCCATCTCGAGCGTCGGGGTGGCGGTCAACACGTTGGGAGCGTCCGGTGCGGTGCCGTCCTTGAACGCCGCCTCCAAGGCCTCGCGATCGCGTCGCTTCAGCAAGCCGGTGTGCTCACCGGTGATGACCCGTCTCGTGGTGCCCTGGCGGTAGAACCGGCGGTAGTAGCCGCTGTCGGCCGGAGCCTGAGGGGCGTAGTGACCGATGCAGCGGTAGCGCCGGCACGGCACACCGATCCACCGCTCCACGAGCGCCGGCGGCACGGTGGCGACGCCGCCGCAGTGGGTGCAGCGCACGACCGCCGGCTCCGGACTGCGGTCGACCTCGGCGATGTCGATGGCGTGGATCGATCGTCGGTCGAGTCCGTAGACGGTGTGACCGGCGACGGACGTGGTGGCCACGACTGCGTCGGTGCAGCCGGCCAGGATCGCCATCGCCTGCAGGTTGATGTCGACGGCCTGTGCCGGGTCGACGCCGAGCGACCGGACCGCCCAGTCGACCCACCACGTCGGGGTCGTGCCGCGGGCGCTCAACGAGTCGAAGTCGGACTTCGTCGCGGTGGTGACGAACGTCGGCCGACTCTGATCGGGGGTGAACGGCGGTAGCCCGTCGGGCCGGCCGCCCCAGATGAACCACTGGGCGCCACCCTCCCGCACGAATGGATCGAGCAGGTGGTGGTGGATCGCCCCGCCGCCGCGGAGTCGGTCGCCGAGACCGATCAGATACGCGTCGATGCCGGCGGTTGCGCGATCGGGCACCTCGCCCAGGACATCGGCGAGCACCTCGGCCATGAGCGAGTCGGCGTCGCCGCCCAGCTCCACCCACGACGCCGACGCGACCGACTGCTCCAGCGTGCGGCCCACTCGGGAGCGCAGCCCGAACTCCAGGTCGACCTCGAACCCCACCCGAGCACCCAGCGTGGCCATCGCGTCGGGGCCGGGCTCGTCGGACCAGACCGAACGCATCGCCACGTCGCGGAGCAGGTCCGGCGGCACGAGCTCGAAGCGGCGGTGCGGTGAGTCGGCCTGAGCGAACAGCAGGTCGCCGAGGTCGGCGACGCTCAGCCCGGCGTCACCCGCTTCGCGCAGGGCGCCGGCCATGAGCGACCTCGTGTTGAAGCGGTGGGTGCGTCCGGCGAAGAACGAAGCCCGGTGCGACGCGTCCTGCACGGAGTCGGTGAAGGCCAGGAGCTTGCGCTCGTCCGGCGTGACGTGGTCAGAGCCGAACATCGTGGTGATCGAGACCGACGCCAGCGACGCAACCGCCAGGCCGATGAACAGCACGGCGTTCGCTTCGCCACACGCGGGGCACGTCTGACGCCGAGCCTGGTCCTCGCTCGGGGTGACGTGGACGGGCACCGTTCCTTCGGCCGGCGAATCGAGGAGCTGCCGACCGAGCGGATCGAGGTGGAGGACGCCCTCGTCGCCCTCGAGCGCTCGGAGCATCACCCGAATGGCCGGCGACCGGCGCAGCGCCGCCTCGTGCACGGCCGCCGCGTTCATGTTGAGCGTGCCCGAGATCTCCGTCGTCGTGGCCATCCAGCCGCTGAGACCGCAGCGTCGGCAGCTGACCGCCGGCAGGTCCACCGTTGGCATGGGCGACTCGACCTCGTCGGGCTCGACCAACGTGGCCAGCCCGGGGCTGTCCAGCCAGCTGAACTCAGGCTGGTGCTGCACCGCGCGCAGGAGTCGGGTCACCTCGCGGATCCACAGTTGCGCCTCGATGCTGAACAGCGGTCGTTCGCGGCCGCCCACCGGACGGCGAGCGATCGACAACAGCGCCAGGAAGCGGGTGAGCGCACCCCCAACGACGTCGGCGTCCTCATCGAGGACGTCGGCCCAGCCCGGCGACAGGGCCGCCACCTCCGCCGCAGTCTGAGTGAGCGGTCGGGAACGGTCGCTGACCGCTGCGAGCACGGCCCTGGTGAGCGGATGGGCGAGCAGGCGCTCGCCGAGCTCTACCGGATCTGACAGAACCGGCTCGTCAGGTGATCGACGGCAGAACGCGGCGGCGATCGCGTCGCCGTCGTCGACATCGAGGTCGACGATCTCGTACGGCGATGGCAGGGGAAGCATCGGATCGACGGGGAGGCACGCTTCGTCGATCGACTGCCGTGTCTCGCCGATCACCGAGTCCGCCGCGAAGTCGACGCCGAAGACCTTGCCGGCGAAGTCGCGCAGGTCGACCAGTGCCCCGGCGTCGGAACCGAGCGTCGCCGAGGTGGCGACCGGTGCCGCCGGGCCCAGGGGCGCGCCCGGCACGGCGAGGCGGAGGGTCGCGCCGAGGCGCCGCAGCAGCATGGCCACGTCGGTGCCCTGCGCGCCGTCGTAGGTGTGGAACTCGTCGAGCACGACATAACGCAGGCTGTCGGGTCCGGTCGTGACCCACAGCGGCCGGTCCTCTCGGCGCAGCAGCAAGAAGTCGAGCATCTTGTAGTTGGTCAGCAAGATGTCGGGCGGGTCGTCACGCAGCGCATGGCGGTCGTCGATCACATGGTCGGCCCCCATGTCGGCGTGGCTCCCGTTGTCGCCGACGTAGATGCCGGCGCGGAGCCCGGCGAGCCGCTGCTCGGAGCTGATCAGCTCGGCAAGACGTCCCGCCTGGTCAGAGGCGAGGGCGTTCATCGGGTACAGGACGATCGCCTTGATGCCCTTCTGGCCGACGTCGCGGGAGCGAGCGCAGTGGTCCAGCACCGGCATGAGGAAGCACTCGGTCTTGCCGGAGCCGGTGCCCGTCGTGACGAGCGTCGGTTGGGGAGCTTGGCCGGCAAGCGTGGAGAGGCGCTCGAACGCAGCCGCTTGGTGGACGTACGGACTGAACCACTCGGGGAGCCAACCCAAGGGCGAGGTCCAGCCGTCGTCGACCGACCGGAATGGGGTTCGCACCCGCAGGAACGGGCCCCGGAAGATCCCGGTCGTCGGATCGGTGAGGAACTCCGACAGGGCGTCACGGACGTCGTCGTCGGACAGCCCGAACGTGGTCGCGAGGTAGTCGACCAGGGCCCTGCGAACCTCGCCCGCGACGAGCGACGGGATCACCGGACCATCCTCCTCACCGATTGCAGGGTATCGGTTCGATTCGACCGATCCGTGGGAGCGCAGCCGGCGGCGCCTGCATCGAACCCGTCATGACAGGAAGAGCTTCGACCGAGCTCGGTGACCACCGATTTTGGTCAGTCCCAGACCCCGTAGAGCTGGACCTCGAGTCCGTGGCCACACCGTGGACACGGGGCTCCATGTGCCCTGTCGGTAAAGGGTGGGTGCTCGGCTCCGTCCCGGCCTTGATCCTCGGTTGCCTGCGCGATCAGCTTCGCGAGCCGTCCGCGACGTGGCCGGTCGAGTCGGTCGGCGGTCACCTCGATGACGGGGCTGGCGCAGCTCGAACACACCAACGGAGGCGCCGGTTCGTGTTCGAGCTCGTTCCAGCTCTGCTCGCGGAACGATCGACACGACGGGCAGACACACAGCCGGTGCGCGACGCCCATCATGCCGATGCCCACGCTGTGCTGCTCGTGCAGACCGCAGCCGTCGCACGTCACCACGATCATCTCACCCATCTGAGGCCCCCTTCCGTTCCTCACCGACCGTACGGGGGCGGTGTGACGTTCCGAGCCCCGAGATCCGCTCGTCATCGAGCGGTGCGTCGGCTCCCAGGCTTGTGGGGTCGTGAGGAGCTCGCCTCGTGCGACGGCTCCTACACTCTCCAACTCATGGGGGGAGAACCCGGAACGGAGTTCGTGGCGTCGGACCCTGTCGGGCTGGCGGCCCGACGGAATCGAATCTTCGACCCGCACGTCGAACCGCTGAACCGTTGGGTGCAGTCGTTGCGCGATCGGTTGCCGGACGGGAGCGAAGTCCCGTGGTTCGACCCTGCCGACGGTGGAGCGCGTGCCCGACTCCTGTGGCTCGGCGACGAGCCCGTTCCGGCAGACCTTTACAGCACCGGCGGGTCGGGCTTCGTGTCGCTCGACGGACCGTCGCAGCGGTCGCAGAACTCTCTCCGCGCCGCCCGTGCGGCAGGCCTCAATCGGTCGCTGCTGGTCGTGTGGAACGCCGTACCCGTCAACCTGCGGGAGCTCCGTCGAGCGAGCGGTGACAAGTCGGCAACCGTCGATGCCGCACCGCTGCTCGGAGAGCTGCTGGGTCTGCTCCCAGACCTGCAGGTGGTCGTGTTGGCCGGTCGCACCGCGTGGGAGACCTTCCACCGGGCGACGCCAGATCCATCGCTGGTCGTGCTGGCCACCGCGGCGGTGCGCAACGGTGCTCTCGATGGGAGAGACCACGAGCGGGCCGCGCTCGAGGCGGTCTGGGTCGAGGCAGCAGCGACTGCAGCCCCGATCGACGTCCCACAGCTGACATCCGGCGACGGCGGCGTTCTGCCCGAGCTCGCCGAGGTGCCACCCGCAGGGAACACGGTGGTGGTGCAGCCGATCGGCCATCGTCAGGTTGTGGCATTCGGTGCCCAGGCTGACCTGGAGGCGCTCGGTCGCGTTGGGGATCCGGTGCCGAGCCCGATGGTGACCGCGTTCCGGACCGGTGCTGCGGCACTGCCGGCGGTGGCGAAGGCGGCGATGTCGGGCCGGGTCGTGATGCTCACGAAGGAGTCTTCAAAGCTCATCCAGAAGGGAAGGCTGGTCCCGGGAGGTGACGGCTCGTTCCTGGGAGTGGTCCGCGACGCGTCCAACGGACGGTGGTTGGGACAGATCCGGTTCCAGGACCTCGGTCGGATGGGAGTGGCTGCCACAGCCGTGCCGAACGTGCTCGCAGCCGTCGCGATGCAGCAGCAGATGGCGTCGATCGAGAAGAAGCTCGTCGCGGTCCAAGAGCGTCTCGACGAGCTGCTGGCCGACCGCCGCCTCGAGCTCGAAGCCGGATTGGACACCAACCTGGAGATCCTGGCCGAGGTGACCGAGCGGACCCGTCGCCGCGACGAGCTCGAGCCGGCGCAGTGGCAGCGGCTCACCACGATCGAGCCGCGAGTGCGGGACTTCCAGAAGCGGACGTGGTCGGCTCTGTCGAACCTGAGCGCAGCGCTCGACCCCGAACGGCCCGTCGCGACCCGAACCAAGGAGCTCACCGGGATGGTGCGCGACGACGGCTTGGCCCGGCAGTTCGTGAACCTGGTGAAGGCGGAGGTCGCCCTGGCTCGGTGGCAGGGCCTGCAGCTGCTGCACGACGCCCAGGAGCACCCCGAGGAGCTCGAGAGCCGCACGGAGGCGTTCCTCGCCGAGACGCGAGGCCGCCATCACGAGCTGGTCGTGCTCGCTCGTCGGCTCGATGCCTATCTCGGCGTGGGTGCGTCGGCGAACCTGCTCGACCGGGTGAAGGGCGCGATGCGCCGTGACGCGACGACGCTACGTTCAGGGCTGGCGGATGTGCTGGATGCCTACCGCGATCAGATGGAGCTGCTGGGTCTGGAAGCTCCACCACCCCC
Organism: Actinomycetes bacterium; assembly: GCA_023392475.1. Classification (GTDB taxonomy): domain Bacteria; phylum Actinomycetota; class Acidimicrobiia; order Acidimicrobiales; family Microtrichaceae; genus JAEVZA01. The sequence continues at coordinate 42,535 of JAEVZA010000449.1, read as the reverse complement.
GCCGGCGTTGGCTGAGCTGACGATGGGCGACCAGATCGGTGACACCCTCGGTGCGGTCAAGCAGAAGGTGCCCTGGCGGCGTCGCTGACGCTGCCGCTGGTGGTCATTCGACGTCCCGAGAGCCGCCGACATCCCGGGTGTACCGCTTCGGGTCGAGGTCCCAGTATTCGTGCAGGGTGTCGAACTCCAGGTCCAGCTGTGGTGCGCCGGGCCAGAGCTGCTCGAGCATCCGGAACTCCGCGTCGTGACCCTGGCCGGGAAGCAGATGGTGCAGCAGCTCGTGGTACACGAGGTAGCCGACCGCCTCGTCGGAGAAGTGCTTCGAGTTGGTGCGCAACAGCCGGTTGATGCGGATCTGCTGCCGACCGGCGCCCTTCTTGCCCAAGGCGATGGTCCAGTGGCCCCACGTGGCGGTCACGACTCGACGTGTCCAGTACACGGGCGGCGGGCTGGTGAGTCGATCGCCGATCTCTGCAGGCAGGAGCGATCGTGCCTGTTTCACAGCTTCGTTCACGATCGGCTTGAGCGGCCTCCGCCGGCGAGGTAGCCGCTCGGTTCCAGTTGATGCGTAACGAAGTCGCTCTGGGTCGAACGGGCGTACGCCGTCGAGTCGCTGACGGATCAAGGCATCCACCGCTTGCTCGAAGTGGCTGAACGACGCCCAGGCCTGACGGTTGAGGCTCGATTCGAAGTGGTGTCGGATGAGGCGTCGTCGCTCGTCGAGCGAGATGGGTCCCGCTGCGATCACGGCGTCGGCTGCACCGTCTGGCCCGATCGTCGCGTGCAGTTTCACGAACTGAGGCCGTTCGAACTCCCGGGCGTACTCGATCAGCTCCCGCAGCGATCGACGCGTCGGGAACGGAGGCGGTTCTCCGTCGAAGAACGTGAGCAGCCCGTAGCCCTGCAGCGCCTCATCGGCCCAGTCGAGGAGGTCGTTGAAGCCGTCGCGCTGGTGCTCGAACACCGGGACTTTGCGGTCCCCCAGGTCGTAGTACCCAGCCAGTGCCGATGCCGTGAGCTGCGGGTCGAGGCTCCGGTCGTTGTCGGGATCATCGTCGTCCAACACCGCAGATCGCCGCGCCTGGGCCATCAGGCGCTCGACGACGGCCACCGCCTCGGGCGGTAGCGCGGTGCCGTCGTCGCTGACCACCGGCGGCAACGGCCCCTCGGTCCGCCCGCCTGTTGGCTCGGGGGGATCCATCGGGATCACCTCGGGTGGTTCGAGCACATCGCCGAAGTTCTCCCAGCGGTCGCGCAGGTACACCAGGTGTGCCTCGGCGTCGCCGCCGGCGGTGGGACCACGTAGGACGCGGCCGACCATCTGCTGCATCAAGATCCGGCTGGTGGTCGGTCGGGCGAGGAACGCGGTGCGAGCGTCTGGGAGGTCCACGCCTTCGGTGAGCATGCCGACCGAGACCAGGACGCACGGGTTGGTCTCTGCGCGGAACCAGCCGAGGGTGTGGGCGGCGGAATCGACCGATCGACTGTGGAGCGATCGGCAGGGAACCTCAGCGTCAGCGAAGAGGTCCCGAAGATGGTCGGCGTGGTCGATGCTCGTGGCGAAGACCAGCGTCTTCCCCCACGTCTGCGGATCTCGTTGCCAGGTCCGGACGAGCAGTGCGTCGCGGTCGGTTTGCTGCAGCTTCTTGAGGGCTGCCGGCGGGAGGTCTGCGGCAATCGCCTGTTCCCGTTCCGTTCCGCTCAGCAGCACTCGCGTGCCGGTGTCGATGATCTGGAGTCGAGGCCGGGCCAGGATGCCCTGGGCTGTCAGCGCTTCGCGACTGACCTCGAGCAATGTCGACGGGAACGTGGCGTGAAACCGTGCCGTCGCCCTGGCACTGGTGGGGTACGGCGTCGCTGTGAGGCCGACGATGCCGCGACAGCTCGAGTGCGCGCTCACGCGTTCGATGACCTTGGTGTACGAATCCGAACCGACGTGGTGGGCCTCGTCGACAACCACATACGTCGGTCGACTCAGGAACGCGTCGATCGTCGTCGGGCTGGACTCGAGCAAGCGGCTCAGCGACTGGATCGTGATGCCCGCGACGTCGATCTCCTGGTCGCCGAGCGTGGACGACGACGAACCCGCGGAGTGGATGGACCGGGCACGTCGTTTGAAGTCGACCGGGAGCGTGTGCGCCAGGTTCTGGAAGCGGCGCAATGCTTGGTCGACCAGCTCCTGTTGGTGGGCGATCCACAGGACGCGGAGGTTGGGGTTCTCCTGCATCCGGTCGAGCAGCCAGATCGCGATCGTGTCGGTCTTCCCTGAACCGGTCGGCAGGACGACGACGCCTCGGATCGGAACAGCAGCGCCATCGAGCGAGCGCCAGGCGTCGAGTTGGTGCGCGTACGGCGCGCGCTCGGGAGCGTCCTCTCCGACGAGCGGGATCCATGACCTACGAGCCGTGCTTCCCGAGGAGGGCGAACCTGGTTTGCCGTCGACTCGATACGACGCCAGGAACGCGGTGCGAATGTTGGCCATCAGGTTGACGGTGACGTTTCGCTCCTGGAGGAACTTCACCCGACCGTTCTTGGACCGGAGTCGCTTCCGGGCGGGCTCCCCGCCCAATCCGGCCTGCACCATCTGGGCGAGCTCCAGCACCGCCGAGTCGCTGGCCTTGGGGAGCCACGTCCGGCGGAGCCAGTCGCACATCTCCCTGTGGGAAGGGTCGAAGAAGCGTGACCGCGGTGGCTCCCCGAGCGCCGATCGCGCCTGCACGACGAGCTGGCTCTTCGTGAGGCGACGGAGGGCGTCAACCTCTTCGTCCTGGCCGTTCGAGAGGTACGCATGCTCGAGCATCCCTCGCATCACCCACGCGGGAGCCGCCTCCCAGCTGAACCGCTTTGCCATTCACTTCCCCGTGCGCCGTGATCCTTCAGTGTCCGATCGACGGACTGCTCAGGTCGTCGCTGTCGTGTCGGCTCCCAGCGCCGCGGCCGAGGGCCAGACGCCAGCCATCAGGTGCGCGAGTTCATGTCCGCGCTCCTGGATCGTGGCCTCACTCCACCCGGCGGGCCAGTTGGTGCGGACGCGCTGGTTGATCAGCAACGTGCTCGCTCCAAGACGCTCGACCTTCTCGGGCCACGGCAGGTTCGAAAGCTGGATATCGAGCCGTGACGTGGTGAGGGTGAGGTTGCCGAGCGTGTGCAACAGGTGGTTCCTCTCGAGCCGGGCCTCTGTCGGGTCGGCGATCCCGTCCGGCAGGCTCCACCCGTCGGCGCCCTCCCACGACTGAGGCAGCAGATGCTCGATCCACATCGAGTGGCCGAGGGAGACCTGCTCGGTGGTGCCGCCCTCGGCCATCTGCCGTTCGATGCCTTCGAGCACCATTTTCAAGCGGCTCTGCTTCAGCCGGTACACGTTCGTGGTCAGCACGACGCCGAGTAGCTCTTCGTCATCTGGCCAGCGGTCGACGTCGGCGCTACCTGCGGCCAACGCAGCCACCACTCGGTCGTCGGCAGTGGCCGCGTCGCCGTCCGCAGCTGCCTTGAGCACCGAGCTGAACACGGCGGTGTAGCTGCGGGTCGATGCCCGTGCGACCAGTCGCCGGACGAGGAACGACTCGATCGCGACTAGCGCACGCAAGCGCCGCTCGGGAGCGAGGTCGCCCTCGAGGCCAAACAGGTAGAGCAGCACTGGGAAGACCGAGATGAGGTCCATCTCGTTGAGACGACGGAAGAACCACCACTCTCGGCTGTCCGGCGGGAACGAGTCGAACGAGTCGAACGTCGCGCCGTAGCGCGCGAGGTCGGCCGCGACGTCCTGGGCCGTGCGTCCGGGGATGGCGAGGTACTTCTTGAAATCGGTGAAGATCGCGCTGGCCGGCACCTGGTCGCGCAGGCGCATCGACAGCCAGTGGTTGACGAACATGTGCAGGCGTTCCCGCTGATGTCGCCCATGGGCGATCGGTTCGGACCAGCGGTCTGCTTCGAACGGACGCCAGTACTGCTCGTGCAGCGATTCGACGTCGTCTCCGTCGTCGTCTGCCTGACGGAAGAGGTGGTTGCGGATGAGGTCGGCATCGGTGAGCGGCTCACCGCGTCCGTTGAGCGTCTCGAAGATGAGCTGGGCGTTGTCGCCGGTCTCCAGGTCGATCTTGACGAGCTTCAGGTGCCGGGTGATCGCCGTGATCAGCGCGTCCATCCGTTGCTCGGGCGTGAAGTCGGAATCGTCGAGGGGGTCATCGGGGTCACCGCGGTCGAGCCAGTCGTCGATGGCGTCGATGAAGTAGCGGACGGCGCGCTCGGGACGGGACGTGCCACCGCCGGCCTCCATTGCAGCCAGGTAGCCCGTGCGGTCTGCCACGTTCGGCCAGACCTTGTACTTGTGGGCCACTCGGTCCTTGACCACTGCCGGCTTGTTGCGGACGAGCCCGGCGACGTAGTCGGCGTCGGACTCCCAACCGCGGCCCGCTGCCACGTGGTGCAGCGCCGCGAGGAACAGCTGGAGCGTGGTGAGGCGCTGCTGGCCGTCGATCACGTGCAGAGCAAGGGCGTCGCGACCGAACACGGGCTGCTGTTCGGCGACGATCGCACCGAGGAAGTGATCCGGAAGTTCGGGACTCTCGCCGAACTCGAGCAGGTCGCCCGCGACCGAACGGATGTCATCCCACAGCGGCGCCCAGTGCTCGGAGACGTCCCACTTGTAGTTCCGCTGGTAGAGCGGGACGAGGTACCGGACTTCCTTGTCGAAGAGGCCCAGTAGTTCGACCGTGTCGGCCTTCATGACGTTGTCTCCTCAGGTGATGTCAATCCTGCCCAGTCGAGCCGGCGAGAACCCGGTCGCGAGGGTCGACGCCGGCGACTGGTGGGTCGGTGGGCGATCCTCGAGGTCATGCGTCCTGCTCGGGCTCGGATCCGGTGATCGGGATGAGCTCGCCGCCGAGATAGGCGCGACAGAACGAAGCCACCTCGAGGAAGGGTGAGACGCCGCCAGGTGGCCTTCGTCGCTGTCTTGCCGACTCCGCCCGCTGCTCGTCAACCTCGTCGAGCAGGCCTTCAAGCTGACCGAGTACATCGTCCGCCCACTCGCGGTTCGGAGATGAAGCCGGTCCGTCGGCGAAGCGAAGGTCCCCGATGTTCGGGGTCTCGATCCTTCTGGGTTCGGATGCCGCCCAGGTCTCTTTGCCGTTGTCGCCGACGTAGTGCGTAGCTCCGTCATACGCGTTCGGTACGTGGACCGCGATCTCACTTGGGCGAACCCTGATGGAGGCGGCGACGACAGACTTCGAGGCCGCCAACCGCTGGAGCTCGATTCCAGATGTGAAGCGCGGAGCCACGTACTCGACCGCGTTGAAGGGGCTGATGCTCTCCAGGGACACCAGGAGGCGGTGCTGCATGGATGGCTTCTTGCGGAGCTTGAACTGGAAGTAGGGCAGGCCGAGATCGTCCCGGAGCTTCCCGTTGAAGCCGTGTATCTGCTCGGACAGCTTGAACTGCGCGAAGTAGAAGCGAAGTGGCTGTGTCTGGGTCAGCTGGACGTCGTATCCGAGCGCACCCTCCGCGTAGGTGCTGGGAAACGAGGGAACCGCTCCTGCTGGACCCCAGAGATCGAGAGCCTCGCGTGTGTATGCGAAGGCGAAGGAGGTCTCGGAGAATTCGCACTCGATTGGCATGGTCACAGCCTCGCTGCGAATACGTCGTATGCCCGGGTCATCTCGGCTTCGCGGTCGGGGCGGACGAACGGCGGGGTGAAGGGGCCTTCCCAGTCGACCGAGCCGGGGTGTTCCTCCTCGTCGAGCACCATCTGCCAGACGTTCTTCCAGCGCTTGTCACGTTCACCGTCTTTCGCCTCTTGCTGGAGCTGAGCCTGGCGGTAGCCGGCGGACTGGTGGTGTTGGCAGACCTTGCGGCCCTCCTGGTCGAAGGCCATCGCGTACTCGTACTTGCGCAGCACCGCGAATTGGGTCCGGTACATCGCGCATAGCTGCTCGGCGGTCAGGCCCAACATGATGGCGGCGATGGCATCGAGCTCGACCAGCGCCATGCGGCGCTCGGCGTCACGACGGAGCGGCGTGGCCATGGTCCATTCCGGCTTCACCTCGCCGAGAGGCACCCGTGCAAGCACGCCACCCCAGAGCGAGTCAGGATCGGCGGTCCATGCGTCGTCGGTCCACGACGAGTCGAACAGCTCGTCCCACAGTGGTGCGTAGTCAGCGGTTAGGCAGTTGAGTCGCAATGTGCGGAGGAGGAGGGCCTGGTCGAGTGGGTGCTCGTTCGGGAAGGGCAACTTCGACAGCTGGTGCTCCGCCACGTGACCCGAACCGGAGACCTTGAACATGTAGTCGACAGGGATGGAGGCGAGGAGTCCGGACCATCGGCCAAGCGTCGGAAGGTCCGTGAACGCGTAGGTCAGACACGCGTGGATGTGTGTGGTGCCCGGCGGAACGATCGCTCCTTGAACTGACCGTTCGAGACCGGGCTGCGTCATCTCTCGGTGTACGTGCCGGAACATGGACGTGAGCGGCCGGCCCTTCCAGTGGGCGAGGTTGGCGTCGTAGGTGTCGCGGTCGCAGGCGCGTTGGTAGTTGGTGCGAGGGATCACCCGCTCGGGTAGCGACTCCAGGTCCCATTCGCTGTAGTCGCCCTTGCTCTTGCAGTTCTCGTTCGGCTGTTTGGCGAACGGCGTGGCCACCGTGAAGTGCGGACCTTGCAGGATCACCTCGTCCCACGACGGTGGCACCCCGGTGCGCCACTCGATGAATCCATCCGTCTTCGCGCCCTTCTCGTGCCATCCAGCGGTCCAGGAGTACGAGTGGTCGGCCAGCCGGGTGGGCGCATCGGCCAGTGAAGAGAGTGCGGCTAGGTCCTGTCGGGTGACTGGCCGCAGCAGGCGGGCCTGCTTGACCGGTGTTCCAGGCTCATCGAACAAGCGCGCCCAATCGGACAACACGCCGAGGTCGATCGTGACGATGCGATCACGATGAGGCCGCAGATCCCAGCCCCCTGACGAGTACTGGATTCCGGGAGTCGTCCCGGTTCCGTTGTGTTCGAGTGAGCCGTCAACCATCGAGGGGTGAAGCAGTCTGCCGATCTGGAGAAACTGAGGATTAGTCCGACTCGCGTACACGTGGATGCCGTACCAGACCGGGTGTCCAATGTCCTCGAACAGCATGATCTCGTTGATGAAGCTGTAGTGGCGGCGAAGCCGGCCGTAGGCTTGCGTCCGGAGCTGTCCGGCATCAGGGTCGACGAAGTGGCTCTCGGGGTGCAGTAGTCCGGTCGTGCCACGGCTTGATCCGTGCCGCCAGGCCGTGTCCATGAATGCCATGTAGAGGTTGGTCTGCACTCCGGCGAGCACGGGTCGCAGCTGAGACGACCCCACCGTCGATACGAGACCCTCGGCCGAAGCGATTTCGGCTACGTACGCCGAACGAGCCGCGGGCCGGTCTAGCACCGTGGATCGTCGTTGCTTGCGCACCTGCTCAGGAGCCTTATCTGTAACCCCCCACCAAGGGTCGACCTCCGCTAGCACTAAGTCGTCTTGCCAGGTGGGCCGCACCCAGGGCGGGTTCCCGACCTGGAGGTCGAAGCCGCCGTTGCGGAATACGTTGGCGAACTCCAGCTCCCAGTGCCAAGCCGCCTCGCGCCGGGCCAGGTCGCGAGCGACTGGGAGCCAGAGGTGTTGCTCGGCCACTTGGTCAACCGAGCCGCGCTCTTCAGCCCTCGCTTGCTCGACCGCAGCGAGCGTGTTGAGATCCTCGAACAGATCCAGCTGACCTGACGGCGTCGTCGGTTCCGGACCGATGATCGCTTCGAGCGCGTCGAGCCAGTGGCGCCAACTCGGTGGCGACACAAGCCCACCGTCGGCCGCGGCGTCGATCGGCCAGAACCACAGTCCGACCCACGCGTCCATCACCAAGCGGAGCCGGCCGAGGGCCGAGTCGGGGTTGGCGAGGATTGACTCGGCGGTGCGGCGATCGTCGTCGGGCGCACCGGCATCGTGGTCGGCCCCGTAGAGACCGAGCGGTCGACGCATCCGTCGGTGCAGGGTGTCGAGCACGTTGGCCGCGTCGGTCCAGAGACGCTCGACGCCGTTCGCGAGCGCGAGGAGGCGCTCGGCGTCTCCCTCGGTGGGTGCCGTCAGGATCGCCTTGCGCCACTCGGCCAGCGACTTGGCAGCCTCAGGCGCCAACTCCTTGGCCTCCTTGCGGCCCGACACGGCACCCCACCCGTGGCCCGGCAGCAGGAAGTGGTGCACCTGGCCGCTCGGCAACGGCTCGGCGAGTGGCCGATCGGTCGGCGGGAGCACGGGCCTTGTGGCGGTCGACTTGTCGCGTGCCCACACCCCTCCGCCGGGCGCTTTGCCGAAGAGCTGCTCGGTGCTCCACGTCGCTCGCCGGCACCCGATGAGGCTGTTGCCTCGGCGCAGCTGCAGGCCGAACCACGGCGCTTTCAGCCCTGGGTGCATGCAGTTGAGCCACAGGCTCACCTCGGCGAGTTCGACCGCGGTGGCGTTCAGGTCGACGCCGTAGCACTGGTGCAGGGCGAAGTGCGCCTTCACCTTCTGCAGCTCACGCTGGTAGCGCTCGGCGTCGAGCACCTCGCCCAGCTCGTCCTGACGGCGCTTCAGGTACTCGGCGGACAGCTGGTTGATCGCCTCGTTCAAGAACGCGCCTGAGCCCAGCGCGGGCTCGCACACCGTCAGGTCCAGGATCTCCTTGGCCTCGATGATGCCGGCCGATCCGCCGGGGATCCGGGCGTGGTCGTCGGTGCCCAACAGCTCGGCGAGCGCGTGGCGCACCACGCAGCTGGTGAGCACCTCGGGCGTGTAGTAGCTGGCGGAGCGTTGCCGGTCCCGGCCGGCGAGCCGGTAGACGAAGCTGCCCTTAGGGTGGCGCACGCGGTCGGTGACGCCGGTGTCGTCGTCGGTGCGGGCGACGAACACCTCTGGCGGGTACTGGTCCGCGTCGGTGACGGGCACCATCCAGGTGCCGTCGGAGGGGTCGCCGTTCTTGGCGACCTCGTACAGGTCGTCGGCGGCGAAGAAGCCGGTGTAGGCCATGAGGCCCTCGTAGACCGCGCCGAGCTGGTTGATGCCCAGCTCGGCGTACGAGATGAACCCGGCCTGATCTTTGCTGCGCTTGCCCGGCGACACCATGAGCAGGTGCAGCACCCGCTGCAACGCCTCGTTGCGCAGCGTGATGTCGTCGAGCAGCGGAGTGGCGGTCGGGTCGAAGACAGTGGCGTCGAGTCCGGGGAACTCCAGGTAGTCCTCGCGGGACGGCTCGCCTTCGGCCAGCAGGTTCAACTGCGCGTTCTCTGTGTGGTTGCCCTCGTTCACCAGGCGGAACAGCACCTCCAACGACTCCTGGAAGTGGCTGCCGGTGCGAGCGTGGTCGTCGGCCAGGTCGACCAGCACCAGCTCACGCAGCCGGTCGACGGAGTAGCCGGCCTGGTAGGCGTCATCATCGACGGGGAGCACGCCGAGCTCCGGCCGTGATTCGGCGTAGAGCAGCACGATCAGCCGGTAGAGGTAGCGCAGGCACTGGGTGGTGAGCGCTCTCGGGTCGACTTGGTCGCCGGCGAAGCGGACGTCGTGGCGTCGGCGACTCTCGGCCAGGCGCTGCTCGATCACCTCGTTGGCCAGGATCTCCACGCTGTGGCGCATGCCGTCGCGCAGCTCCTTGGAGACGCCGATGGCGTGCTTCTGCGACGCCTCGGTGAGGTCGTCGAGCACGGAGGTGGCCTGATTCTCGTCGCCGAGACGGCCCGGGACGATCGCGTCGGCGGAGAACAGCGCGGCGATCGTCTCGAGCTCGCCGCGTGCTGTCGTGTCTGCCCGTTCGAGCGCGGCGTCCAGGTCGACGGCCAGGAACCGGCCCTCCGCCCACTTCGACCGCTCGGCCAGCAGCAGCGTGGTACCCGCGCAGAGCAGCACGAAGCGGGGCGCCTCGTCGACCGAGAACAGCTCGCCCGGTGCGTCCGCAGCAGTGGAGATCGCGTGCTTGCCGCCGTCACGGGTGATCGGGTCGAGCAGCAGGCCGGCGTCGTCTGCCACATCGGTGCCGTCGTGGCCGCTGGTATGGGGCGGCGTCGTGTCGAACAGCTCGTCGACGTCGCTGGCTACCGCGCAGTCCAGCGCGACGAGCAGTAGGCCGGTCGGCGCCTCGACATGTGCGGCCACCGGTACCAGCAGGGTGTCGGTGCCGCCTGCCCGAGGCAGCTCCAGCGTCGTCCGACCGCTGTCTGCGGCGAGCGCGAAGCCGAGTGCGTGGAGCACCACGTCGTTGAGCGCCCGAGTGGTGTCGGCCCGCCGTTCTGCAGCAGCAGCGCTGCTACCGCCCTTCGCTGCTTCGACCACGGCAGCCCGTGCTGGGAAGAACTCCTTTGGCGCCGACCGAAGACCGAGGCGTGCAGTGTGTTCACCCTTGCCTTCGGCCTCGTCCCAGTCCTCTCGCAGGTCCTTGAGATCGGCGCCGAGGCGGGCGTTGAGGTAGTGGTCCGAGAAGAACTCGGCGCGGTTGGTGATGCTGTCGATCATCAGGCAGCACCGTTGGGGACCAGCACGGCGACCACCCGGATCATCGGGTCGCCCGTCGTGCGCAACGAGTCGATGAGCTGCTCGGTGTCGAGCCGGACCTCGTCGACCTGGCGTTCCTTCTGGTTCCGTCGCCGGTCGTCGAGCTCTAGGGCCAGCTGCGTGGACTGCGCCACCCAGTCGTCCAGGCGTTCGGCAGGCGAAGCGAGCAGCGCCTCCACCTGGGCGTCGTGTTCCGCTCGTCGCCGCCCGAGCTCCGCCCGGCTGGCCTCGACCACGCCGGCCAGGGCGTCGGTGAGCGGCGTCAGGTCTATCGGTTCGCCGGTATTCGGCATGCCGGGGCCGACACCGGCTCGACGCAGCTCCTGGAACAGGTCGGCGATGCGGTGCCCGCCGTCGGCCTGCGGCGTCACGGCCAGCCACTCGACCAGCTGCGGCCGGCCCTGACCGTTGGACCACAGGCCCTGCACGCAGAACGTCGGCTCGTCGACCGCTGCGCGGATCACCGGGGCCTGGTTGCGGCCGACCAGGACCAGCAGCTTGTCGACCAGCCAGTCCAGCAGCGGATGCAGCGGCGACAGGTACGCGACGTCGGGCCAGGTCGAGTCGGTCGAGGCTCGTGCGACGTCCAGTCTGCGTTGGGCGACGTCTCGATCGGCGGTGACCTTGATCCGCTCGGTCAGCCCCTGCTCGGCCAGGTACGACTGCGGGAGCGCGGACAGCCGGCGGGCGAGGTCGGGCGGGGTGGCGATGGACAGGAAGGTCGGGTCGGACGGGTCGGTGCGGACGTCGAGCGGGGTGTGGTCGTCGACCGCGACCTGCAACGACTCGGCGACGAAGTCGAACGTCGAATCGAACAGCGACGGCAGATCGGCCTCCTGCACTGGCTCGGTCCCGGTGCCCTTGGTGAGCAGGGTCAACAAATCGAAGCCGTCGCCGGGTTGCTCGGGGATGGCCTGATCCGGATCGATGCCGTCACGCAGCGATCGGGTGATCGCCTCCTCCTCGGCTTCGGAGGTGTGCAGGCCCAGCAGCGGGCCCGACTCGCCGAAGGCCCGGTGAGCTGCATCCTCGCGTTCCAGCAGCTTGGACAGCACCCGCACGTCACCGCTGGCCGCGTCGGGCGTGACGATGAGGGCGCGGATGTCGGGGCGCTCCTCCTGGCCATAGCGGTCGATGCGGCCGTTGCGCTGCTCGATCGTGATGAGCGACCACGGGAGGTCGAAGTGGATCAGATGGTGGCACTCCCGGTGCAGGTTCACGCCCTCTGATGCCATGTCGCCGGTGAGCAGCAGTCGCACCGGCGACTCCCGCAGGCCGAACTCCTCGATCACGTCCATCTGCTTCACGTCCGCCATGCCTCCGTGCAGCACCCGCACCTGGTCCCTGGACAGACTGAGCTGATCCGGTACCTGATCGGCGAGCCAGTTCAGCGTGGCGATTCGTTCGGAGAACACCACGCACCGCATCGGGCTCGTGCCGTCGATCCCGATGCCACGCAGCTGCTCGACGAGCGTCGTGAGCTTGGCGGCGTCGATGTCGGCGACCGCGTCGGCCAGCTCCTCGAGCCGGGCGAGCGCCGCGTCCTCGGGCTCCTTGGCGCTGTCGGCCAGCGTCCCGCCGGGGCCACGCAGGTTCTTGCGGCGGTTGCGGACCGTCTCGGCGAGCGCCTTGTGCGAGCTGAGTGCCGCCTTGAACAGCGTCCACGGGAACAGTGTCGCCCCCGTGCCCGACGTCGGCGCCGTGGTTCCCTCGGGCGGGTGCGTCCACACCTCCGCCAGCTCGGTGAACACCTCCTGCTCGGCTGGGGTGGGGACGATGGGGATCGGCGTGGGGGGCAGACGGTCGGCCCAACGAGGACCTGCCTCAGCGGCGACCTCGTCGTTGCCCTTGTGGCGCCGCACGTAGAGGTGCTCGATGTTCTTCGGCTCGACCGCCTTCGGATCGGCGATCGCCGTCGGGTCCAGCAGGCGGATCAGTTCAGCGAAGCTCTCCGGGTCGCCGTTGTGCGGGGTCGCCGACAGCATGAGCAGCGCATCGGTCCGTGGGGCCAGCACCCGGACGAGTTGGTTGCGAGCCGCGCTGCGGTTCATCACGTTGTGGCACTCGTCGATGACGACGGCGTCCCACCGGATGCCCTCGAGGTGGTGGCGGTAGCGGCCAGCGTTCTTCAGCGTGTCGATGCTGATGATCGCCCGCTTGAAGTAGGTGAACGGATTGCGGCCGGCGGGGATGCGGCGCCGCACCCGCTGGATGCCCTCGGAGTCCAGGCGTACCAGCGGGATGGCGAAGCGGGTCCACATCTCGTGCTGGAACTGCTCGAGGATGTGGCGTGGCGTGACCACGAGGATGCGCTCGCCGCGACCCCGCCGGATGAGCTCAGACAAGATGAGCCCGACCTCGAGCGTCTTGCCCAGACCGACCGCGTCGGCGATGAGCAGTCTGGGCCGCAGCCCCTCGAACGCCTTGGCCGCGGCGCGGCGCTGGTACTGCAGCTCGTTCAGCAGCTGGCCGTTGGCGACGGTGAGCCGCGACTCGGTGGCCGGCACCGGCGTCTTGCGGATGATCGACTCCAGGTAGAGTCGAGCGCCCCGGTAGTTCGGCGTCTCGTCCGGGACCAGAACCGTGTCCTCGGGGCGCAGCGGTTCGATGCGGTCCAGAGTGGTGAAGAAGGTGGCATCGCGGTCGCGAACCAGCGACGAGATGCCGGTGCAACGCACCATGCGGCCGTCCGATGGCGTGTCCTGCACCGAGCGGACCAGCCACTCCTCGTCGCGCACGACGACCTGTGCGCCGCCTGCGATCTGATCCAGGAACGCCGTGGGCGTGGCGTTAGCGCGGCCCTGCGAGCCATGTTGACCTGCCTCCCCCACCACGGGTGCCGATGGTATCGATTCCGAGGTGCAGCAGCGCAGGTGAGCGGCCGGAGGAAGCCAGTCCAGAAGCGTGCGCATCCTCGCAACCGGCAGAGGATCACTCACTCCAGGTCGATTCTCGATCCGGAGTTGCTCTGGTCGCACCTACTGCGGATCTGCGACGTGTGATGCCGATCGGCCTCGGCTTCACAGGAGGACCAGTACGGCCAAACGGCCAACCCGGACGGTGCTGTGGCGAGGGATGCTCGTGATGGGCAAGGGCAGGGAGTGAACCAGCGACCTCGGGGTTACGTGCCCGATGGTCGATCTGCAACACGTCCGGTTCGGGGCCTGCGGCTCGACGACCAAGCGAGCAGGTCCCTACGCAACCAAAGTACGCACGTGCCCTTGACAAGTATGGGCGCTGGAAAGTCGTCGTACCGACGTCGGTACGTAGCTATGGCCTCGCGGTGTGCAAGTCCGAGCAGATCTGCCGCCTCCCTCGCGTTCAGAAGGTCTTGAGGGTCCACGCGCATACATCGAGAGCGTAGTTGACGACCAGGACACAAGCCGTCTAGTGTCCATCTCGTATACAGAAGTGGCCCCGGCGCAGTTGGCGCTGCCCGGGGCCTGGCCGGATCCTGCAAGGAGGCTCCGACGTGGTTGATGGTACGCGCCTCGTCGCGCCGAGCGTTCTTGGAACACCTGGCCTCGATCATGTCGGCGTGTATGAATTCCGTGACGTCGTGGCCGCCATGGCCGGTGGGAATGTGATCGCCCGCGTCGACGGTGATCTCGTCGAGCTGGCGGCGCTGGTCGTGTCGTGGATGCGGGAGGTCGGGTACTGCGAGTCCACCTGTGCCGTGACCGCGGAGGGGTTGGACCGGTTCGTCGGGTTCGCGGGCGCCCATGGTGTCGACCGGTTGAACAGGGTGACCGAGGAGCTCGCGGCCGGCTTCGTGGCGGCACCGGGGGTGGGTGGGGGCGCCCCGGTGGTGGCGACGATGCATCACCGTCGGTCGGTGTTGCGGGTGTTCTTCCGGGTACTGCACAGCCTGGATACGTCGTTGATGGATCCGACGTGGGCGTTGGTGTTGCCGTCGCGTTCGGTCGACGCGCTGCGCCCGTTGACCGACGACGAGGTGGACGTGCTGCGGGCGGTGTCGTTGGCAACATTGGCCGAGACGCGGCAGCCGTCGATCGTCGCACTCGCGGAGGCGGGCGCTGTCACGACCGAGATCGCAGCGGTGACCGCCACCGACATCGACTTCGCGACCGGGCTGGTGTCACTACCCGGCTGCTACCAGGCGAACGCGCGGCAGGTACCACTGACCGAGTGGGGTGCCGCGCAGCTGGCACGCCGGATCGAACACTTTGACGGCGTCGACGTGTCGCTCACGTACGCGGGCGCGAATCGTCGCCACGCCGGGCAGGCGTCGATCTCCACCAACCTTCGTCGCCTCTTCACCCGCGCCCGGCTCACGAACGAACCAGACCTCGGGCTCGCATCGGTGCGGGCGTGGGCCGGCCGCCGTGCGTTCGACGCGTCCGGACGCATCGAGGACGCCGCCTGTCTCCTCGGCTGCCGAAGCCTCGACGCTGCGGCCCGGCTCATCGCCTGGGACTGGCAGGACGGACCATGACCGGCCCGACGACGGTCGGGAGGCTGTCGCTGCGCGCGTCGGTGCGGGCGTTCCTCGACGACGACTTCATCTGGGACGCAGCGGCCCGCCTCGAAGCTCTCGCCGACCGTGACGCCGACCCCTCCCGCGGCGGGCGACCACGCGCCTACCCGCTCATCTGCGCCCTCATCTGGGATGGGCTCGTGTCCGTGTTCGGGTCCGCCCGCCAGGTCGAGGTCGAGCTCGCCTGTACCGACTCGGAGTGGTGGGACCTCATCCGCCGCGCCGCCATCAAACACGCACGCGTTCTGCTGCCCGAAGCACCGATGCGACGCCACCACTACCGCTACCTCCGCGACCGGTACGTCACCGCCAACGACACCCAAGGCGCCGAACTCGCCGAGGCGTTCACCCACCACGCCACCCGCCTCGCCGTCCGCGTAGGCCTCTGCGACCCCGACGGGACGGGCTCGGTGACGCACCCCGCACCGGACCGTGTCGTCGCCGGCGACGGCAAGGTTCTCACCCCGCGCTACAAGACCAGCCCCAACCAACGGGGCACCGTCGACAAGAGCACGGGTGAGATCCGCACGAAGCGCGCCGATCCCGACGCCGGCCTGCACGTCGTCGGCGGTGGCGACCAAGCCTTCGGTACCAAGTACGTGCTGATCTCCACCCGCGGCGACGCCCGCAACCAGCGCATCGTCCTGGCCGTCGAGCACTCCCCCACCAAGGCCCGAGGCGGCGAAGCCGCCACCGCCCTCGACGCCCTCGACCGTGTCCTCCCGCTGCTGCCCGGCACGCAGGCCGTCGTCTACGACGGCGCCTTCCGCGGCACCCACCTCCACCACCTCATCACCCACCACGGCGTCATCCCCATCGCACGGGTCCACAAGGCAAAGGGCGGCAAGCCGCGCGACACCTTCCTCGCCGCCGTGCCGGTCCGCGGCGCGGCAGGGGCGGCCAGCATCGAGGTTCACCTCGTCGGTGGCGCCCCCCACGCCCGCCAGCTCGCCGTGGACGGCACCCCGCTCCTCCACCCCCTCACCCGCACCCGGCTCCTGCGCCGCCACGACCGCGATGGATGGCGCCTCTACGGCGAGTACACCGTCCCTGACGCCCTCGGCGGCGGACTCGTCCGCCTCCGCCTCGACCAGACCACCGACGACGTCGCCACCGGCTTCAACCGCGAGGAACACCTCCGGCCCATCCCACCCAGCGACCCCGATCACAATCGCCTCTACGCGAGGCGCAACGACACCGAGTCCGGCAACCGGCTCCTCGACGACTCCATGCTCCGCGAGCGCGCCCACACCGTCGGCCGCCACCGACAACTCCTCAACCTCACCACCTGGGCCGCCCTCCGCAACGCCGCCGCCGCCCACCAGCACGCCCGCCCCGACACCAGCGACCCACCCCCCATCGCCGCCTAACCTCCCCACCCCCGGCGCTCAAGGCTCCTTCGCGCCCCCACACCGCAGCACCCCGCTCACGGGGCCGACACGCCCGCCCCGGCCCGGCCCACGACGCCTGACCGCGCACCGATAGCCTCACCCAGCACGGACCGGCACGAGTTCTCGCCCACGAACTCCGCCACTCCCGCCCGAGTAGCTCAGTTGGTAGAGCAGCTGTCTTGTAAACAGCAGGTCACCGGTTCGACCCCGGTCTCGGGCTCCACTCAGACCGGCCGGATCCCCTGCAATTGCAAGGGTTTCGGCCGTGTTGAGAACCGGGTTCAACACCGCGTCCCACCGTGTCTCACGGAAATCTCACAAACGTCTCGCCGATCCGTGGGACGGACGACCTGAGACACGGAGGAAACCCATGAAGGGGAGCAAGCGCAAGGGACGACGTCCGGGCACCTGGGAGCTGCGCATCGACGCCGGCCGTGACGCACTGACCGGCAGGCGCCAGCAGAAGTCGGTGGTGTTCGAGGGGACGGCCCGGGAGGCGGATGCCGCGCTGGCCGAGCTGTTGACCCAGGCGAACCGCGGCCAGGTGGCGGTGAACATGCGCACCGTGGCCGACGCGGTCGAGGAGGGTCTGCGGCAAGCGGTGCTCGAGGGCCTGGAGAAGACGACGATCCGCCACTACCGGACCTCGGCGGACTGCCACGTGCTGCCGGCGCTCGGCGATCGCCGTCTCACCCACCTGCGTGCCGAGCACCTCGACCGCTTCTACGGCGCGCTGGTCGAGAAGGGATACGCCCGCTCGACGGTACGGGGCTGTCACATCCTGTTGTGCCGGGTGCTGGAGCAGGCCCGCCGGTGGGGATGGGTGCCGACCAACGTGGCCCGCGACGCCCGGCCGCCTCGGCAGTCGACGTCGGACCCGCGACCGGTGCCGATCGAGATGGCCAAGGCCATGGTCGCCACCGCGAAGGAGACGAACCCGACGCTCGCCACGCTCCTCGTGCTCGCGGCCGACACCGGCGCCCGGCGCGGTGAGCTGTGCGCTCTGCGGTGGCGGCACTTCGACGAGGAGGCCGGGACGATTCGCATCGAGGCGGCGATCGGTGAGACCCGGACGATCTACGAGAAGGACACCAAGACCCACCAGCACCGGACGGTGACGCTGTCGTCGTTCGCGTTCGACTGGCTCGTCGAGCACCGGGTCCGCCACGCCAAGGTGCGCGTGCTGTGTGGCAGCGAGCTGAGCCGGGAGGCATTCATCCTCGCTCCGGAGCCGGGCGGTCTGGAACCGCTGCACCCGTCGAGCGCGACCCGGGCGTTCAGCCGGCTGCGCAACAAGATGGAGCTGCCGCCGTGGGTCCACCTCCACGGGCTGCGCCACCTGCAGGTGACCCAGCTGCTCGACGCCGGCATCCCGCTGCGGAGCGTGTCGGGCCGCGTCGGGCACTCGAACCCGTCGACGACCACAAATATCTACGCCCATTGGATCCAGGAATCCGACTCCCGTGCCGCCAGCGCCGTCGACGACCGGATCTGGGGAGTGGGCGGGTGACGCACCTCATGCGGTCGGCGCACGGTCGGGTCCTGCCCCTCGCAAGCTCGAGTGAGTACGGTGGTCGTCTCAAGGGCCTAGCGGAATGGCTCCCACCGGGGGCCACGGACCAGACTGTGCACTTGTGACCGACTCTGCCATCGACTCCGGGGAGTACCAGAAGCGGCGCTCCGAGCTGCTCGCGGTGGTCAAGGAACATGGTCTTATCCAGTTCGATGAGCCACGCGAGCTCGCCTCAGGCGAACGAAGCTGCGACTTCATCGACGGCAAGCACGCGCTGGCCAAGGGCCGCGACCTTCGGCTTGCCTGCCAGGTAATCGTCGAGTCGATCGAGCTGCTCGGCATCCGCTACGACGCAGTCGGTGGCCTCACGCTCGGAGCTGACCAGTTCGCACACGGAATCGCTGCGTACCTTGCCGACGACCGCGAATGGTTCGTCGTCCGCAAGAAGGCGAAGGGCCGAGGGACGAACCAACTGGTCGAAGGTGCACGGCTCGGTCGCGGGTCAGCGGTCTTGCTCGTCGATGACATCGTGACGACTGGCGGGTCGATCCAGCAGGCGTACGAGCAGGTGACGGCAACTGGGGCAACTGTCGTGGCCGCCGTGACGCTCGTTGACCGCGGTGAAGTCGCTCGGGCCTACTTCGAATCGAAAGATGTCCCGTACGCACCGGTATTTACCTACAGGGACCTCGGGATCAAGCCGGTGGGTGGTGGACCCGCGTTCGCGTCTGCAGTACCTCGCTGATCATGGTTGTTCGGCGTTCCCGCCCAGCGACTTCGAGCAGTTCTGGTGGGAGTGCGTCCACTGGGTTGAAGACACCGGCGACCGTGCGGTGCTCGTACTCGGCCGCTGCTGTCTGATGCTCGCCGCGTTCTGGGACGGTTCGGTCGCTACCGCCGACGTCGACGAGATCGACCAGCTGCTCAAGTCCCTCCTCCCCGACGTGCTCGCCCAACTCGATGTCGACACCGCCGTTGCTCAGGGCCTGCACCTGCGCGAGCAGCTCAAGCTGCTTCTCTTCCAGCTTCGGCCTTAGGCAGCCCGTCGGGGTACGGCACGCAGCACGTCCGGCGTTCCGACGGGACCACCTCACATCCCAATGTCGATGCCGGCGCCGTCGTCGGGTTCGTGTTCTTGGACGTCGACAGCCATCTCCTGTGCGTGGCTGCGTCGGACGGTGTTGCGGAAGACGTCGATGGGCTGGTCGCGGTGTTCGGGCATGTGGGCGTCCTCGGCTCGGGGGTCGTCGGAGATGACGTACACGTCGGTGCCCTCCCGGGCCCGGGACAGGGCGGTGTACGCGGACTCTCGGGTGAGCTGGTCCCCGGCGAGGACGAAGCACCGGTCATAGGTGCCGCCCTGGGCTTTGTGGATCGTCATCGCGTACCCGTGGGTGAGCTCACCGGCTTCGGCGTAGTGGAACGGGAGCCGGAGCCGTTCGTGGGTCTCGGTGCGACAGTCGACGTAACGGTGGTCGGTGTCGATGCGGTCGATGACGGCGCGGGTGCCGTTGAGCACACCGAGGCGGGCGTCGTTGCGCAACGCCAGCACCAGGTCACCGGTCGTGTAGCCCCGCCCACCGAGTACGACCTCATCGCCGCCCAGGGCACCACCGGCACGGAGCCGCTCACGGGCGAGGTGGTTGAGGTGGTCGACGTCGACGCGACGGCTGGCGAGCATGATCGCCGACTGGGTGCCGCGGACCCCGGCCCATTCGTCGACGAGCCGCTCTCGGGCGGTGTCGCTGCTACGGAGGACGGTGATGCGGCCGCGGTCGAGGTAGGCGTCGACAGCCGCGTCGGTATCACCAGTGCGGAGCTCGATGAGCGCATCTCGTTCCCACTGCGCAGTCTGACGCCGGTTGTGACGGAGGCCGGTGTGGGTGACTCGGTCGCGAAGGCCGACGAACGCGCCGCCGGCTTCGATCTCCGGTAGCTGGCACGGGTCGCCGATCAACACGAGCTTCGCATCGGCGACCATGGTGTGCTCCGCGAGGCGCAGCAGCTTGCGGGTGCCGACCATCGCCGCCTCATCCACCACCACGATCGAGTTCGGACGCAATCCGCCGTGTTGTGGGTGGTCGAGGTCGATGAGGAGCCGGTCGATCGTCACCGACGCGATCCGGGCGTCGGTCTCGAGCTGGCGGGCGGCTTTGCCCGCGAGCGCGCAACCGATCACCTGGTAGCCGGCGTCGGTCCACAGCCGGTTGCAGATGCCGAGGGCGTGGGTCTTGCCCGACCCGGCGACGCCGTCGATGACGTCGATGTGGTGGCCGTATCCGGTGAGCTGCAACACCATCCGGTACTGCTCGTTGCTGAGGCCTGTGGTGGAGGTGGCGGCTTCGAACGGTTCATGCGGCACGATCCCGTGTTCACGGGCGAGGGGTTGCAACGCGAGTTCAACGAGGCGGTGTTCAACCCGCAGCATGTCGGGGGTGCTGAAGCGGGCCTGGTCGGTCAACGCGACGACGGCCCGGCCGTCGCGGCGTTGGATCGCCGGCCGGTGCTCACCGGCGAGGAGGATGCTGTGGGGTGATTCGATGAACTGCTCGGACCACTCGATGATCGACTCGACCGGCGCCCCGGACGGGAGCCGTTCGCAGATCGCCTGGATCACCTCGCGACGTCCGAACGTGGCCCGATGCTTCGTCAGCCCGTCCGGACCGGCCAGATCCGCGAACAAGCGGTCGATGTCAACCGCTGCCGGCTCCTGCACGGACCGTTCGACACTCCTCGGCACCGACCGGTCGGGGATGACGGTGTCGATGTCGAAGCGGAGCGCGTCAGCCCGTCGCTGCCATTCTTCGGCGAGGGTCTCGACGGTGCTGCGGTGGTCCTTCATCTTCCGGGTCTGATACGCCGCGAGCTGCGCCGCCTTCGCGGAGTCGAACCCGGACGCTTCCAGGTGGGCGGCGATCTCCCGGCGGCGGGTCGAGAACTCGTCCCGCACCCCCTTCGGGACGCCGTCGACGTCGGCGATCCCCCGTGTCACCGGGGTCCAGGAGACGCCGAGGCGGGCGGTGAGCTCGTGGCGGAGCTGCGCCTCGTAGAGGTAGCCGCAGGTCTTGGCCCAGTGGAACAACGGGCGGGCATCCAAGGCGGTCCATCGGTCGTCGGGGCCGTGGACGAGGTTGGCGATCACGACATGGGTGTGAAGATGCGGATCCCCGGCCCGCGAGGTCCGATGCCGGAACGACCCAGCGACCAGGCCATCGCCCTCCACCACCGTTGATCCGCCCCGGCCGCGGCGGCCTCGGGCGGCTTCGCCCTCGAGGACCTCGAACGCCGCGGCCACCGCCGCGTCGTGAGCGTCACGAACTTCGGTGCGGACGTGGTCGTCGCCGAGGCTGTGGAGGATCGACACCGACTTCGGCGCACAGAACGTCGCGTCGAACGCCACCACCGTCGGCGCCGACCGCGCCGCCGTGACGCGCTCACCAGTGGTCGGGTCCCGATGCTCCAACAAGGCCGCGAAGTCCTCGGCGGTCACCTCACCGTCGAGGCCGAGAAGCCCAGCGCTCTGGCCGATCCATCGGCCGGGGGCTTCGCGGGCGCCGGTGTAGTACTCCTCGGCGCCCGAGGCGACCATCGCCGTGTAGTAGCCGCCGGTCCCCGCGGCGAGCTTCCCGATGCTCAACACGGCACACCACCGGGCCGGTTGAGAAGCGGTTGAGCGTGGTGAGAGCACCGTGGTGCAAGTGCGTCGAACGAGATGGCACTCCACCACCACACGACCAGAGCGACCATCGGTGCGCTCACTCGCCGAACGGCAACATCGGCGCCGACACCGAACCGTCGCGCTTCCGGCCCACAGCACGCGGGCGGACGGAGGGCTCGACAGGAGCAGAAGGCTCGGCCGGCTCGACGTGCTCGCTCCCCGGCGTCTCGTCGGCCGGCCACGACACCGGCCCACCCACCAGCCGCTCCAACGCCACACGAGGGATCCGGAACTGGCCACCGACGCGCACCACCCCCAACCCCTCCGCCCCGCCGGAGACAAAGTCGCTGCGGACCAGCTCGTACGCGGTCGTGCGACCGATCCGCAGCACCGCTGCAGCCTCGGTCACCGTCAACAGATCAGGTGCACTCATCAACACTCCTCGACTCGATGAACAAGCCGGGAGCATCCGACGAACTCTTGAACCCGGTCCTGTACCGGGCTCTCGACCCGTTCCTCACCGGACAGTGATCACCGAAGCGAGGACTGGGTTGAACACCGGAGCGGCGCGATCAAGCCGTCGGCGGGCGCCGCAGTGCCGTTGACACTCAGCAGACAATCGGCGTCCGCACCAGTCGGCATGTCCACTCGGCGAACGCCGCCGCGACCGGTACCCTCGCTCCGCGTGGGAGACGGGGAGGGAAGCCCTGGCGAGGGATGGTGGATCGCGTCCGACGGACGCTGGTACCCGCCCGAGCTGCATCCGGATCGATCCGTCAGAAGCATCGCCGCCGACGTCGCCAGCACCGAGGTGTCCTCCAGCCGGGCCGGATCGTCAGCGGCGGCTGAAGCCGACCGGCTTCGCAAGCTCGCAGACCAGCAGCAGGCTCGAGCGGAGCAGACGCGAATCCAGGCCGACAACTGGGCCAAGGGCGCCGAGGGCGAGCGACGAACGGCCGAGGCCCTCAATGCCCTTCCTGCGGCGTTCGTCGTGCTGCACGACCTGCACGTTCCCGGGTCGAAGGCGAACGTCGACCATCTGGTGATCGGTCCGAACGGCGTGTTCGCCGTGGACTCGAAGGCGCACACCGGCGTGCTCACCGCAGGTTCCGACACGCTCTGGCGAGGGCGCTACCCCCTCCGCAAGGAAGCGGACACCCTGTCGTTCATCGCGGGACGGATCAGCGAGCACCTCGATGTGCCCGTGAGCGGTGTCCTCTGCTTCACGGAGGCGGAGCTGCCGCAGCCGGTGAACGACCTGGGCCCGGTTCGTGCCGTCTCGCTCGATGCTCTCGTCACCACGGTGACTGCCGGTCCCACGACGAACTCTCCCGAGATGGTCGCATGGCTCACGAGGTTGGCGAGTGAGCTCGAGGTGCCAACCAAGCGGGCGGCCACCGATGCAGCGGCAGCGTCCCCATCGAAGGCCCTCTCCCAAGCAGAGCGCACACGTTCCCGGCCGACATCGCGCACCTCGGCGGCACCCAAGCGAAAGCCCCAACGAGCGCGAGGCTTCGGGCCACGGAGCTCAGGAGCTAGCAAGCGAGAGACGAAGAGGGGCGGTTGCACACCCATCATGGGCGGCATCATCGCGTTGCTGTTCATCTGGTGGTTCCTGGCCGTCGGCCTCCAGCAGATGGTCAAGAGCGCCACCCCGACCACCACCACCGTGGCGCCGCCCGCGGTGGGCCTCACATTCTCGTGCCCGGCTCCCGGCGCCGGGTACACGGGCACGTTCACGTTCCCGACCGGGGGACCCAATTTCGCGAGTCACGACATCGTCGTCACCTTCGGAGCCCAAGAGCTGTACCGAGACCGATGGTCGAACAAGTACATCGCTCCCACGCCGATGACCGGACTGTGGCCGGCAGTCGAGCTCACGATCACGAGCACGTCGACCACCGATCAGCGATCGGTCGTGACACAGACGATCACGACGCCAACAGAGCCGTGCTGAACCGCCCGCTCCGATCGACAGACAGCCGTTCCGTCGTCATCGCGTCCTACCGTGATCCACGCATGTTGCTTGCACCCATCGTCGAACGCGCAGACCGATGACTTTGGACTCGCTGGTTGGCGGCGTCACTGTCACGGGCATCGATCCGTCGGGACCAGTCACGATCGTTGCGGTCGAATGGCACGGCTCCGCCGCCGCCACGGTCACCTACCGGCGCGAGAGCGGCGAGTCTGACCACCGCCTGATGTACCGCTCCGACGAGGGCACGTTCCAGGTCGTCGACGGAACAGCCCGTTCATGGTCGTTCGACGCAGACGGCGCCCTCTTCCGACTCGCGGCCGAGGCTCGGCGGATCCACCTCGCCCACCTCTTCGATCCGATGCTCGCCGTGAGGACGAGCCAGATCGATCCGCTTCCCCACCAGATCCAGGCCGTCTACGGCGAGATGCTGCCTCGACAGCCGCTGCGGTTCCTGCTGGCGGACGATCCGGGTGCCGGCAAGACGATCATGGCCGGCCTGTACATCAAGGAGCTCATGCTGCGTGGCGACGCGCATCGAGTGCTGATCGTCGCCCCCGGCAGCCTGGTCTCTCAGTGGCAGGACGAGCTGTACGAGAAGTTCGGGCTGCGCTTCGAGATCGTCACCAAGGAGATGCTCGACGCGTCGTACTCCGGGGATGTGTTCAGCGAGCACAACCTTCTGATCGCCAGAGTCGACCAGCTCGCTCGTCGGGACGATCTGGTCGAACGGCTGCGCTCGACGGACTGGGACCTTGTCGTCGTCGACGAGGCCCACCGCATGTCGGCGCACTTCTTCAGCGGCGAGGTGCAGAAGACTCGGCGCTACCAGCTCGGTGAGGTGCTCGGGTCGGTGGCCCGGCACTTCCTCCTGATGACGGCGACACCGCATGCGGGGAAGGAGGAGGACTTCCAGCTGTTCCTCGCCCTGCTCGACGCAGATCGCTTCGAGGGTCGCTTCCGAGATGGAGTCCACACGGTGGACGCATCGGACCTGATGCGTCGAATGGTGAAGGAGCGCCTGCTGCGCTTCGACGGGCGACCGCTCTTCCCTGAACGACGTGCCTACACGGTCAGCTACCCGCTCTCGACCGAGGAGCTGACCCTCTACGACGAGGTCACCGAGTACGTCCGAGAGCAGATGAATCGCGCAGACAGGCTCGCAGCCGAGGGCGAGGGGCGACGCGGCAACACCGTGGGGTTCGCTCTTACAATCCTGCAGCGACGGCTCGCCTCATCGCCCGAGGCGATCTATCAGTCGCTGCGCCGACGTCGGAAGCGACTCGAAGCCCGCGTCGTTGAAGAGCGCCAACTTGCACGATCCCGTCGACTCGGTTCGACCGCACAAGAGGAGCGACTGAGCGCCCTGCTGGGCAACGGCGCCGAGCCGGACATCGATGCTGTCGACGACCTCGAAGGCGGCGAGCGCGAGGACCTCGAAGTCGAGATCGCCGATGCCGCGTCGGCGGCCTCCACGATCGAGGAGCTCGAAGCAGAGATCGCGATCCTGGCCCAACTCGAGGAGCTGGCACGACAACTGGTGTCGAAGGGCGTCGACCGGAAGTGGACCGAGCTTTCGGGACTGCTCAGCGAGCAGTCACAGATGTTCGACGGCGGTGGCAATCGTCGGAAGCTGATCATCTTCACCGAACACCGCGACACCCTGAACTACCTCGTCGATCGTCTCCGTACATTCCTTGGCAGCCACGACGCTGTCGTGTCCATCTCCGGGAGCACCGGCCGGGACGAGCGGCGAGCGATCCAGCAGACCTTCACGCAGGACCGCGACTGCATCGTGCTCGTCGCGACCGATGCCGCTGGAGAGGGAATCAACCTCCAGCGGGCGCATCTCGTCATCAACTACGACCTGCCGTGGAACCCGAACCGGATCGAGCAGCGCTTCGGGCGCGTGCACCGGATCGGCCAGGAAGAGGTCTGCCATATGTGGAACCTCGTGGCCGAAGAGACGCGTGAAGCTCAGGTGTACATCCGTCTTCTCGACAAGATCGAGGAGCAGCGACGCGCCTACAAGGGGCAGGTCTTCGACGTCCTTGGGGCTGCGCTGCCGGCGACGGAGCTTCGAGACCTTCTCATCCAGGCGATTCGGTACGGCGACCAGCCCGAGGTCAAAGCTCGGCTGTTCGAGATCATCGATGCTCGGATCGGCGACGATCTCGGCCGACTGATCGCCGATCAGGCACTCTCAACCGAGGTGATGGCACGGGCCGAGGTCGATCGCATCCGCCATGAGATGGAGGAGTTGCAGGCTCGCCGGCTGCAGCCCCACTACATCGGTGCCTTCTTCATCGCTGCGCTGGAGCACCTAGGCGGCGCCTACCGAGAGCGCGAGCCAGGCCGCTTCGAGATCACCCGAGTGCCTGACTCGGTTCGGCGACGAGACCGGGAGATCGGCGAGGGTGCCCCGGTTGCGCCGAAGTACGAGCGGATCACCTTCGAGAAGGACCTCGCGCGCAGCCCTGGAGCCCCATTGGCAGAGCTCGTCGCACCGGGCCATCCACTGCTGACATCGACGATCGACCTCATCGAAGAGCGCTATCGACACCTTCTGAACCAGGGAGCTGTCCTTGTCGATGACAGCCACGACACCGAGTCCTTGCGGGTGATGGTGATGCTCGAGCACTCGATCGCCGATGCTCGTCCGAGCGCGACCGGTCCCCACACCATCGTGAGTCGACGATTCGAGTTCGTGGAGATCGCCGAGGACGGCACGGCCTGCGCCGCACCTGGAGCGCCGTACCTCGACTATCGGCCGCCGACCGACGACGAGCTCCGCGGATTCGAACTGTCCCTGTTCACGGCATGGCTGGACGACGACATGGAGCGCGTGGGCCTCGACCACGCGATCGAAGTCGCAGTTCCCGAACACCTAGCCGCGGCCCGCGCACACGCGCTCGGCCGCGTCGAGAAGACACGCGCGGCGGTCCGGGACCGCCTGACGAGGGAGATCAACTACTGGGACCAGCGGGCGACCGAGCTCCGAGAGCAGGCGGACGCCGGCCGGACTCCACGAATGAACCCCGAGCGAGCCGAGCTACGCGCCGACGAGCTCGCCACGCGGCTCGAGCTGCGCATGCGACTCCTAGACCAGGAGGAGTCGCTGAAGGCCCTGCCGCCGAAGGTTGTCGGCGCGGCGCTCATCGTCCCCATCGGCCTGATCGACGACTCCTCGGCGGAACCAGCCAGCCCGGGCCCGGGCCGAGACGAAGTGGAGCGCCGAGCGATGGCGGCGGTGCTCGATGTCGAGGCTGCGGTTGGCCACATTGCGCGAGACATGAACGACGAACACCGCAACCATCCCGGCTACGACGTGCAGTCCCTCGTCCCAGCGTCGGACGACCGGACAGACCGACTTCTGTTCATCGAGGTGAAGGGGCGGATCGAGGACTCCGAAACCGTGACGGTCTCACGCAACGAGATCCTCACCGCCCTGAACGCTCCCGACCAGTTCGTGCTCGCCCTCGTCGAGGTCAGCCGATCCGGACAGCGCCACGATCGCGTGCGCTACCTCTCGCGGCCCTTCGAGGGCATCGGGGTGACCCACTTCGCAGAGACCAGCCGCAACTTCGCTTGGACGAAGCTCTGGGAGCTTGGCACTGACCCGCGGGAACACTTCGCAGGGGACGCCGGAACCGACGATGATCTCCGGGATGCGTAGCGACTCGGCCAGGAAGGACCCATGGGAAGGAAGCTGATCGAGGTCGCGCCGTTCCTGCCGCTCGACGCGATCTCCGTGGCGGCGAAGGCTGACAAGGACAAGAAGACCGGGACGATCAAGAACGTTCACAAGTGGTTCGCCCCCATGCCGACGCCGGCACTGCGGGCGCTGATCTTCTCGGCCGTGGTCGATGCGCCAGACGACGAGCAGGAACGGGAGGGCCTGCTCGACCTCGTCAAGCGGCTCGTGCCGGCCGACGGCAATCCGCCGGACGCGCCGACGTTGGATGAGGCGAAAGCGGCGATCCGCAAGTCCACTGGCGGCCATCTGCCGACGATCTTCGATCCGTTCTGTGGCGGTGGCTCCACGCTGATCGAGGCGCAACGCCTCGGCCTCCCGGCGGAGGGCTCAGACCTGAATCCTGTGCCGGTCCTGATCACCCGGACGCTCACCCAGCTCATCCCGAGCGTTGCGGGCCGGGTTCCGCTCGTTGGTGACCCCACCCAGTTCGGCGGGATGTCGGGTGGACCGCTCACAGGGCTCCTCGCCGACGTCCAGCACTACGCCGAACAGGTTCGAGAGCGGGTGTGGAACGAAGTTGGGCATCTTTATCCATCAGGGCCGCGCGGTGAAACAGTTATCGGCTGGATGTGGGCGAGGACTGTTGCTTGTCCAAACCCCGCGTGCGGACGGTCGATACCGCTCATCAGCAATGCTTGGGTGTCAAAGAAGAAGGCGAAGCCAGTCTCGTATCAGCTCACGCCGACCAAAGTCGGCTTCGACATCCACCTCAGCAGCGATACTGGTGGACCCAGGGTTATAGAGACGGTGAACCGTACCGGCGTCGTCTGCCCAGCGTGCTCGACCTCGATCAAGTTTCCGTACATCCGCCAGCAAGGCCAAATGCAGCAAATGGACTTCCAGCTCTTGGCAGCTGCGACTGACGGACCGGGCGGTCGCGGGTTTCTCGATCCTGCGGAACTGCCAACGCCTTCGGCGGATCAGCCGAACGATTCCGATCTTGACGAGATCGACCTCGATACCAACCCGCGTGACCTAAAGACTGCGAACTACGGCTACAAGACAATGGCCCAGCAGTTCACCAATCGTCAGCTGGTGATGCTTGAGGCGTTTGCGGAGGCGATCGCCGACGTGCCCGAGCAGGTAGAAGCTGACGGTGGCGACGCGACCTACGCCGCCACGGTCGCATCGATCCTCGGGCTCGCACTCGGCAAGCTCGCCCAGTCCAACTCGACGCAGGTTCGCTGGAAGATTGACTCGCGAAACGGTTCGGCAAAGGCCGAGCCCGGATTCGGCCGGCATGCGCTCCCAATGGTCTGGGACTTCGTTGAGTGCAACCCGTTCGGCGGTTCGGTCGGAGACTGGCTCGGCCAGATCGACTCGATCCAACGGGGATTTGGCAAGTTGCCGATCGCCTTACCGGCAGTCGTTCGCCGGAGTGACGCTCGCGTCACCGCGATGGCACTCGATCACCCGGTCGTCATCGTCACCGACCCTCCGTACTTCGATCAGATCGGTTACGCCGACCTGTCCGACTATTTCTACGTCTGGCACCGCAAGGCGCTTCGGAAGGTCCACCCCGACCTGTACTCCACGATCGTCACTCCAAAGGAACCGGAGTTGATCGCGACGCCCTACCGTCACGACGGCGACAAGGAAGCAGCAGCCGAGTACTTCGTCGACGGCTTCACCGAGACCTTCCGGTCGCTCAAGACAGCGGGGCTCGCCGAGCACCCCATCCTCATCGTGTACGCCCACCAGCAGGAGGAGAAGAGCTCGCTGGGCAACGCATCGACGGGATGGGACGCCATGCTCGAGGCCGTCCTCGCTGCCGGGCTGACGATCGAAGGAACGCTCCCGATCCGAGGGACCGGCTCAACACGACAGATCGGACAAGGCACCAACTCACTGGCGTCGTACGTCGTGATGGTGTGCCGGCCCCGCACCGGCAACGCCAACCCGGGATCGATCGCCGATCTTCGTGCAGCGCTGCGCACCCGTTTGCCAGACGCTGCCAACGCTCTACTCGGTAGCGGCGAATCGATGGTGGACATCCGTCAGGCCGCGATCGGCCCCGGTATGGAGGTCTTCTCGCAGTTCAGCGAGATCTTCGACGGAACGGATCCGATCCCCGTTCGGCGAGCCTTGACGATCATCAACGAAGAGCTCGGGCGCATCCTCGATGAACATCTCGGCGAGGTCGACGACGAGACCAGGTGGGCAAGCCAGTGGTACGCCGATCACGAGTTCGAAGTGGGTGAGTTCGACGAGGGGAGGAAGCTCGCGAACACGTACGGACTCGGCATGGATGGCCTCGTCGAGTCCGGGATCATCGAGTCCCGGCGCGGCGAAGTCCGACTCCTGAAGCGCTCCGAGCTGCCCACCGGTTGGACCGGGGATTCCCGGACGCCCGTCTGGGAAGCGTGCCAGCACCTCGTGAAGGCACTCACAGATGGGCCGTCCGCTGGCGAGCAGGCCGCCGCCGAGTTGCTGGCCGCGCTCGGTCCCCTTGCGTCCGGATCACGGGAGCTTGCCCAGTACCTCACGAACCTGGCGATCGAGAAGAGTTGGACCGACGATGCGATCGCCTACGACTCCCTGGTGAAGTCGTGGCCTCGAATCGAGCAGTTGTCGGCCGATGTGATTACGGCAGAGAACGATCAGCCAGATCAGCTGTTCGAGATGGGTGACTGATGGCCATCAGCAACCGTGATCGCGTCGGGAAGGGCTTCGAGCTGCTGGCCGCCGGGCTCGAGCCGTTCATCGACGTGCAGATGCGACGAGCCGAAGGTGACGACTGGGCGGAGCGCTTCGCTCGCGGGGGCGCCAACCCTTCCGCACCGTTCTCGACATCCGATCCGAGCTTCCAACTGCTGGTGCTGACGGCTCGCTGGGACACGGTCTTCCGCTCCCAGCTGCCGCGGTCGATGCGATCGCTCGTCTTCGAGCTGCGGGAGACCCGAAACTCCTGGGCGCACAACGGATCGTTCTCTCCCGGCGATGCCCACAGAGCACTCGACTCGATCCGAATGCTGCTCGAAGCGATCGACGCGCACGAGGCGGACGAGGTCCGCGCCGCACAGGATGACCTGGGTCGGATCATCTACGAACGTTCTCGTTCGAAGGAGGAAGCCGCCTCGTCAAACGTGCTCGACGCGACTCCCAAGGGACTGCTCCCGTGGCGAAAGGTCATCCTTCCCCACGACGACGTCGCGGCTGGCCGCTTCAACGTCGCAGAGTTCGCCGCCGACCTCGAGCTCGTCCGACTGCGCGACCCGAACACGGCAGCGGAGTACCGAGAGCCGATCCCGTTCTTCGAGCGGACCTACCTGACTGCAGGCCTTCGAGAGCTGCTGAAGGACAGCCTCCAACGCACCAGTGGGAACGGCGGCCAACCGATCATCAACTGCCAGACGAACTTCGGCGGCGGTAAGACCCACTCGCTGATCGCGCTGTACCACCTCTTCTCCGGTGTTCAACCGGCGGAGCTTCCCGACGAGGTTCGGGAGCTGGTTGCGGCCGAAGTCGACGCGATCCCCCAGGTGCACCGAGCGGTCGTGGTCGGCAACCGGTTCGAAGCCCGCGGCACCACCAAGCCCGACGGCACCAAGGTCAACACGATCTGGGGAGAGCTGGCGTGGCAGCTCGGTGAATCGGCGGGTGAGCCCGCTGAGGCGTTCGCCATCGTCGAGGAGAGCGATCGTCTCCACACCAACCCCGGCGACTCCATCCGCCAGCTGTTCCAGAAGTACGCGCCGTGCCTGGTCCTCATCGATGAGTGGGTCGCGTACGCACGTGAGCTGTACGGCCGCGACGACCTACCAGGCGGCTCGTTCGACACCCAGTTCGGCTTCGCTCAGGCCCTGACCGAAGCAGCGCGCGCTGTCGACGGCATCTTCCTGGTCGTCTCCATTCCGGCATCGGAGTCACCTGACGACGACCCAGACGCTCAGGTCCCGGATCTGGAAGTCGGGGGCGCCGGCGGGCGGGAAGCACTGCGCAAGCTGACGACGGTCGTGTCGCGTCAGGCTGAGCACTGGCAGCCCGCGCGGGGAGACGAGAGCTTCGAGATCGTTCGTCGCCGGTTGTTCCAGCCGCTCGATCCAGATCTCGTCGAACAGAGGAACGAGACGGCGGACTCGTTCGGCGACCTCTACCGCCGTCAGCGAAGCGAGTTTCCCTCCGAGTGCGCCGAGCACCGGTACGTCGAGCGGATCAAGGCGTCGTACCCGGTGCACCCAGAGGTCTTCGACCGGCTGTACCGCGACTGGTCGACGGTCGAGCGCTTCCAGCGGACCCGCGGCGTTCTGCGGCTGATGGCGGCGGTGATCCACGCTCTGTGGGCGAGCGACGATCAGTCGCCGTTGATCCTTCCGTGCTCCATCCCTCTCGACGATCCGCTCGTGAACAGCGAGCTGACAAGCAAGCTGGATGACCATTGGCGACCGGTGATCGATGCCGACGTGGATGGGCAGTCGTCGCACCCAGCCCAGATCGACCGCGAGGTCCCCAACCTCGGACGAGTCCACGCAACCCGACGCATCGCTCGTACCATCTTCGTGGGATCAGCTCCGACGCTGCGTTCCGCGAACCGTGGGCTCGAAGTGGAGCGCATCCGACTCGGCAGCTGCTTCCCGAACGACGCCGTTGCGCTCTTCGGGGACGCCCTGAACCGGCTGCAGGATCAGGCACCGCACCTGTACTCAGATCGGAACCGTCGCTACTGGTTCGATCTCCACGAGAACGTCAACCGAACTGCCCGCGACGACGCCGATCGGATGCTCGCTGGCACCAAGGACGAGATCCACACCGAGATCATCGATCGGCTCAAGACCGAGAAAGCCCATGCCGACTTCCGCGGCGTCCACGCTGCGCCTCGGACTGGCGAGAGCGTCGCCGATGACGCGTTTGCCCGACTCGTCATCCTCGGTCCAGAGACCCCCCACATCGCCAAAGCGAGCATCGAGTCGCCGGCCGTGCAGGCGGCGCGAGACATCCTCGACCGGCGCGGATCCATCCCTCGGCAGTACCGCAACATGCTCGTCTTCGCGGCTCCTGACCAGCGCCGTCTCGAGGACCTCGAGCGAGCTACGGCCGACTACCTCGCTTGGTCCGGAATCCTCGACCGGCGCAAGGAGCTGAACCTCGACGAGCATCAAGGCGCTCAAGCAGAGGCCATGGTCAGGAAGGCCAACGAGTCGATCGAGCTCCGCATCGCCGAGACCTACCAGTGGGCCCTCGTCCCACAGCAACCCGACCCCGTCGGCGACATAGTCATCGAAGAGGTCCGGCTCGATTCGCAGGGTTCTGTTGCGCAGCGAGTCTCCCGCAAGTTGATCAGCGAAGGATCGCTCGCCGTGCAGTACCCGCCGCAGATGCTGCGCTCGAAGCTGAACGGGCCGCTCGAGCCGCTCTGGGAGGACGGCCACATCTCGATCGCCGACCTGTGGGAGAACTTCGCTAAGTACGTGTACCTCCCGCGCCTCCGCGACATCGAAGTGTTGACCGCTGCAATCGAAGCGGGGCCCGCGCTGCTCTCGTGGCAGATCGACGGCTTCGCCACAGCAGTCGGGCTTGAAGGTGACCGGTATCTCGGCCTCAGCACGTCCTCCCATCCCGGCCGGCTCCAGCCGACGGCGCTCGTGGTCAACCCGGCTTTCGCCTTGGGCCAGTTGGAGCAGGAGTCGGATCAGGGATCAGCAGCGGGGGACCCGACCACGCCGGAGGGGCCCGATCAGGCAGGGTGGTCTGCCGGCGGCGATGCGACTGACGACCGAGAGCCGAGCAGGTTCAGCGGCACGGTCGCGCTCGATCCGGCACGCCCGAGTCGCGACTTTGGCCGGGTGGCTCAGGAAGTGATCGAGCACCTGACTGCGCTGGTCGATACCGAAGTAGTGATCAAGGTCGAGATCACCGCCACGAAGGCGGACGGGCTACCGGAAGCAGTGGTGCGGACGGTCATGGAGAACGCTCGCACGCTCAAGTTCGATCGCCAGGACTTGGACTGAGACTGCACCATGCGGCTGACGCGCATCGAGATCCGCGACTACCGATCGATCTTCCTCGACGACTCAGGCGAGCCGTTGGTGCTGGACCTGGCGTCCGGCATGAACACGCTCGTCGGGCTCAACAACTGCGGGAAATCGAACGTCCTACGCGCCGTCTCCCTCGCGCTGGACCCACATCACCCGTTCGATCCGGAGTTCGATGCGCCAGGGCCGCGACCGTTCGCGCTGCCGATCATCACGCTGCGGTTCCAAGCCGAAGGTGCGCGAGACGACGAGCAGGCGGTTCTCCAGGCGGCGGCCGACTATGAAGCCGGTCTCGGCGCATCGACCACGTACGCGGCTGCTGGCACCGTTGTGTTCGAGGTCGCGTTCCAGCCGACTGCGGACGGCCCGCGGCGACGAGAGCGGCTGCTCACGCCTGACAACGCAACCGCCTCCACCGATCAGGACTTCGAGCGTCTTGCGACCGCCGTCGCCAAGCTTCGCGAGGCCGTCCGGTTCGTGCTCATCAGCTCAGGCGAGAGCATCGCCAGCGTGCTTGAAGGCAACTTCCGGGAGATCCTCCACAGCGTCGTGCGGGAACGGCTGCACCAGGAGTTCGCCGACGCAGACCAGTCGCGTGGCGACTACGTGCGCGGCCTGCAGGACAGCCTCTTGGCCCCACTCCGAGATCGGCTCGCCGACGACATCGGCAAGCTGTTCCCTGAGATCGACGCGATCACCCTGTCGCCCGATGTCCCGAGTATCGAACGGACGCTGTCAAACGTCGGAGTCGAACTGGAGGACCTCGTGGCGACACCGCTCGATCAGAAGGGCACCGGCGTCCGCGCTGGCGTGCTCGTGGCGATGCTGAGCTACCTCTCACTCAACGCGACCAAAGGGATGGTGTTCGCGGTCGAGGAGCCGGAGTCGTTCCTCCACCCCGCTGCCCAGGAAGATCTGCGCGACGGCCTCGAGACGCTCGCAGCGAGCACCGACGTCACCTTGCTCGTGACGACCCACTCGCCCTATCTCGTCAGCCGATCGAACCGGGGCCGAGTCTTCTGCCTGGCGAAGGACAACAAGGGCCGCACGCGAGTTGGTCAATCAGCCACCGGCGACACGGCGCACGCGTCGTTGATCGGCGATCTGTTCCGACCGTCATCGCTGGAAGATCTGCTGGCCAGAGCGACCGTCGTCCGCGAAGGGGCTAAAGCGACACTCATCGTTGAGGGGGAAGGCGATCTTGCCTGCCTCCAGCTCGCAGCGAAGGTCGTGGGTCGACCAGACCTCCTCGACGGCATGTACATCCAGCCCGCAGGCGGGGCGTCGAAGACTGTGACCCAGGCGCTTCTGGCTCGGGCAGCAACCGACTTGCCTGTCTTCGTGCTGCTCGACAACGACGAACCGGGCAAGGAGGCGCAGAGGCTGCTCACATCGAAATTCAAGTTTCAGAACAACGCTGAGGTCGGCACGTACGCCGCCGTGTTCCCCCAGCAGGATCGGAACTTCCGTTACGAGGCCGAGGACCTCTTCGACCCGATCGTGCTGCAGGCGTTCATCGGCGCCTACGGCGAAGCGGTGATCGACGGCACGGGGCGCCGCCCCGATGGTGAGTGGCATGTCGATCTCAACCAGTCGGCGAAGGAGCTGCTTGCCGGTCACCTGGAAACCTTCGTGCGCCCCGAACATGTGCGGAGGTGGATCGATCTCATCGTCCTCCTCCGAGAGCGCCTGGGCCTCGACGGTCAGGGCACCACCGACGAGATCCTGGATGCGGCGCCCGATGTGCCGATCGCGTCGACTGGCCACGAGCCGGGTTCGACGCTGATCGTGACAGACGAGCTCGCCCCAGCCCGGTACCGAACCGATGGCGTGTTGATCCTCGACGCCGACATCGACCTGCCGGCTGATATCGATCACGTCGGCTTCTACGCGGAGGCTGCGATCCAGCCGGAGATCCCGACCGTGATCGCCGACTATCCAGGCCTGCTGATCTCCGAGGCGACGGCTGCCCAGCTCAGCTCCAGCGGGCGCGAACTCGACACTCGCGCCGCCGCGATCGTCGGCAAGCTCGCCTCGAGCGACCAAGCACTCGCCGACACGACGCACCGGCTGTACCTGCTCAGCGCTCCCGACGACCCAGCAACGCTCACGCTCCCGGCCTCTGTCGCCAACACCAAGGAGCGTTCGGGCCGGCGTCTGGCCTGGGCAGTCGGGCCGAAGCTGGTGAGGACCGCGTCGCTCCTCAAGGAGCCTTCAACCACTGACGAGCTGGACACCTACGAGTCCAAAGCCACCGTGGCGAGCGAGAACACCGATGAGGGGGAATCGTGAGGCTCTCAACAGTGCTCGACGACGTCCACTACGGACGCCTCGTGCTGCCAGAGTTCCAGCGCGGTTACGTCTGGGGTCGCGACCAGGTACGCGCCCTGATGACGTCGCTGTACCGGCGCTACCCCGTCGGAGGACTGCTGGTGTGGACGGCCGAGGTCGACCCATCCGTGGTTCGAGGGCCGTCAGCCCCCGGGGTGGTGACGCTGCTCCTGGACGGTCAACAGCGCATCACCTCGCTCTACGGCGTGATCCAAGGCGAACCGCCGTCGTTCTTCCAGGGCAACGCCCGAGCGTTCACCGATCTCTACTTCAACGTCCGAACGGAGACATTCGAGTTCTACGGGCCGGTCCGAATGGCCGGCGATCCGTTCTGGGTCCCCGTCACCGGCGTGTTCCAGCAGGACCTCGCAGACCTGCTCGAGTCACTCGCTCCGCACGTGGACGACCAGCGCGAGCTGCTGCGGTTCCAGACCCGCCTCGGCCACATCCGCGACATCCGAGACATCGAGCTGCACCAGGAATCGATCTCCGGCCGAGACCGGACCATCGATGAGGTGGTCGAGATCTTCAACCGTGTGAACTCTGGTGGGACCAAGCTCTCGGCTGGCGACCTCGCGCTCGCCCGGATCTGCGCCGATTGGCCAGACGCACGAAACCAGCTTCGGCGAATGCTCGATGCCTGGCAGAGCGCTGGGTACGGCTTCAAGCAAGAGTGGCTGCTCCGCTGCACCACCGCGATCGCGACCAACCAGGCCTCGTTCAGCTCATTGCGCGGTGTGTCAGTCGACGACTTCGCCGACGCTCTCGGCCGAGCCGAGAGGTCGATCAACTTCCTGCTAAACCTCATCGCCGACCGACTCGGCCTCGACCACGACCGGGTCCTCGCCGGGCGAGGTTCGTTCGCGGCGCTCGTTCGACTCGTCTGCAACTCTGGCGAGTCGATCACCGACCATGCGCAGCAGCAGCGGCTTCTGTTCTGGTACGTCCACAACTTCCTGTGGGGCCGCTACAGCGGATCCACAGAGACCGTGCTGCAGCGGGACCTCGATGCCATCGACCGGGGTGGGCTGGACGGGCTGATCCTGGAGCTCAATCGCTGGCGCGGCTCGCTGGAGGTGCGGCCCGAGGACTTCGACGGTTCTGGCGTCGGCGCCCGCTTCTATCCGATGCTCTACTCGCTGAGCCGGGTGGGCGGGGCGAGGGACCTGGGCAATGGAATGCAGCTGTCTGCTGGGATGCTCGGAGCTGCGAGCCAGCTTCACCTCCACCACGTCTTCCCGAAGGCCCGCTTGTACGAGGCCGACTACAGCCGGGGCGAGGTCAACGCGATCGCGAACATGTCGTTCCTCACTGCTCAGTCCAACATGCAGATCAGCGCGTCGAATCCGGCGGAGTACCTCGCGCAGGTTTCGGAGCAGCATCCAGGTGTGCTCGAGTCGCAGTGGATCCCGACTGACCCGGCGCTGTGGTCGATGGATCGGTACCCGGACTTCCTCGCCGCTCGCCGCCGGCTTCTCGCCACCGCGTCGAACGAACTGCTCGCCGACCTATCCATGGGCGATCCCGTGGGAGCAGCCGGTAGTGACGGAATCATCGCAACCGACGTCGTCGACCGTTCCGAAGCGTCAGCGATCGTCGAGCGGGAAGACGACCCAGTTCTCACCGAGCTGTGCGATCTGACCCGGAGTCTCGGTCTCGCCGAACCTGACACGCACTTCGAAATCGTCAATGAGTCCATTGGCGAGTTGCTCGCAGTCGCCGACCTCGCCTGGCCTGAGGGGGTTCAGACTGGTCGCACACAGCCCGTCGCGTTCTTGCTCGAGCCGGACGCCGACATGGAGGCAAGGCTGAGCGCGCTCGGCTATCAGTTCTTCGTCAGCCGGGATCGCCTCACCACCTACCTCAGGGGCCTGGTCGACAGTCACAACGACGCGGCACTCGAAGCGATACGCGACACCGCGCTCGATGCGACCGAGGACGTGATCGCCGAGCGCATCGAGTCTGCACCCTCCGAGTACCACGGGGTACTCAACGAGTTCGTAACGCGCTGTCGCGACCTCGGCTGCACCATTGAAGCGCCGAACGGCCGGCGAACAGACTACTTGAACGTCTACTGGTCTGGCGACCGACGCCGTCGAATTGCTGGATTCATGGTTCGGGAGAGCAGCGTCGGACGGGGTCCGCGAACAGAGATCTACTGCCCCCCTGACCTCGCAGCAGTGCATCCACCCGCCGAGGTCGATCTGCACAACGACGAGCCGAAGCAGGTGAAGGTGTACCTCGGTGACCCCGGAGCGGTCGACGCAGCCATCGCGCTCGCGTCCGCTGCGATCGCCGAGGCTGCGACGCGATCGTGACGGTCGGAACGCTCAGCCCGGCTCGACCAGACACGAATCAGAAGGCTGGCGGGCACACAGCCGACACGAGCGCATCGAGTGACCGGTCGACCGATTGGTACTTCGCCATCAGATCGATGCTCGATCTTCCTCCGTGCTTCCACAGACGACCCCCGGCCAAGTCGACCGCGAACGCAGGCTGATCCATGGCGAAGGGTGCTCCACCGCTCGCACGTCCGACGAACCACACGCTGTACAGGCTCTCGATCCCCGGCTCCGACGATGCCGCGCCGTACTCCTCCCGCAGCTCTGGAAGGGCCTCGAGCAGATCGGTACGGGGGTTCGCTCCGTACTCGCCATCACCAACGGCGTTGGTAGCCGTCCAATGCGACGGCCCAAGAATGGATCGCTCGAGGAACGAGGCAATCACGAGTGCACCGATCGATTGTTCGGTCGTCGACGGTGTACGAGGAGGCACCGTCAATCCTTCGACACGTTCCAGCTGCTCGACGACATACCCCCGTCGATCAGCAGCGAGCAACACTTCAAGCCAGTTGAACCGCTCGCCCATTCGATCAAACCACGAGGCATGCGTGAGGTGCGTTCCGGGATCGACGTTCATGTCCACGAGCGCCGAGGACGGCGAGGACAGCGGTGATCGGTAGAGCGACACGCAGTTGTACTGTCCGCCCCCCGGATGGGTTTCGATCACCTGCAAAGCCCCTGGATGACGGCGAACCAGTTCCGCGGCTACCCACCACGCGAGCGCGTTGGAGATGGAGGTGTCCTCGATAGGACACGCCTCACCTTGAACGTGCAGACGTTCCTCGAACCGGATCTCACCCATGCACGACGACGGTAGCGGTCACGACAACGGACCGCGCCAGGTCCATCGCCGGGCCCAGTACCTAGCATGGAGACTCTCGGGCGGGTGCCTGATGCAGTTTGCTGGTGGTGTGTTACAAAGGACGCACCCCGCGTCACTCCTGGACGTGAATCTCAAGCAGCTCTGCGAGAACTGTGTCGACGTACATCTTCAGCTGCCTCACCTCCGCAGGAGCGGTCTCAAGGTGCGCAGAAATCGAGCTTCGATCGTAGAGCGATCGGGTCAGAGCGCCCACTCGCTCCTCGATGAGGTCGAGGGTCGCTTCGGGGGTTCTTCTAGCGGTTGCGCCGAGCCGTGACTTGAGGATGTAGCGGGCCTTCTGTTTCTGAGTCGGCTTGGCGCGATCCTTCTCAAGTTTGAATCCCTGTGCCGCCATAACGTCTGCGTCCGGGGCCAAGCGGTCGAGGACATCCCAGAGAACCGATCGCAATTCATTCGCTGTTCCACGCAGAGATATGCGGTCGACATCGTGAATGTCAATGACCGCCTGCATATAGGACAGCGCAGCGCTAGGAACCAATGCTTCGAGGGTGCGGTGTATCTGTGACTCAATCTCGGTGAGGACAGTCCGGGGCGGCGGCGCTACGTCGACCTGGCCAAGGAGCATCTCCCGCCGACCCTCCACGACATTCAACGCCGAGTGGGTAGTCTCCAGCTCTCGGGTATAGCTGCTCCGTCTGTTGCTGCCGTTCGAAAGCTGCAGGAGGGTTTGCAGGGCATCGTCGATCTCAAGAAGCTCTGACTCGTCGAATCCTTCTCTGAGCAGCTGCGGCCGGATTTCTCTGAACCAGGACTGCACCAAGGTCTTGGCAGAGTCCCTATCCGCCATCCCTTTGACTTGTTGAGCAGAGGACCGTCGGAGGCTGGCACGTAGAGATCCGAGCGCCTCGCGAAACAGCCGCAACGCCTGGTCGCTCTCATCTGGCGACATCAGGCCTTCTTGGTCGGTGCCTTCTTGGCCGGTGCCTTCTTGGCCGGTGCCTTCTTCCGCGAGCTCCGCTTTGCAGATTGACGTCGGCGGGTGCCATCACCGCTTGGCAGACCGTGAACAACCAAGTTGTAGCCGACTGGATTGAGGCGGTACTTGCCGGTCTCGCCGGTGCTGTCGAAGTAGCCGGCCTGCGTAGCGTTAGGCAACGTCATCGAGATGCGATTGGGAAGCGGGTATCCAGCTTGTCGAAACAGCCGGTCGAGGTCGGTCGAGTCGATCGCATCCGATCTCTCGCCGGAAGGTGCGAGTTCCGATAGGTAGTACGCAGCTACAGCTGCCATCTGGTTCGCTGAGGTCGGCTGCTTCGCGTCTTTGAGCGTGCGAATGTCAGAAGGTCCTCCCGGAGCGGGAGGCTCAGAGGCTGGTAGGGGCGTTGGCGTCACCGAGGTAGGTGAATCGGGGTTGGCTCGTAGAGGGGTGGAAGCAGCCGGAACGCTGCCCACCCTGATGCTCAACGCCTTCAGCACGTACTCGATGACCCGTTCGCGAGCCGGACCGGGGAGGTCTTCCATCGCCCGGAGTACTTCGCCGATAGCGGCAACCTCAGCGCTGAAACCACTGTCGACGTCGTTCATCTCGCCCTCCTCAAGCTGCCAGACTCTAGGGCAGCTGGTCGTCGACGCTCGGTTACCCAGGGACTCCGCTTCACTTCGTTGTCCTCAACTGCCGAGTCACACCAGTTCAATGGCTGTTGGGTCGAGCCCTTCGACCGGCCGCCGCCGATCGACGTGCGAGACGGCTGTCAAGGAGCGAGCCGCCACTCGGAGTTGGTCGTTAGCTCCGCCTCTGACCCACTACTTCGAGCAGATGGCCGATTCCGATTGCCTGGCCCCGACTCCGCGCGTCTCACCGTTTGTCTCACGGATTGGTCGACACAAGCCGTTTTCGGGTGGCAGAATCCGTGAGACAGAACACTGGACTTCCGCGAGATTCCGGCACGGAACGGCACCCACGGGACGATTCCGGTCGCTCTTGTAAACAGCAGGTCACCGGTTCGACCCCGGTCTCGGGCTCTGCGGCCCCACGCTGTTCCGGCCTCGCAGGCTGAACTCGATCGCCGAAGGCACGTCCGGACATCTGATGGTCACCGAACGGCGCTTCGTCCGCATCGCACCCGGTGTCGACGTTCCGTACCCCGAGCCGAGCTCGGCGGCCGCATCGCTGATCGGTCGAGCCAACCGCCGGACCGACACCAAACCCGAGGTGCTCCTCCGGAAGGAGCTGCACCGCCGCGGCCTCCGGTTCCGCAAGGACCACCTCGTCCGCGCCGAGCGGGCGAAGGCGCGAGTCGACGTCTGCTTCACCCGAGCTCGCGTCGCCGTGTTCGGGGACGTCTGCTTCTGGCACCGGCGCGCCGAGCACTGCCACATCCCGAAGACGAACCAGGCCTACTGGATCCCGAAGCTCGACGCGAACGTCGCTCGCGACCGACGTGTCGACGGTGCGCTGCGGTCCGACGGTTGGGAGGTGGTGCGGGTGTGGGAGCACGAGCCGGCGAACGTCGCTGCGGAGGGCATCGAGCGGATCGTGCGGGCTCGGCGTCCGACGTCGAGATGACGGACGGTGTGGAAGCCTCCGGAGCAGGTCACCGGGGATCACGCCGTGGACGCCACCGCACGTCTCGGTGGGCCGCACCAGCGCGAGACTGACCGGATGCCGCGCGAGAAGAAGCAGTGGAAGGACCTGAGCGGCACCCAGCGTGCCGCGATCGTCGCCGGCGCGACCGTCGAGATCGTCGTCACCACCGCCGCGCTGGTCGACCTCGTCCGTCGCCCCAAGGCCGCCGTGCGAGGTCCCAAGTGGCTGTGGGCGGCCTCGTTCGTCGTGCAGCCGGTCGGACCGCTCACCTACTTCGCCGTCGGCCGCCGCCGGCCCTGACGGCGCACGCACCGAACGGGGCGCGAGCGAACCGAGGACGAGCAGGGCAGCCGGCCCCGGCCCATCGACCGGGGCCGACCGTCGAGCGACTAGCTGATCGCGGTCGTCGCCAGCACCGGGTTGACCGGCGCGTAGCAGTTCGACGTCGACGTCACCGACCCCAGGATCGGGATGTTGTTCACCTTGGTGTTGAACACCAGCCCGGGGTCGTTGTACGAGGTCCCGGCGTACTTGATGTCCATCGACGTCCCCGCCGAGCCCGACGCCTGGAAGGTCGCCGTGATCGTCGGGAAGTTCGCCGTGCTGCCCGGCGCCAGCGTGCCCGGCACCGTCAGCGTGACCTTGCCGCCGCTCGATGACACGCTCGGCGTCCCCGAGCCCAGGTTGCTGCCGCCGCTGAGCGTCGCGCCCACGAAGGTCGCGCCCGCCGGCACCAGGAAGCTGTACTTCACGTAGGCGATGTAGCCGATCGGGTACCCGCCGCCGGAGGTGGGCACGTTCATCGGGTCCGGCGTGAACTGGACGTCGAAGTTGGAGCCCGACGACACCGACGACGGCACCTGGACCGTCGCACCGGTGTTGTTGGCGTCGGTGCTCGTCTGACCCGCGGCCGAGGTGTAGCAGGACATCGCGACCGCCGTGTGCACCGGCTGCGAGGCCGGGATGGTCGTGGTCGTCGTGGTGGTCGTCGGCGGGGTGCCCGTGTGGTCGGGCGCCGTCGTCGTGCCGTTGTCCCACGAGCCGTAGTTCTGACCCGTCGGACCGGGCTGGCCCGCCGGACCGGCGCTGCCCGACGCTCCGTTCGCACCCGCGGTCGGACCGCAGCCGCCGGCCAGCGCGCAGTCGCCGGCCACGCCGCCGGTGCC
>JAEVZA010000431.1 GCA_023392475.1 Actinomycetes bacterium | reverse complement strand
CGACGGGGGGGGGCGCGCCGCGGGCACGACCGTCGCCGAGCGCCACGTCGCCCAGGTCGATCGGCACCTCACGGCCGTCCACCTGGAGCGTCATGTGCGTCGGGATCGAGTGCCGGCCGTCGGCGACCACCGTGATCGGGAGGTGGTCGACGGTGACCGGCTGCGGGTACCGCACCTCGATCCAGTCGCCGACGGCACCGTTGATGGGCGTCTGCCACGAGGTGGCGGGGTCGCCGTCGACCGCCGAGGCGGCGCGGGAGCGCAGGTCGCCGGCCAGGTGGGCGCCCGAGGTGGCCGTCAGCCCGCCCTGGGCCGCGGACGCGAGCCCGATCATCTCGTCCACCCGGTCGTCCGCGATCGTCGTGTTCATCCGGGCCTTGCCGAACGGCGTGAACGACCGGGCGACGGGCCCCTCGACCCAGCGCAGCATGTTGCGCTCCTCGTCGGAGACCACGACCTCGGACGGGTTGGCCGCCCGGCGGCTGAACACGTACGAGAGCGGCAGGTCCTTCGAGCGCTCGCCGACGCCGTCGAGGAGGTCGACCGGCGGGCGGATGATCTCGGTGGTCGGGCCGACGCCGGGGACCGTCACCTCGGCGATGCCGACGTCCGAGATGCCGGTGTAGCGGGCCAGCTCGCCGAGGTTCGTGTCGGTGATCGTGATGCGGAGCCGGTCGAACGTGCGCTCGGGGAAGGTGAGGTCCTGCCCGGGCGGGGTGCGGCTGGCGTCGGTGAGCGCGGCGTGCACGGTGCCCTCGGTGCTGCCGGCCGGCGGCAGCGACCCGGTGCCGAACGTCAGGTCGACGCCGGTGATCCACCGGTTGCCACCCGACTGCGACTGCAGGAGGCCGAGGTGGTCGGTGGTGACCGGGTGGCGGAAGCGGAGCTCGAGGTACTCGCCGTCGACCGCCTCGAACGCGCCCACGCGCCACGCCGTGGACGGGTCGCCGTCGACCGCCATCGCGGCCCGGTCACTCGGCGTGTAGCTCACCGGGTTGCCGTACGAGGACGCCTGCGCGACCACGTCGCCGACCTGCTCGGACACCGTGAAGCCGTCGTCGCCCGCGTCGGGGAACTCGTCGAGCCGGTTGTCGGCGGGGTCCTTCACGAGCGGCCGCTCGCCCGCCATCTCCGTGTACCCGTCGTTCTCGCGCACCGAGCCCCAGCGCCGCGCCTGGCGGCGGTTGGTGTCCGACACCACGAGCGAGGCGTCGGGCTCGTTCACGGCCTGGACGAGGCCCTTGTGGTCCTTGGCGAACGACGCCGCGTAGAGGAGCGGCCGGTCGGGCTGGAGCCCGCCCGAGGAGGCCAGCGAGACCACCCCGGCGCCGTTGCCCGACATGACGATCGGTGCGGAGGCCTGCTCGGTCCGCAGCATCGGGCGGGGGTCCTCGACGGGGAAGACGGACACCGGTGCCGGGTCGACGTCGCTGTTCGGCGTGCCGTACTCGACCTCGTCCTGCAGCGGCAGCGACGGGTCGGGCGTGTTCGGGACGGCCTTCCCGAACGCCTTCGGCGGACCGAGGCCGTCCGCCTGCAGGAGCTCGGCGAACGTGAGCCGCGGCCGCGGCGTCCGGAACCGCTCGTACTGGAGGTCCGCCCGGTGCACGATCTGGCCCACGCCGAGGAGCCGGGCGATCGGGGCGAACGTGTCGGGATCGGAGGTGCCCTGCTGGAGCGGGAGGTCCCAGTCGTTGAGGAGGTTCGCCGACGCGGGCGTGCCGTAGGGGATGAGCTCCCTCGCCGCGTAGTCGCGGTCCATCATCCCCGGCGTGATCGGGTCGACGGTGTTGCCCCACCGGTAGGACGCGAAGTCGGTGCCCGGCAGCTCGTACACCCGGTAGTCGGGGTCGCCGCCGTCGAGGTA
This sequence comes from Actinomycetes bacterium, assembly GCA_023392475.1. Taxonomy (GTDB): domain Bacteria; phylum Actinomycetota; class Acidimicrobiia; order Acidimicrobiales; family Microtrichaceae; genus JAEVZA01. The sequence continues at coordinate 5,598 of JAEVZA010000431.1, read as the reverse complement.
CTTCGTGACCGCCTGCCAGTAGGTCGGGACGTCGGAGTCGCGGTCCAGGTTGTCGTCCACCATCTGGCCGCGTAACAGCGCGACCTGGTTGAGGCACACGAGGACGATGAGCGCGCCGGCCACCGGGAGCTGCAGCGCGGGCCGCCAGCGGCTCAGCGCCGCGGTGCCGGCGCCGAGGAAGACGGCGAGCCCGAGCGCGATGAGCGGCACCGCCCGCGGCGTGGAGCGGAACGCCAGCCCCGAGTCCGTGCCGGTCCAGACCTTGAACACCGCGCCGGCGGGGCTCGACGAATCCCAGGGGTGCGAGCCGACGCCCATGACGAGGCCGGTCACCGTGATGAGCGCGAAGAAGCCGCGGTGGCGGAACCGCGAGAGCAGCCCGCCGAGGAAGGCGAGGATCGGGAGCAGGTAGCTCAGCGCGAGCGCCGGGATCGACTGCACCATCGTGACCGCCGGCTGGATCCAGGCGCCGAGCGCGTCGCGCCCGTAGAAGTACCAGTACCCGAGCCCGCGCAGCAGCTCCGGTGCCAGCGCGGCGTTGGCGACCACGAAGTACGTCTCGGTGTAGCGGAGGATCGGGATGCCGAACTTGCCCTGGATGGCGAGCCCGGCGATCCACCAGAAGCTGGTGACGAGCGTCAGGACGCTGATGCGCAGGCCGGCGGCGAGGGTCCGGCGGAGCGGCGCCTCCCGCTCGACGAAGGTCGCGTGCGCCATCCAGAGCACCGGGGCGACCATCACGAGGAGCAGCGACGTGGCGTTCACGCCGCCGACGGTCAGCGTCACGAGGGCGAACAGCGCCGGTGCCCGCCAGCCGCCGCTGCGGATGGAGCGCGAGGCCAGGCCGATGAGCCAGGGCAGGCCGGCGAACGGCAGGAGGATGACCGAGATGCGGGCGCCGTAGTCGAGGAGGTACGGGCTCAGGGCGTACGCGAACGACGCGACCGTGACGCCGGCGCCCTGCCACCGCAGCTCCTTGAGCATGAACCGGATGCCCAGGCCGGCCGCGCAGATGATCGTCCCGAGCCAGAGCCGCTGCGCCACCCAGTCGGGCACGTGCAGGGCCTGCATCACCCAGTAGTACGGCCCCATCGGCCAGAGGTAGCCGATGTTCTGGTGGGTGATCGTGCCGAAGCCGATGTTGGTGTCCCACATGTACACGGCCCGGGACAGCAGGCGGCCGGGGTCCAGGTACAGGTAGGTCTTGGTGTCCGCGCCGATCTTGCCGGGCTTGGTCAGCAGCAGCGGGACGTACGCCACCAGGACCATGAGGACCGCACCGACCGGCGGTCGACGGAGCCTGGACGTCGTGGTGGGCGCGGTCATGGACGGGTCGGGACGCTAGTGCCCTGCCCCCGCGCGTCCGCCATCGGCCGGCGACGCCCAGGCGCGCCGCCGCGGGGTCACGCGTGCCACCGGCGCCCCCACCGCATGATCGGTCGCTCGACGACGTACCAGCTGATCGCTGCCGCGACGACCGACAGCACCAGCGTGAAGGCGAGCATCCCCCAGACGTTGGCCTGCAGCGCCTTCTGGTCGGTCAGGCGGAGGTACACGTCCTGCCACGCCTCGTGCCACAGGTAGATGCCGTAGGAGATGAGGCCGATCCACACGATCGGGCGGTTGGCGAGCAGCGCGCGGGCCGGCCCGCGGTCGCGCGAGGCGAAGACCGCGGGCGCGATCAGGAGCACCGCGACGAACGAGTAGAGGGCCCGGAGGACGACGGACTGCCGCGGCGTGTAGAGCGGGCCCAACGGCATGTCGAGCTGCGTGCAGAGGAACCAGTAGAGGGCGGCGGCGCCGATCCACGAGAGGATGGTCAGCCCCGCGGCGCGGGCGCCGGTCGGGAGCTGGATGCGGCGGTGCCGGATCCACGCCGCGGCGACGGCGATCCCCATGCCGAGCGCGAACTCGTCCATGCGGAACGGCAGCCAGGTGTTCATCATCCCCATGTGCTCCGCGCTGGTGCCCGCCGCGAGGGCGCCCAGCTTGAGCAGCATCGAGCCGCCCCACAGCGACGCCACGCCCAGCGCCTCGAGGCGGATCTGGCGCTCCGGGGTCCTCGCCCGACGCGCCAGTAGCCACGCCCAGCAGGGCAGGAACACGTAGAAGCTGACCTCCGTGGCCAGCGTCCACGCCTGCTGCACGGGCCCACCGACGACCTGGTTCACGTCGTAGATCTGCAGCAGCAGGTAGTGCGAGACGATGCTGTGCGGCTCGCGGAACGGCGGCGCCCGCAGCACGAAGGCCACGATCGTGAGGGCCACCCAGTAGGCGGGGAGGATGCGCAGGATCCGGCGGCGGGCGTAGTCCCGGGTGTCGCGCCGGTCCCGCCCCTCGAGGCGGTCGGCGACGAACGGCCGGTAGAGGAGGTAGCCCGACAGGACGAAGAAGATCGAGACGCCCACCTCGGCCCGCGCGAGGTACTGCCCGAGGCCCTGGTGGCGCCCCGTGAACCCGCTGAGCAGCGCCACGTGGTTCACGAGCACGCCCAGCGCGGCCACGGCCCGGCAGCCGTCGAGGGCGGTCAGGTGGGGGACCAGGGGCGTGCGGTCGCGGACGACGCGCGTGGTGCCCGATGCGGTGCCGGTCACGACGCGGCGTGGTCCGGGGTGCCGGGGCGGTCCATGCGGGCGAGCATAGGAGGGGGTTAGGGTCCGTGGGTCCGACCCATCGGCGGAGGATCCGGTGCCCACGCAGTCCAACCGCATCCCTGAGGACGCCGCGCCCGGCGGCGCCCCGTCGGCGTCGGTGGCCGAGCGGTGGTTCCGGCCGGTGCTGGCGGTCATCCTCCTCGTCGGCCTCGCCGTGCGGCTCGCCTTCGTGCTGATCCGGCAGTCGGCGGCGCCGCTGAACGGCGGCGACGCGTACTGGTACCACTTCCAGGCGAAGCTCGTGGCGGACGGCCAGGGCTTCCTGCACCCGTTCGAGTACTTCAAGAACGGGCGGTCGGTGCCGGGCGCCGACCACCCGCCGGGCATGACGGTGATCCTGGCGGCCGCCGACAAGCTGGGCCTGAGCTCGGTCCAGGCCCAGCGGGTGATGCTCACCTGCATGGGCCTCGTGTCCGTGGCCCTGATCGCCTACATCGGCCGCCGCCTGGCCGGACCGGCGGTCGGGCTCGTCGCCGCGGGGCTCGCCGCCGTCTACCCGAACATCTGGATCAACGACGGCATGCTCATGGCGGAGACGCCGTTCGTGCTCGGGATCTGCGTGATGCTCCTGTGCGCCTACCGGCTGTTCGACCGCCCCACGTGGGGCGACGCGGCGGGCCTGTCCGCCGGCGTCACCCTCGCGGCGCTGACCCGGCCCGAGGCGGTGCTGCTGTTCCCGTTCCTGGTCCTGCCGCTGCTGCTCGCCCGGCGGAGCGTCCCGATGCGCCGGCGGCTCGGCATGCTGGCACTCGCGGCGCTGATCCCCATCGCCTGCTTCGGTCCCTGGCTGCTCTACAACCGCAGCCGGTTCGAGTCACCGGTCCTCATCAGCACCGGTGCGGGCCAGACCCTCGTGGTGGCGAACTGCCCGCTCACCTACGGCGGGCGGAACCTCGGCTACTGGGACCGCAAGTGCCTGTTCCCGCCGTACACGCCGGCGTCGGTCGAGCAGGAGCAGGACCTGTCGCTGCGCGACGGCACGTACCAGCGCCAGGCGCGGCAGTTCATGTCCGACCACGTGTCGGAGCTCCCGAAGGTGGTCGTGGCGCGGATCGGACGCATGTGGGGCGTGTTCCGCACCGACGAGTCGATCGTCGACGACGGGTACGTCGAGGGGCGTGCCGGGGGCCTGCCCGGCACGGGCTTCGGCCTCGTGCGCGAGGCCCTCTGGTCCTACTTCGTGCTGCTCGCCCTCGCCGTGCCCGGGGCGGTGGTGCTGTGGCGGCGGAAGGTGAAGGTGTACCCGCTGCTCGCCGCGCCGCTGCTCGCCACCTTCGTCGCGGCGATCACCTTCGGCATCACGCGCTACCGGGCGGGGGCCGAGGTGTCGATCGTGCTGTTCGCGGCCGTCTCGCTCGTGGCGCTCGCCGACTGGATGTTCGGCATCGGGCGCCCACGCGAGGCCGACGCGGCGCCGGGTCAGCCGGCCGGCGCACCGGGGGCGGACGGCGACGGCTCGACGTCGGGACCGGCGGCCGGGACGGACCCCGACGACGCGGCGGACGCCGTGCCCGTGCCCTCCTGACGCTCCGCCTCGAGGCGCTCGACGCACTCCCGGAGCAGCGCGACCTCCTCGGCCAGCACGCGCGAGCGCTCCTCCAGGCGGGACAGCTCCCACGAGTAGTGGACGGCGACGAGGAAGAGGAAGGCCACCGCGGCGAAGAGGAACGTGGCCGGCGGGTAGTCGATGCCGATGGCGTGCGAGACGCGGTCGAGCAGGTTCGGGAACGCCGCAAGCACCAGCAGCACGAGCCCGATCGCGAGCCAGAGCAGCGAGAACTTGCTCTTGAGCCGGTGCCGCCGGACCAGCCAGACGATGAACCCGACCGTCAGCAGGGTGACGATGACGACGAAGACGTGGGCGGTCGTGCTCACGCGTGGCCCTCGCCGGTGACGGGCTCGACGGCGCCGGGCGCGCCTGCGGCGGCGGAGGAGGGCGGCGCGGTCCCCGCCGGCTCGACCGGACCGGTCGCCTCCGGGCGACGGCGGCTGGCGCGTGCGAACAGCGTCACGAGCACCCGCACGTAGTGGTAGGCGAGGCGGAAGCGGTGGGTGGAAGCCTGCCCGCCGGCCCGCTGGTGCATCTCCACGGGCACCTCGACCACGCGGAAGCCCTCGTAGGTCGCGGCGAGGAGCACCTCGACCGACTCCATGTACTCGGACGGGTAGCTGCGGGCGAAGTACTCGAGGACCGGTCGCCCGAAGGCGCGGAAGCCCGAGCTGGTGTCGGTGAAGGTCCGCCCGGAGAGGAGCCGGATCGCCACCTCGAGCACCCGCATCGCGCTCCGGCGGGTGTGGCCGACGTCGTAGGTCGCCCCGCCCCCGAACCGGCTGCCGACCACGAAGTCGGCGTCGTCGAGCGCGGCGAGGAGGGTCGGGATGAGCGACGGGTCGTGCTGCCCGTCGGCGTCCAGCTGGACGCCGCGGTCGTAGCCCTCCTGGACCGCGTAGCGGAAGCCGGTGCGGAGCGCGCCGCCGATGCCGAGGTTGAACGGCAGCCGGAGGACGACGGCGCCGCCCGACCGCGCCGCGTCGGCCGTCCGGTCGACCGATCCGTCGTCGATGACGACGACGTCGCAGGTCGGCACCTCGACGCGCAGCCGCTCCAGCACCGCCGGGAGGGTGGCGGCCTCGTTGTACGCGGGGATGATCACGAGGTCGCGGATGGCCGCCCTCCTGCGCCGATCGGTGCCATGCGACCCATCTTCCCACGGGCCGCCGCCGTGCCCCGGAACCGGATCCCCGCCCCGACGGGGCCCGTCCGGGCGCGGCAGGGGCTGCCATGGGGGTCCGGGGGCCGCCGTCTAGCATCATCTGTCCTGTGACGGCGCCGGAACGAGACGGGATCGACCGGTCCCGGGCACCCGTCGTCGGGGCCGGGGCCGAGGGCGCGCGGGCCGTCCCGTGGCGCCCGGCGCTGGCCGTCGGCGGGGCGGCGCTGGTC
>JAEVZA010000407.1 GCA_023392475.1 Actinomycetes bacterium | reverse complement strand
GCCTCGGCGCGGTCGTCCTCCGTCGAGCCGTTCGCCGACGGCACCGGCGGCAGCGCCGTCGGGTGGTTCGAGCGGGCCTGGACCTGGGACCCTGCGCCGATCGCGTCGCGCAGCCCCTCCCGCAGGCCCTCGCGGAGGCCCATCCGCATCGACCGGCCGGCGAGGACGCCGGCGCCGCAGAGGATCAGCGCCGCCAGCCACAGGGTGAGCCGCACGCCGGGGATGGCGAGGTCGAGGCCGAACAGCGACATCGTCGGCACGCCCTCCTGGTCGCCCGTGGCGGCGGCCGCGAACCCGTTGAACACGGTGGCGAGCACCGGGCCGATCACGAGGGCGAGCAGCACGCACAGGCGGACGAGGGTGAGCATCGTGGCGAAGATGCGACCGCGGAGCTCGTCGTCCGTGTGCTCCTGGAGCAGCGTGAAGCCGAGCACGTAGACGGCGCCGGCGCAGGCGCCGAGGCCGAAGATCCCGAGCGCCGCGAGCCAGAACGTCGACATCGAGACGCCGAAGAACATCGACACGCCCGCGCCGAACACCAGGATCGGGAACGCGTGCTCCTTGGGGAGCCGACGCTGCACGGCGGTGAGCGTCACCACGCCGGTGGCCACGCCGATGCCGAGCGCGGTGATGAACAGCGGGAACGTGTTCGCGTTGCCGATCACGAACCGGGCGAAGGTGGGCCCGAGCGGCACGAGCATCGCGCCGCCGACGAGGCCGGTCGCCAGGCCGAGGATGACGCCTCGCACGATCGGGTTGACGTAGATGAACTGCCAGCCCTCGCGGATCTCGTCGAAGGTGCGGCGGAGGTACGAGCGCTCCTCCTCCACCGGGTCGTGCGCGGCCTCCTCACCCGACGCCGCCGCCTCCCGGTCCGCCCGGGCCGCCATCGACGTGGACGGCATCCCCCGGAACACGAAGCGCCAGAGGATGAACGCGGAGGCGAGGAAGGACAGGGCGTCGAAGTAGAAGGCGAGGGTCTGGGTGTCGCCCAGCTCGCGGCTGAGACCCAGGAACCCGAGGAACGAGATCTCGGCCAGGTGGTCGTTGACGGTCTTCAGGAAGAACTGGATCGGGCCGGCGATCGGCATCGTGGCGTACGCGGCCACCAGGCTGAGCGAGTTGGCGGTCGTCAGCTTCTCGGCCGGGACCACCGAGGGGACGGTCGCCTCCTTCGCCGGCGACCACGCGAGCGTGAACAGCTCGAGCACGAAGCTCGCCACGATGAGGCCGGGCACGGTCTGCACCAGCGGGAGGAGCAGGAACACCACGCAGCGGATCAGGTCCGCCGTGATCATGATCTTCTTCCGGTCGAACCGGTCGACGATCACCCCGATGAACGGCGCCAGGAACACCCCGGGCGCGACGCGGGCGACGGTGACGAGCGCGATCGCCGCCTCGGGCTGCGACGAGATCGACGCGGCCAGCGAGGTGATGGCGAAGAAGCCGACCCAGTCGCCGAGCGCGGAGATGACCTGGACGTTGAAGAGGGCGAAGAACCGCCGGGTCCCGAAGGCCCGGACGATCCACCCGTCCGACGGGTCCGCGGTGGGGACGGCGCCGGTCGCGTCAGCCACCGTCGGACGTCGGGGGCTCGTCCGTCGCTGCCCCCTCGTCCGTCGACGCCGCGGAGGTGGCCGGCTGCTTCGCGGGCGCCTTCTTCTTGGCCGGGGCCTTCTTCTTGGCGGGCGCCTTCTTCTTCGCCGCGGCCTTCTTCTTCGCCGGGGCCTTCTTCTTGGCCTTCTTCTTCACCGGACCGCGGGCCCGGCGGTCGGCGAGCAGCTCGAGCGCCCGCTCCATCGTGAGGTCCTCGACGTCGTCGCCCTTGCGGAGGCTCGCGTTGGTCTCGCCGTCGGTGACGTACGGCCCGAACCGGCCGTCCTTGACCACGATCGGCTTCTCGGTGTCGGGGTCGGGACCGAGCTCCTTCAGGGGCGGCTTGGCCGCGCCCTGGCCACGGCGGCGCTTCGGCTGCGCCATCACCTGGAGCGCCTGGTCGAGGGTGAGGGTGAGGAGCTGCTCCTCGGCCTCGAGCGAGCGGGAGTCGGAGCCCTTCTTGATGTAGGGCCCGTACCGCCCGTTCTGCGCGGTGATCACGACGCCGTCGGCCGGATCCGCGCCGATCTCCCGCGGGAGCGCGAGCAGCGGGATCACGTCCTCGAGGGTCACCGTGGCCGGGTCCATGCTCTTGAACAGGGAGGCGGTGCGCGGCTTGAAACCTGTCTCGTCGTCGTGCACGCCCTCCTGCACGTACGGGCCGAAGCGCCCGGCCTTCAGGTGCACGACCTCGCCGGTCTCGGGGTGGGTCCCGAGCTCGCGGTCGCCCGACGGCGCCTCGAGCAGCTCGACGGCCTTCTCGATCGTGAGCTCGTCGGGCGGCGTGTCGTCGGGGATCGAGGCGCGCTGGCTCTCGTCGCCCGACCCCCGCTCCAGGTACGGGCCGTAGCGACCCACGCGGGCGACGATCGGCACGCCGTCGTCGTCCGCGCCGAGCAGGATCGAGTTGACCTCGCGGGCGTCGATGTCGCCCAGGTCCGACACGAGCCGCTTCAGGGCGAGGCCGCCCTCGCCGTCGAGCGAGCGCCCGCCGGCGTCACCAGCGCCCTCGCTGCCGTTCCCGTCCGCCCCGGCGACGCCGAAGTAGAAGCGCGTGAGCCACGGCTCCATCTCCTCCGACCCGGACGCGATCCCGTCGAGGTCGTCCTCCATGCGGGCCGTGAACGCGTAGTCCACGAGCTCGGGGAAGTGCCGCTCCAGGAGCGTGATGACCGCGAACGCGGTGAAGCTCGGCACGAGCGCCGAGCCCTTCTTCCACACGTAGCCGCGGTCCTGGACGGTCGAGATGATCGAGGCGTAGGTGGACGGCCGGCCGACCCCGAGCTCCTCCAGGCGCTTCACGAGCGACGCCTCGGTGAAGCGGGCCGGCGGCTGCGTCTCGTGGGCCGCGGCCTCGAGCTCGTCCGCCACGACGGGGTCGCCCTCGGTCATGTCGGGCAGGATCCGCTCCTGGTCGTCGAGCGCGGCGTCGGGGTCGTCGCTGCCCTCGACGTAGGCCCGGAGGAAGCCCGGGAACAGGATCGTGCGGCCCGACGCCGCGAACAGCGCCTCGCGCTCCCCGGCCGCCGCGTCGGCCGATGTGGCCACCGCGGCGGTGGTCGCCGCGAGCCGCACCTGCACCGACTCGCCCCTGGCGTCGTTCATCTGCGAGGCGACGGTGCGCTGCCAGATCAGCTCGTACAGCCGGGCCTCGCCGCCCGACAGCTCGCCGCTCAGCTCCTCGGGGGTGCGGAAGCGGTCGCCCGCGGGGCGGATCGCCTCGTGGGCCTCCTGCGCGTTCTTGACCTTGTTCGCGTACCGGCGCGGCGCGTCGGGCAGGTAGTCCCGGCCGTACTTCTCGAGGATCTGCGAGCGGGCCGCGTCGAGCGCGGTGTCCGACAACGTCGTCGAGTCGGTCCGCATGTAGGTGATGTAGCCGTTCTCGTACAGGCGCTGCGCGGCGGACATCGCCTGGGCGGAGGACATGCGCAGCTTGCGCCCCGCCTCCTGCTGGAGGGTGGACGTCATGAACGGCGGTGACGGCCGGCGGGTGTACGGCTTGCGCTCGACCGATCGCACGGCCACCGGCCGGTCGGCGAGCGCGGTGCGCACGGCCCCGGCCGAGGCCTCGTCGAGCAGCTCGACCTCGGCCGACCGGGCGGCCGGTGTGAGCCGGCCGTCGGAACCGAAGTCCTTGCCGGTGGCGAGCCGCCGACCGCCCAGCTCCACCAGCGTCGCCGGGAACGGGGTCTGGTCCTTCCCGGCGTCGGCGTGGTGGAAGGTGGCCTGGAGGTCCCACCACGACCCGGCGCGGAACGCCATGCGCTCCCGCTCCCGCTCGACGACCACCCGGGTGGCCACCGACTGGACCCGGCCCGCCGACAGCCGGGGCATGACCTTCTTCCACAGGACCGGGGACACCTCGTAGCCGTACAGCCGGTCGAGGATGCGGCGGGCCTCCTGCGCGTCGACCAGCCGGCGGTCGAGGTCCCGGGGGTGCTCGATGGCGTGGCGGATCGCGTCGGGCGTGATCTCGTGGAACACCATGCGCCGCACCGGGACCTGCGGGTTGAGCACCTCGAGCAGGTGCCACGCGATGGCCTCCCCCTCGCGGTCCTCGTCCGTCGCGAGGTAGAGCTCGTCGGCGTCCTTCAGCATCGACTTCAGGTGCCGGACGTGGTCCTTCTTCTCCGGCGACACGATGTACAGCGGCTTGAAGTGGTTCTCGGTGTCCACACCCAGCCGGGCCCACGCCTGGCCCTTGTACTGCTTGGGCACGTCCGCGGCGTTGCGCGGCAGGTCCCGGATGTGCCCGATCGACGACTCGACGACGTAGTCGTCGCCGAGGTAGCGCGCGATCGTGCGCGCCTTCGCCGGTGACTCCACGATGACCAGGGGGCTGCCCACGGCGCTCCATCACACTGAGCCGCGGTTCGCGTGTCAAACACCCCCCGCGGGGACCGGTCACCGGCCCGGAGGGCCGACTCGGCCCCGGCGCTAGGGTGCGCGGGCCGCACCGACCCGCCCTCGGACGGCCGTCGTCCACGTCCAGGGGGAACGGATGAACCTCGAACCGACCGACCGCGGCACGGAGCTCCAGGCCCGTCTGCACGACTTCATGGACACCCGGGTCCTGCCCGCGGAGCCGGTCTACCGGGCGCAGATGGAGGAGCTCGACGACCCGCACGGACACCCGCGGATCATCGAGGACCTGAAGGCCGAGGCCCGCTCGCGCGGGCTCTGGAACCTCTTCCTCCCCCACCGGACCGAGTGGACGCCCGAGCCCCTCTCGAACCTCGACTACGCCTACCTCGCCGAGATCATGGGCCGCTCCAGCGCCCTGGCCCCCGAGGCCACCAACTGCTCCGCGCCGGATACCGGGAACATGGAGGTGCTGTCGCTGTTCGGCACGCCCGAGCAGCAGGAGCGTTGGCTCTACCCGCTCCTCCAGGGCGAGATCCGCTCGAGCTTCGCCATGACCGAGCCCGACGTCGCCTCGTCCGACGCCACCAACATCCAGCTGTCGATCGTGCGCGAGGGCGACGAGTACGTGCTCAACGGCCGCAAGTGGTGGATCTCCGGCGCCGCCTCGGACCGCTGCAAGATCCTCATCGTCATGGGCAAGACCGACCCCGACGCGCCGCGCCACCTGCAGCAGTCGATGATCCTCGTGCCGATGGACACCCCCGGCCTCGAGCGGGTCCGGGACCTGCCGGTGTTCGGCTACCAGGACCGCGAGGGGCACTGCGAGCTGCGCTTCACCGACGTCCGCGTGCCCGTCGAGAACCTCCTGAGCGAGGAGGGCTCGGGCTTCGCGATCGCGCAGGCGCGGCTCGGGCCGGGCCGCATCCACCACTGCATGCGCTGCATCGGCGTGGCCGAGCGGGCGCTCGACCTGATGTGCCGGCGCGTCACCGAGCGGGTGGCGTTCGGCCGGCCGCTGGCGGAGCAGGGCGTGATCCGGGAGTGGATCGCCGACTCGCGCATCGAGATCGAGCAGGCGCGGCTCCTGACCCTCAAGGCCGCGCACCTCATGGACACCGTGGGCGCGAAGGGCGCGGCGATCGAGATCTCCGCGATCAAGGTGGTGGCGCCGAACATGGCGCTGCGCGTGGTCGACCGCGCCATCCAGGCCCACGGCGGCGGCGGCGTGTCCGACGACTTCCCGCTCGCCGCCATGTACGCGGGCCTGCGCACGCTGCGGTTCGCCGACGGGCCCGACGAGGTCCACCGCCGCCAGGTGGCGCGCACCGAGCTCGCCCGCCACGTCGACTGAGCGGCTCGCTCGGGTCCGGGCACACCGTCAGGCGAGGTCGGCGCGGTCCTCGACCACCGGGACGATCCGGTCGATGCCGGTCTCCGCGAGCAGGTCGCGCGCCGAACCCGGCGCGCACACCACCGCGAACCGCCCGCCGCGGCGCCCTGCCCGCAGCGACCCGGCGACGAGGATGCCGAGCGTCACCGGGTCCACGTAGTCGACGCCGTGCAGGTCGAGGGCGACGGGCGCCGCGCCCCGGTCGTCCTGGACGCGGTCGAGGTGCTGGCGCAGGGTGGGCATGGTCGCCACGTCGAGGTCCCCGACGACGGACACGACCGACCAGTCCCCCACGGCGAGCGTGCGCACGTCGAACAGCACCGCCGCAGGGTAACCGTGGCCGGCCCGCGCACCGCCAGGGGCGCACGCGCCGCCCGGGGCCTGTCGGGGCGCTGGCGTAGCGTTGGGCCCACGATGGGCGCTGCCTCGGCCTCCCCGGATCACGTCGACCTCCGGGCCACGATCGACGCCGTCGTGGCCGGCTGGTCCGGTGACGAGCGGCTCGCGCACGTCCGCGATCTGCCGGGACGGCCCGCCGTGCTCGCCGCCACCGAGCGCCCGCTGCCCCGGGAGCTGGCCGCCCACCTGCCACCCGGCGGGCTCTGGTCGCACCAGGCCCGGGCGATCGACCTCGTGCGGGAGGGTCGGTCCGTCGCCCTCGCCACCGGCACCGCCTCGGGCAAGTCGCTCTGCTACCAGGTGCCGGCGGTGGAGGCCGCGCTGGACGGGGGCACCACGATCATGGTGTTCCCGACCAAGGCGCTCGCCCAGGACCAGCTCCGCACGATGGCCGGGTGGGACGTGCCCGGCGTGGTGCCGGCCACCTACGACGGCGACTGCACGCCGGAGGAGCGCACGTGGGTCCGCGCCAACGCGAACGTGCTGCTCACCAACCCCGAGATGCTGCACCAGGGCATCCTCCCGAACCACGGCCGGTGGGCCCCGTTCCTGCACCGGCTCCGGCTCGTGGTGGTGGACGAGCTGCACGTGCTCCGCGGCGTGTTCGGCACCCACACCTCGCAGGTGCTCCGTCGGCTCCGGCGCCTCGCCGACCGCTACGGCGCGTCCCCGTCGTTCGTCTTCACCTCCGCCACCATCGGCGAGCCCGGCGAGCTGGCCTCGCAGCTCTGCGGGGTGCCGGTGCAGCCGGTCACGGCCGACGGCTCGCCGGGCGGCCCGCGCACGGTGGTGCTCTGGAACCCCGACGCCGAGCGCACCGACGGCTCGGACGCGGCCGGCGGCCGGGACCCCGTCGCGGAGGACGGCGCCGCGGCGGACCGGCTCGAGGCGGCCGTGGAGGGCGTCGACCGACGGTGGTCCGTGCACGGCGAGGCGTCGCTCCTCGCGTCGCGCCTGATCGACGCCGGCCTGCGGACCCTGGTCTTCTGCCGCTCCCGCCGCTCCACCGAGCTGGTGGCGGCGAGCATCCGGCGCACGGTGGCCGGCGAGCACGCCGACGCGGTCCGTGCCTACCGGGCCGGCTACCTCGCCGAGGAGCGCCGGGAGATCGAGGACGAGCTGTTCGGCGGGCGGCTGCGTGGGGTCGTGGCCACCAGCGCGTTGGAGCTCGGCGTGGACATCGGCGGCCTCGACGCCGTGGTGCTGTGCGGCTACCCGGGCACGATCGCGTCCTTCTGGCAGCAGGTCGGCCGGGGTGGGCGGTCGCAGGACCCGTCGCTCGCGGTCGTCGTCGCCGGGCAGGACCAGCTCGACCAGTGGATGGTCCGCCACCCCGACGAGCTCTTCGGCCGGCCGCCGGAGCCCGCGGTCATCAACCCCGACAACCCCTTCGTCTACGTGCCCCACCTGGCGTGCGCGGCGCACGAGTCGGCCCTCACGCGGGACGACGAGGCCCACTGGCCGGACCAGCTCGACGAGGGCGTGCGCCGCCTCGTGCTCTCCGACCGCGCGACCGTGCGTCGACGTCGGACGGGTCGGGCGGTCGTGTGGTCGGGACGCGGCCTCCCCGCACCCACGATCGGGATCCGGTCGAGCTCCCGCGGCGAGGTGCGCATCGTCGGCCTCGACGACGAGGTGATCGGCACGGTCGACGAGGCGCGCGCCACCTCGGTCGTGCACCCCGGCGCCGTGTACCTCCACCAGGGCCGACCGTGGCGGGTCCTCGACCTGGACCTGGACGCGCACCGCGCGGTGGTCGAGCCCGCACCGGTCGACGTGTACACCCGCACGCGCTCCGAGACGTCGATCCAGGTCCTCGAGACGGACCGCACGAAGTCGGTCGGCGGCTCGCGGCTCGCGCTCGGCAGCGTCGAGGTCACGTCGCAGGTCATCGGCTTCCAGACCCGGAGCACGGTCACGCACGAGGTGCTCGACCGCACGCCGCTCGACCTGCCCCCGCACCACCTCGTGACCCGCGCCGTCTGGTACGTGTTCCCCGACGAGCTCGTCGGCCGGGCGGGCGTCCACGACCGCGACCTGCCCGGCGCCCTCCACGCGGCCGAGCACGCGGCGATCGGCATCCTGCCGCTGTTCACGATCTGCGACCGGTGGGACGTCGGCGGGGTGTCGACCGCGTTCCTCCGCGACACGGGCGCGCCGACCGTGTTCATCCACGACGCGCACGCCGGCGGCGCGGGCATCGCCGAGCTCGCGTTCGACGCGTCGGACCGGCACCTCGCGGCCACGCTGCAGGTGCTCCGCGACTGCACGTGCGCCGACGGCTGCCCGAGCTGCGTGCAATCGCCGAAGTGCGGCAACGGCAACGAGCCGCTGAGCAAGGGCGGCGCGGTCCGGTTGATCGAGGCGACGCTCGAGGCCGGGCGCGGCGCCTCGTCGATCGCGTCGTAGCCGCCGCACCGCACCCGACCGCCGGCGGCGGTCACGGCCCCTCGACCCGCACCACCAGCCGCTCTTCCAGGCGGACGCCGCCGAGGGCGAGGCCGACGATCGGCACGCGCGTCGGCGCGGCGCGCACGGTGACCGTGGCGCGGCCGCCCGGCGCCGTGGAGCCGCCGACCGCCACCGAGAACCGACCGG
>JAEVZA010000380.1 GCA_023392475.1 Actinomycetes bacterium | reverse complement strand
GGGCGCAGGTCGCCGGGCAGCGGGCCCCCACCCGGCCCGGCCGGCGCCTCGCCTCCCGGCGGTGCACCTGCCCCGGCCGGCTGCGCCGCGCCGGTCGGTCCGAGGTCGCGGTTCCGGTCGCGCAGCTCGGTCGCGGTGAGGTGGAGCGTGAGGACGACGACGAGCGCGCCCGTGCCGGTGACGAGCGCGGCGCACGTCAGCGCCCACCGCCAACGCAGCGGCACGCGCCTCACCGCGCGGCCCCCTGATCGACGCCCGACAGGTCGGCGTCGCCGATCCGGTAGCCGCGGCCGACGACCGTGTGGACCAGCTCCGGCGGCCCCAGCTTGGAACGAAGGCGAGAAACGATCACGCGCACCGACGAGGTGAACGGGTCGGCCCGCTCGTCCCACGCGAGCTCGAACAGCTGCTCGGCGCTGAGCACGCGGCCGGGTGACCGCAGCAGCGCCTCGAGCACCCCGAACTCCCGAGGCGTCAGCACGATCGGGCGGTCGCCGCGCCGCACCTCGAAGCGACCGGGATCGAGCGTGAGGTCACCCCACCGCAGCACCGTGGGTGCCGCCGCGCCGGCCCGTCGACCGAGCGCGGCCAGGCGGGCGGTCAGCTCGGCGAAGCGGAACGGCTTCACGAGGTAGTCGTCGGCGCCCAGGCCGAGGCCGGCGACGAGGTCGTCGAGCGACGCCGCCGCCGTGAGCATCAGGACCCGGGTGTCGGGACGATCCGTCGCCAGCCGGCGGCACACGTCGTCGCCGTGCACGCCCGGGAGGTCGCGGTCGAGGACCACCACGTCGTACGCGGTGGAGCCCGCCTTCTCGATCGCCTCGTCGCCGCGGTGCGCGACGTCGACGGTCATGCCGTGCCGGCGCAGGCCACGGGCGAGGGTCGCGGCGAGCTGCTCCTCGTCGTCGACGATCAGGACGCGCACCGGTCCACCGTACGGGCAGCCATCCACGGATGGTGGTCCGGACGGCGTTGCGGTGGTGTGAACGGCGGCCGTCGCACCGCCGCCCCCCGGACGCCGAGCTCGTTCACATCGGGGCAACACCGGGTTCCGTACCGTCGCCGCCATGCACGCACCCGGCAGCCACCCGTCCACCCGCGCCCGCCGCACGGGACCGCGACGACGGACCCGAGCGGGCCTGCTCGCTGCAGCGGCCGTCGCGCTCGTCGCCGTCGCCTGCGGCCCGCAGAACCCGGGCGCGGCGCCGAGCTCCTCGACGACCGCTCCCTCGACCGGCGCGAACACGACGGACCACGTGCTCGACGTGGGCAACCAGTACGGCGACCGCTACGCGGACGGGATCCTCCCCGTCGGTGACGGGCACTACTCGTTGACGAAGCCCGCCGTCGGCACGGTGTTCCTCTGCCACTCGGGCGACCCGAACGGCGGCGGCGCCGGCACGCGCGGTCCGTGGTTCAGCGCCGACGGCACCACCTACGACATCAACCAGAAGGCCCACGTCCAGGGCGACGTCCACTGGGACGGCGTCTACTCGGTGCACGTGGACGGGGACGTGCGGACCGTCACCACCAACGACCTCCCCGAGGACCACACCACGGGCGTGTTCCCGGTCTCGCCGACGGACCCGGCGTACCAGTACGACCGCAACCCCAACCACGTCCAGGGCCAGACGCTCACGTACCGGCTCGACGCGCACCCGGAGGTGCGCACCGCGCCCACGTGCATGGGCGGCGAGTCGGGCGTGATGAACACCGGTGTGGCGCTCTTCGACGGGTTCGACGCCGGGCTGCGCGACGCCGGGGCGTGGGAGGTGCAGGACGACTGCAGCGGCCACCCGCAGCAGGACGGCGAGTACCACTACCACACGCTCTCGAGCTGCATCACCGACGTGTCCGTGACGGACGTGATCGGCTGGGCGCTCGACGGGTTCCCGATCACCGGCCCCACCCTGGCCCCCGGCAACGTGCTGACGACGGCCGACCTCGACGAGTGCCACGGCATCACGAGCGAGGTCACCGTCGGCGGCGTGCCGACCAACACGTACCACTACGTGATGACGCAGGACTTCCCGTACTCGGTGTCCTGCTTCCGGGGCGTGCCGATCCAGGCGCCGCACACCGGCCAGTAGGCCGGAGCGGCCGGGTCGCGGCGGACGGCGCCTGCGGCCCGGCGTCGCCGCTCCTCGGTCACCGTCCGACACCGAGCTGGACGACGGCGCTCGCGGGTGCGTTGACCCGGGCCGGTCGGCGGCGGTAGGTGTGCTCCATGCCTGCCGGATCCCCTCCCTCCGTCGTGGTCGTCGTCGGCAACCCGACCGCCGCCTCGCGCACGGCGAGCGTCGCCACCCGACTCGGCGAGCGCCTCGCCGAGCTGGTCGGCGTCGACGCCGTGACCACCATCGATCTCGCCGCCCTCGGACCGGCCCTGCTCCAGTGGGGCGACGCGTCGGTCGCCGAGGCCCGGACGGCGGTCCGCGAGGCCACTGTCGTCGTCGTCGCCACGCCGACCTACAAGGCCTCGTTCACCGGGCTCCTGAAGCTGTTCCTCGACCAGTTCGAGCACGGCGAGCTGCGCGACGTCGCCGCCGTCGTGCCCCTGATGACCGGGGGCGGACCCGGGCACGCGCTGGCGGTCGAGGTGCACCTCCGGCCCGTGCTCGTGGAGATCGGGGCGCGGGTCCCGACGGCCGGCCTGTACGTCTGGGGCGACCAGGTGGACGACCCGGCCGCGCCGCTCGACGAGTGGTGGGCGACCGAGTCCGCCGTGGTCGCGCGAGCCGTCGGCTGAACCGCGCCGCGCAGCGACCCCGCCCGGCCTGTCCTCAGGGTGCGATCACGAGGGTCCGAGCGGGTCAGGCGGCGGCGCGGACGAGCGGTCGGAGGGCGGTGCCCGAGACGCGCTCGACGAGGCGCTCCAGCACGCCGACCAGCAGCGCGCCGCCGAGCAGGCCGACCGCCGCGCCGAACGCCAACCCGCCGAGCGCGTCGCCCGGGTAGTGCGCGCCGACGTAGACCCGGGCGAACGCCGTCGCGCACGCCAGCACGATCGCCGTGACCCACACGCGTCGGCGACGGGTGAACCAGAGCGCGGCGGCCGCGGCCCCCGAGATGGTCGAGTGGTCGCTCGGGAAGGACGGGTCGGTGGTGCGGTCCGCGAGCACGACGGCGTGGCGGTCGTGCGCGTACGGCCGGTCGCGGTCGATCGCGTGCACGAGCGGCTGGGCGAGGGCGATGGCGAGCACGCACGCAAGCGGCGCCCAGATCGCCGCGGCCACGACGCGTGGGTCGCCCTCGGACCGGCCGATCCACCACGCCCAGAGGAACAGCACCGGGAACAGCACGATCCCGTACTTGGCGAAGTCGCGCATGAACGGGTGGGCCCACGCGGTGGCGCGGGACAGGTCGTTCATGCGCAGGTACAGGTCACGATCCACGGGGCGTCTCCTCGTCGGGGGGATCAGGGGCGGCGGGATCAGGGGCGGCGGGACCGGGGGTGGCGGGATCGGGGGCGGCGCGTCCGATCAGGCGCGCCATGAGCGTCGGGTCCGCGGGCCAGGCGTCGAACAGCACCCCGGACGGCACCCGGCGCGCGGCGAAGCGCAGCGCGAGCGCGACCACGACGACGTCGTCGAGCGGTCCGATGACGGGCAGGAACTCCGGGATCAGGTCGATCGGCGAGAGCACCCAGAGCCCGGCGACGACCACCGCGACCTTGGCGCTCCGCGGGACGGCCGGGTGCCGGCGGAGGGTCCGGGCCGTGCTGACCGCCGCGGGGAGCAGCGTCGCCAGGTCCTTCAGCACGCCGGGCGGCAGCCGCTTCGCCAGGACGACCATGACCGCCCACGTGCCCACGAGTACGGTGCCGCCCACGACCGCGGCACGGATCCACGTCACGGAGCGACTGTAACAAGTGTTTCACGACTCAGGTAACGCGACCTGGTGGCTGTGCGTGCTCCGCATGCCCGCGCAGCCCTCCGGCGGACGCGTCGCGGCGTGGCGGGAGCTGCGCCGGGCGGGCGCCGTGCAGGTCGCGCAGGGCACGTGGGCGGTGCCGGCGACTCCCGTGTTCGAGCCGATGCTCGACCGGGTCCGCGAGCTGGCCGAGCGCCACGAGGGCGAGTTCACGGTCTTCGACGCGTCACCGCACGACGGGCCGAGCGCCGAGCGCCTCACCGACGCGTGGGCGGCGGCACGTGAGGACGACTGGTCGGAGTTCGTCGCCGATGGCGACAAGTACCTCGACGAGCTCGCCAAGGAGACGCGGAACGAGAAGTTCACGCTCGCCGAGCTCGAGGAGGAGGAGCAGAGCATGGAGCGCCTGCGCCGCTGGCACCGGGACCTCCGGCTCCGCGAGGGCGAGCCCTCCCCCGCCGGCCAGGCCGCCGACCGGCAGCTCCAGCGCTGCGAGGCCGCGCTCGAGGCCTACACCGAAGCCGTCTACCGGGCGCTCGGTGCCACCTGACCGACGGTCCTCCTGACCGACGTCCACGCCCGGTTCCCATCCCGTTCTGTTCGTCCGAAGCGGGCGATTCCACCCGCTTCCGACGAACAGAACGGGCAGCAGGCGTCGCCGACGTCGCCGGATCCCCCGATCGGCCCCTTGATGCTTGCATGATCCGTGAACTATTGTCGATCGCAGCAGATACCGGCGACCGCCCGACGCGCTGGCACCAGCGACCGACGGACGGCCGCCCCGACGAACGAGGAGCTGCACCGTGGAGGACAACACCTTCGTCCCCTCACTCGCCTACCGGGACCCGAAGGCGGCGACCGACTGGCTCGCCGAGGCCTTCGGCTTCGAGCTGACGATGGCCATCGAGGGGCCCGACGGCGACGCCACGCAGGGCCACTACGAGATGGACCACGAGGGCACCGGCCGGATCATGGTCGGCGGCGAGTGGAACGAGTGGATGCGCAGCCCGTCCTCCATCGGCGGGTCGAACACGTCCGCCATCCGCGTGGAGCTGGCGGGCGACGTCGACGAGCACTGCGAGCGGGCCCGCGCCGCCGGCGCCACGATCGTGGCCGAGCCCGAGGAGCAGTTCTACGGCGACCGCGTGTACCGCTGCGTCGACCCGGAGGGCCACCACTGGGTCTTCGCCACGCACGTCCGGGACGTCACGCGCGAGCAGGCCGAGGAGGCGATCGGCCAGCCGATCCAGGCCACCAACTGGTCGTGAGCGCCGCCGTCGACGCCACCCTCGCAGCGCTCGCCGACCCGGTGCGACGACGCGCCGTGGAGCTGCTCGCGGAACGGCCGATGCGCGCCGGCGAGCTGGCCGACTCGCTCGATCTGTCGGCGCCGACGATGAGCCGGCACCTGCGCGTCCTGCGCACGGCCGAGCTCGTCGAGGAGGAGCACCCGCCGTTCGACGCACGGGTGCGCATCTACTCGCTCCGGACGGGGCGCATGGACGAGCTCCGCTCCTGGCTCGCGGACACCGAGGCGGGCTGGGCGCAGCAGCTCACGGCGTTCAAGGCCCACGTGGAGCGCGGATGACCGGCTCGCGCGTGCTCGTGTCGCTGCGGGTCGAAGCACCGCCGGAGCGGACCTTCGCCGCGTTCACCGACGAGATCGGCGAGTGGTGGCGGCCGAACGACCTGTTCCGCTTCACCGACCGACAGGGCACCCGGCTCGCCTTCGAACCCGAGCCCCCGGAGCGCCTCGTGGAGGTCGGCGCCGACGGCGAGCAGTTCGAGATCGGGCCCGTGCTCGAGTGGCGGCCGCCGGAGCGCCTCGTGTTCGGCTGGCGGCAGGCCGGGTTCCCCGAGGACCGCGCCACGGAGGTGTCGGTCCGGTTCGACCCGGTCCCGACCGGCACGAAGGTCACCGTCGAGCACCGCGGCTGGGACGCCCTCCCGCAGGAGCACGCAGCCCGCCACGGGTTCCCACTCGAGCCGTTCCAGCGGCGGCTCGCCGAGTGGTGGCAGGTCCTGCTCGGCTCCCTGGCCGACCGGGCCGGCTGACCCGCTCGACGACCGCCGCGCAACGGGGCGGTGGGCGGCCCGGCCCCGCGGTGGGCGGGGCCGGGACCGCTCCAGGTGTCCCGCCGTCCCCGGGCGCCGTTGCCCGGGACGGATGACGGTCAGGCGGCCTCGGGCCGGGTCACGTCCGACTGCTGTGCCCGTCGCCGGGCCACGGCGACCACCGCGGTGCCGGCGGCGAGGAGCAGCAGGCCGAGGCCGGCGAGTGCTGCGGCGTCGCTCCCCGTGAAGGCCAGGCTGCCGTTGCTGCCACGTGACGCCGTCGCGGCGAGGACCTCGGGCTGCACGGTGGTCGCCGTCAGGCCCTGCTCGATGGAAGCCGCTGCGACCTCGGGCGTCGTGCTCGTGGTCGAGGCGCCGGCGACCGAGGCGACCGTGGTGCTGGTCGTGGACGTGGTCGACGTCGAGCTCGTGGTCGAGCTGGTCGATGTCGGCGCGACCGTCGGCGGCGGCGCCGTCGTCACCGTGGTCGTCGTCGTGGTGCACCCGGAGGCGTGGTACTGCTGCGAGGTCGAGAGGGCACCCGGGAACAACAGCGGGCCGTGGAACGGGCCGGTCACGTCGATCTCGGCCGGCGTCGTCCCGGTCAGGACGTCGAACTGGGCCGGCTGGCAGTCCTTGGTGAAGGTGATGACGGTCGTCGAGGCCTCACGGATGGTGAAGCGCTCGGTCGACGCGAGGTGCTGCGGCCACGAACCCGAGGCCGGCATCGTGTAGATCGCGGCGACGGCGTCCACGCCGTCGCACAACGTCGAGGGGTTGTGGACGGTGAGCCGGAAGTGCTCGGCGGTCGAGTCGACGTCGTAGCGCCACGAGGCCCGGCCCGCGGTCGTGGGCACGCAGGCGCCGTCGAAGGGCAGCGGGGTCTGGTCGACGGTGATCTCCCCCGTCGCTCCGCCGACGGAGGTGGACCCGATGGCGAGGACGAACATCGCCAGACCGGCGACCGCGAGTGCGACGGCGGCTCGCGATCGGACGGATCGCTGGACTCGGTGGGATCTCATGGGGGCTCCTCCAAACGGCGTGGTGCTCTCGCGCGTGGGTGCCTCCCTTCCCGGTGGAACCGGACCTGAAACCCCGCGATTTGGTCGAAATTGGATCCGCCCTGACGGCCGTCGATGCGGGGCCAGCACGGCGATGCACACGGGCCGCCGCGCATCGTTCGGAGCAACGGATCCGTTACACCTTTCGTCGAATCATCGAGATCCGTTCCGCGTGCATTGTCCCCATTGACGCGGGTAGAGGCGGGCCCGTGCGCGCGACGGGCACGAGCTCGTCGTCCGCCCGTCGCCGTCGGTCGGTGGTGGGAAACCGACGCTGGGGCGTTCGGCGGTGGAGGGAAGGCGCACCCGGCGGGGGGGGGGGGGCCCCCCCCCCCCGCCCGCCG
>JAEVZA010000336.1 GCA_023392475.1 Actinomycetes bacterium | reverse complement strand
CTGCCGGGGATCGGGCCGTGGACGGCCACCGGGCTCGCGATCGCCGTCCTGGGCGATCCCGACTGCGTGCTGCTCGGCGACCTCCACGTGCCGCACACCGTCTGCCACGCGCTGGCCGGCGAGGAGCGGGGCTCCGACGAGCGGATGCTCGAGCTGCTGGCCCCGTGGCCCGGTCACCGTGGGCGCGTGGTGCGGCTCGTCGCCGGTGCCGGGCTCGCGGCGCCGCGGCGAGGACCGCGCTACACGCCGATCCCCATCGCCAGGTGGTGACCCGGGTCAGTCCTTGGTCGCGACGGCGTTCGGGGTGACGTTCATCTTCGGCTCGTAGTCGACGGCCTCCACCTCGCGTGCCTCGACGCCGAGCGTCGCCCGCAACGTCGTGCGGCACGAGCCGCACGGTCCGTAGTACGCCTCGGTCACCTCCGAGCGGCAGCGCGGGCACGTGAACGAGAGCGGATCGTCGGCCATCGCCGAAGTGTCGCGCGGCTCCCCGCCCGGGTGGTCCATCCCGCCTCGTCGGCCCGGGGGTACCGTCCGTCCCCATGTCGGTTCCCGGTCCGGTCGACGACGGCTCGATCCAGGTGGACGGTCGACGGGTCGGGTTCCGGTGGTACGGCACCCCCGCCGACGCCGCGTCCACCGTCGTGGTGTCCTGCCACGGCGGCCTGTCGTGCGGCGCCGACGCCGCACTCGCCCACGACGCCGCGGCGCAGCGGCGGGTCGCCGTGCTCGCGGTCGACCGCCCGGGCATCGCGGGGTCCGACCACCTCCCGGGCTGGAGCGCCCCCGATGCCGCCGAGGACGTCGTCCGGGTGCTCGACGCCGTCGGGACGGGCACGACCGCGGGCGTCGTCGGGTGGTCCCTCGGCGGGCAGTACGCCCTCGCCGTCGCCGCGCTGCACCCGGAGCGGACGCCCCGGTGCGAGGTCGTCGCCGGGGTCCCGCCGCTGTCGTGGCCCGACGTGGAGGGCTCGCTGTCGAGCCTCGACCGCCGGCTCCTCGGTGCGGTCGGGCGCCCGTGGCCGGCCGTCGCGCGCCGCACGGTCATCCAGCTGCTGCACCTCCAGGCGCGGCGCTCCGCCGGGCGCTGGCAGGCCGACGGCACCCGACGGATCGGGCGTGCCGAGCACCGCACCTGGGGCGACACCGACGCCGCGGTGCTGGCCGGCCCCGCCGGCGCGGCGATCGACGCCGCGGTCGCCGAGGCCACGATGTCGAACGAGGGGATCCAGGAGGAGTACCGGGCCTGGGGCCGCCCCTGGGGCTTCGAACCCCGGGACGTCACCACGCCCACGGTCATCTGGCAGGGGGACCGCGACCGACTCGTCCCTTCCGCGCTGGGACGCCGACTGTCCGATGCCGTGCCCGGGGCCTCGTTCAGGGCGTGCCCGGGCGAGGGCCACCTGCTCATCGCGGCACGGTGGGGCGACATCCTCGACGACCTCCTCCACGCGGGGTGACGCCCGTCGTCCACAGGCCGTCGCGACCGGACTCCCACTGATCGGGCCGCATGCGGACCTCCCGGTGCGACCTCACTCCCCGCCCTGTGGACGACCGCACTCCCATCCACACGCCGTCCACCGTGGTCGCACCGCGAGATCACACGGTTCGCGCCCTATCGATCCACAGGCCGGCTTCCGTACGGTCATCGGCATGACGCTGACGCCGACCACCGAGGCCCACCCGACGATCACGTTCGACGTGACGCTCCGCGACGGCAACGTCGAGCGCGTCGTCGGCGCGGACGCCTACCAGCCCGAGCAGTCCATGACGACGTTCTTCCGGACGGGCGGGCGGACCACCGTCGACTGCTGGTCGGTCCGGATGGCGAGCTTCCGGACCGACCAGATCCTCGCGATCCGGCGGTCCGAGCCCGTCGAGGAGGCCCTGGGGGCGCTCCGGGTGGTGTGACCGCCACCGGGCGCGGCGAACCGGCCCGACTGGGCGGGATCACCGCTGGACCCGGCCCGGCGCGGTGTGCGATGTTCCTCGTCCGACCGGAGGGCGATCCGGTCATGGCTGGGGGGACAACCGAAGATGAAGATCAAGACGTCGCTGTCCGCGGTCACCGTGGCGGCGTCCGCCGTGCTGCTGGCAGGGTGCGTCACGCCACCGGCGTCGACGCCCACGAGCACGACCACCACCACCACGGTGCCGGGGCACACGATCGACCAGCAGCTGCCGGCCGGGACCGTGAGCGCCACGCTCGACGTCGCGCGGTGCCCGTCATCGAGCACCACCGAGTACCAGGCCGCGCAGACCTTCACCGCCGGCCGCACCGGCACGCTGGACCAGGTGTCGGTCGCCCTGCGCCGGTCGTCGAGTGCGTCGTGGGCGCCCGTCGCCGTCCGGATCGAGACGGTGGGCGCGGACGGGAAGCCGACCGGGACCGCCCTCGGCACCGGTGACTACGACGGCCCGGGTGTGACGAGCTCGGGCGTCGTGGACCTCCCGCTCGACAGCCCGGCCGCCGTCACCGCGGGCACGAAGTACGCACTGGTGCTCAGCGAATCCTCGTGCGCCACGCCGGCCCCCGCCAACGGCTGGGTGGTCGACGGGATGATGGGCGCGACCGACAACTACGCCGGCGGCCAGGCGTGGCTCCGCACGATCCCGTCGACGAGCGGCTGGCGACCCGGCGTGGGAGCCGGCACCTACCTCGACCTCTTCTTCGCCACCTGGGTCCGCTGAGCCCGGATCGGACGACGTTCTGTTCGTCGAGGGTCCCAGAACACCGGACCCTCGACGAACGGAACGGGAGCGGGCGTGCCTCCTGGCAGGTCGTTGACCAGAAGTCCTTGACCGCGGGTCGGTGCCGCCGATGGGTGGGGTGAGCCAAGGAGCCCGCCGATGGTGCCACGGTCCGTCCCACTCCTCACCCCGGTCGACGTCTGGTGCGCCTCGACGTCCCGCTGGGTGCCCGGCTTCCGGGTCGCCCGCGTCCTCGACGACGGGCGGTTCCTCCTCCTCGGGCGTGACGGCGGCGCGCCGCTGCCCGAGGCCTTCCCCGGCGACCTGATCCGACCGACCGAGTCGGCGCCACGGTCGCCGTGGGGTGCGCTGGCACCTGCCTGATCCCGACCGCCATGGGGGCGAGCACCGCTCAGGGCCGCCGGCACGGGCAACGACGCCCGGCCGGCGGCCCCGATGTGGGTGGGTTGGGGGATCTGGTGATGGATCGAGCGGCCGTCAGGCCGTGGCGATCGCATGGAGCACGTCGAGCTTCGCCGCCCGGGCCGCCGGTCGGAGCCCGGCCAGCACCCCGGCCGCGGCGCCCACGAGCCCGATGACGACCAGCTGCCCGACCGGCGCCCGGAACACGCCGTCGATCTCCGAGCCGACGGATGCCCCGACGAGCGCCCAGCCGGCGACCACGCCGAGGGCGAGGCCGAGCACCGTGCCGAAGACGGCGATCAGCACGGCCTCCCACCGCACCATCGCACGGACCTGCCCCCGGGTCTGACCGACCGCACGCAGCAGGCCCAGCTCCCGCGTGCGCTCCATGACCGACAGCGACAGCGTGTTCGCGATGCCCATGAGGGCGATCACGATCGACAGCGCGAGCAGCACGTAGACGATGGCGAGGACCTGGCCGATCTCGCCGGCGGCGTCGTCGACGAACTCGTCGTGGTCCATGGACCTCGGACCCGAGAGCGCCCCGCTGGCTCGGTCCACGCCGGCGCGCACCTGCTCGAGGTCGGCGCCACCGGCGAGGCCGACCAGCACCATGCGTGACGACGGTTGCGAGACGTGGCGGTCCCACGCCGCCGCGGGCACGAGCAGCCCCTCCACCATGTCGGTGTGCTCGTAGGTGCCGGCGACCGTGAACGGCTGGTGCTGCCCGTCGGCGAACCCGAGGTCCACCGTCGAGCCGACGCGCCAGCCGCGGTCCTTCGCCTCGTCCGCCGAGACCAGCACCTCGTCCGGACCGAGGCGACCCATCGTCGCACCCGTGGTCCGGCCGACGTCCACCACCGACGCGAGCTGCGCCGGGTCGGCGACCGTCACGTCGACGTCGCGCTCGGCGGCGGGCACGCCCTCGACCGCGGCGGTCCCCCACCACACCGACGCCGCGGTGGCGACGCCGGGGACGCGGGCGACGGCGTCGCGGAGCTGCGGGGGCAGGCCCGTCCCGCCGAACGACTCGGACTTCACGACGAGGTCCGCCTCGACGGACCGGGCCACCGACCGGTCCACGTAGCCGGTCAGCGAGGCGCCGAAGACCGTGAAGAGCGTGACCACGCCCACCCCGACGGTCAGCGCCGACGCCGTGGTCGACGTGCGCTTGGGGTTCCGCACGGCGTTCTCCCGAGCCAGGCCACCGGTGATGCCCCGCAGCCAGCGCACGGGGGCGCCGAGCACGGAGGTCACGGGGCCGGCCACCAGCGGACCGAGCACGAGCAGCCCGGCGACCGTCGCCACGGACCCGATGCCCACGAACAGGATCGGTCCGTCCCACCAACCGAACGCGGGGCCGGTCATGACCACCAGGCCGGCGAGCAGCAGGGTGGTGCCGACCACCTTCCGGGCGAGGCTGGTCGGTGTGCGCTCCACGGCGACCTCCCGGAGCGCTGCGAGCGGAGCCACCCGGGCCGACGACAGCGCGGGCGTCAGACCGGCGAGCGCCGTGGCGACGATGCCCACCACGACGGACACCACCACGGTCGTCGAGGTCACGACCAGGCCGTCGTCGGGCACGCCGAGGCCCATGGCGCCGAGCAGGGCCTGGAGCCCGATGGCGAGGCCCGCGCCGACGACGACGCCCACGACGCTCGCCACCACGCCGATCGCCAGCACCTCGACGGCCGTGCTGCGCAGGACCTGGCCGCGCGTGCTGCCGAGCGCGCGGAGCAGCGCCGACTCGCGCTGCCGCTGCGCCGCGACCACCGCGAACGTGTTGTGGATGCTGAAGGCCGCGACCAGCATCGCCACGCCGCTGAACACGACGAGGAACGTGCGGAGCATGCCGAGGAAGTCCTCGTTGATCGAGTCGGTCTGCTCCTGCGTCAGCTGCGATCCGGTGAGCGCCTCCGCGCCGGCCGGGAGGGCGCGCTGCACGCTCGCCCGGAGCGATGCCGGGTCCACCCCGTCCTTCCCGTCGACGAGGACGGCCGACACGCGGTCGGCGCCGCCGGAGAGCAGCTCACGGGCCTGGGCGTCGTCGAACCACACGTACGTGGCGGTGCCCGGGCTGTCCTGGTCGCCGAAGGTGGCGATCCCGACGACCTTCACGGGGACCGGGGCGGGGGTCAGCACCGCCGTGGTCGCGCCGAGCGGGAGGTGACCCGTCGTCGACGAGCCCTTGTCGATGACCACCTCGCCGGGCGCGGAGGGCGCGCGGCCCTCGGCGAGCGTGAACGGGTTGAGGCCGGGGGCCCGCACCCAGTTCCCCGCGAGCGTCGGCGGCCCGTCGCCGCCGAGCCGGGTGCCGTCGGCGCCCACGATCTGGCCGAGGCCGGTGATCGAGCCGACGGCCCGCTCCACGCCCTCGACGTGGGACACGTCCTGCACGACCGAGGCGTCGAGCGTGCCCCGGCCGACGGCGTCGTCCGTCCCCACCTCACCGGCGGACCGGACCACCACGTCGGTGCCGGCGTTGATCCGCCCGAACATCCGGTCGAAGCCCTGGGCCATGGAGTCGCCGAGCATCAGCGTGCCGGCGAGGAACGCCACGCCGAGCACGACGGCGGAGCAGGTCGCCAGCAGCCGCCGGCGGTGGGCCCGCAGGCCCGCGATCGCGATCTTCCACATGGTGTCCTCCTCAGTCCCCGAGGGCCTTGAGCCGGTCGAGCACGGTCGACGCCGTCGGTGCGGCGAGGTGGTCGACGATCCGGCCGTCGGCGAGGAACAGGACCTCGTCGGCGAACGAGGCGGCGACGGGGTCGTGGGTCACCATGACCACGGTCTGCCCGACCTCGTCCGTGGCACGGCGCATGAAGGACAGCACCTCGCCGCCGGATCGGGAGTCGAGGTTGCCGGTCGGCTCGTCGGCGAAGACGACCTGGGGGCGTGCGACCAGCGCGCGGGCGACCGCCACCCGCTGCTGCTGGCCGCCCGACAGCTCGGCCGGCCGGTGCTCGAGCCGCGGGGCGAGGCCGACCGTGTCGACGACGCTGTCGAACCACGCCGCGTCGGGCGAGTCACCGGCGAGCGTGAGGGGCAGGAGGATGTTCTCGCGGGCCGTGAGCGTGGGCACGAGGTTGAAGGCCTGGAACACGAACCCGATCCGGGTGCGGCGCAGGACCGTCAGCTCCTTGTCGGTGAGCGTGCCGAGGTCGACGTCGCCGATCAGCACCCGGCCGGACGTGAGCTGGTCGAGGCCGGCGGTGCAGTGCATGAGGGTCGACTTGCCGGAGCCGGACGGGCCCATGATCGCCGTGAAGCGGCCGGCGGCGAACTCGACGGTGACGTCCCGGAGGGCGGTCACTGCCATGTCGCCGTCGCCGTACACCTTCGTGGCGCGGAGGGCCCGGGCGGCGGGCACCGGTCGGCCCGGGCGCTGCGGGCCCGGGAGGTGGGTCGGGACGTCCTGCGGGACGGTGGGGGTGGGAGCGGATCGCACGTCGGCCTCCGGTCGGTCGGGGTCGTGACGGCCGTTCGGCATCGTCCTGTCGACCGTACGGAGCACCGGGCTCGCCTTGAATGGAGCGACCGGGTGTCTCCGACCGGGGGACAGCCCCACCCCGCTGGTAGGGCCGGCGGCCGTGCCCTTCTGACTGCTTTTCACGTCGCATGACGACGTGAAAAGCAGTCAGAACGCCGAGCGGGGCGCAGGGGCCGGGCGCGAGGGCGGGGCGCGTGCGTGGGGTCAGGTGCCGGGGTAGCGGACCGCGACGTCGCCGTCGCGCGACGCCGCGTGGACCGCCCGCTCGCTCGTGGGGTCGGTCCGCACGGGCGTCGACACGTCGCCGTCGCCCGAGGTCGCGCTCACCGCGTAGGGCCCGGACCCCTCCGGCACGACGACGCTGACGGCGCCGTCGCGGGTGGTGGCGCTCACGCCCGTCGGGGGCACGGCGAAGGTGACGTCCACATCGCCGTCGCGCGTGTCCACGCGCACCGGTCCGGCGCCCAGGCCGGTCCCGGTGACCGAGCCGTCGCGGTTGTCGACGCGCACCACGCCGGTCAACGACTCGAGGCCGACGTCCCCGTCGGTCGTCCCGATGCGCACCTCCCCCGCGATCGCCCGCACCTGCACGGGCGCGTCCGATGTCCGGCCGACGACGGCGACCGTCGGCGGCACGTGCACGACCACGTCCATCCGGCAGTGCTCGGTCAGCGGGCCGCGGCAGTGCGCGCGCACGACCAGGCGGTCGCCCTGGAGGTCGATCGTGGTGGCGGTGTCGCGCAGGCCGCGGCTGATGAGCGCGTCCACCTGCACGGCACCCGCGGCGTCGCCGACCACGGTCACCTCGCCCTCGTCCACGTCGACGTCGACCGTGCGGACCGCGTCGACGGCGAACGAGCGGTGGACCGTGCGCTCCTCGTGCGCCACGAGGCTCGTGACGGCGATCGGTCCGACGACGAGGAGGACCACCGCACCGATCGAGCCGACCACCAGCCACGCGGTGGCGACCTTGCGACCCCGACCGCGCGGCCGGGGCGGCGGGGAGACCGGGAGCTCGGTGGTGCCCGCGGCGGTCACGACTCGATCCACCTGAGGACGGCCAGCACCCGGCGGTGGTCGCCCGGGGTCGGTGGCAGGTCGAGCTTCGTGAAGATGCTGCTGACGTGCTTCTCGACGGCGCCGTCGCTCACGACCAGCGCCGCGGCGATCGCCGAGTTGGACCGCCCCTCGGCCATGAGCCCGAGCACCTCGCGCTCGCGCGGCGAGAGCGCGGCGAGCGGATCCTGGCGGGTCGACCGGGCGAGCAGCTGGGCGACGACCTCCGGGTCGAACACGGCGCCGCCCTCCCCCACCCGTGCCACCGCGGCGATGAAGTCCCCGACGTCCGCGATCCGGTCCTTGAGCAGGTAGCCGACCCCGCTGGCGGCCGCGCCGGCGCTCGAGTCGGCCAGGAGGTCGGAGGCGTAGCGCTCCTCCACGTACTGCGACAGCACCAGGATCCCGACCTCGGGCCAGCGCGAGCGCACCTCGAGCGCGGCGCGGAGCCCGTCGTCGGTGTGCGTCGGCGGCATGCGCACGTCCACCAGCGCCAGGTCGGGCCGGTGGCGCTCCACGGCGTCGACGAGCGCGTCGGCGTCGCCGACCGCGGCGACCACGTCGTGGTCGTGCTCGGTCAGCAGCCGGGTCAACCCGGCCCGCAGCAGCACGCTGTCCTCCGCGATCACGATCCGCACGGCACCTCCACCAGCAACGTGGTCGGCCCGCCGACCGGGCTCACGACCTGCATCCACCCGCCCAGCGCCGACACCCGGTCGTGCAGACCAGCGAGGCCGCTGCCCGCGCCCACGACCGCACCGCCGACGCCGTCGTCCGAGACGACGATCGTGAGCTGGTCGCGGCGCCGGGCGATCTCCACGCTCGCCCGGGTGGCGGCGGCGTGGCGGGCGACGTTGGCGAGCGCCTCCGAGACGATGAAGTAGGCGGCGCTCTCCACGGCGGGCGACGGCCGCGGCACGACGTCCACGGTCAGCGCCACCGGCACCGGGGAGCGCGCCACGACGGCGGAGAGCGCGGCGTCGAGGCCACGGTCCTCGAGGATCACCGGGTGGATGCCGCGCACGAGGTCGCGCAGCTCCTTGAGGGCCGCCTTCACCTCCTCGTGCGCCTCCGCGACCAGCAGGGCGGCGCGGTCGGGGTCCTGCTGGAGCTGGGTCCGTGCGACGCCCAGGTCCATGGCCACCGCGATCAGCCGCTGCTGGGCGCCGTCGTGGAGGTCACGCTCGATCCGCCGGCGCTCGGCCTCCGCGCTGTCCACGGCCGCCTCGCGCGAGCTCTGCAGCTCGCTGACCCGCTCCTCGAACTCGGCGCGCTCGGTGCGCCCGAGCAGCGAGCGGTCGATGACGCGGTCGAGCTGGGCGAGCCACGTCGTGATCCAGGGGGCCACCAGCACGACGCCGAGGAGGCCGATGAGCCCCGCGATCCACGCCCCGCTGCCCGGACCGACCTCGAACCACACGAACTTGGCGCTGCCGCCGGGGAGGTGCGACACGTAGAGCGGGAGCAGCAGCAGCGACACCGAGCCGCCCCACGTGACGAACGTGAGCCCGGCGTTGAACGCGCCGACCGGGTAGTGCAGCAGCGCGAAGCCGAGCTCCTTCCACCGGCTCGCGCTCCGGAACCGCCACAGGTACCGCCGCCACCAGCTCCTGCCCTCGGCCCTGGGTGCCGGGTCGTGGAGGTCGAGGCCGAGGAGCGCGGCGGCCCGGCTGCGCTCCACGCCGGCCACGACGTGGGTCATCAGGAACAGGAGCCAGGACGTGAAGATCGCCAGCGGGAACACGATCAGGAGGCTGAGGGTGGCCACGATCAGGGGCATCGTGACCGCGAAGCCGATCGCCCCCGTGACCCCGTCGAGCGACAGGTGGCACAGGGCGCGCCAGGTGGCGGTGGTCCGCCACGGTCGCAGGAGGGTCCTCAGCACCCCTCCACCGTAGGGATGGGCCCGGGGCGGGCACCATGACGCCGCCCCGAATCGTCGACCGGGGGACAACCCCACCACGCCCGGGGGTTTCCGATCCGGAGCGGGTCCGGTACTACGATTCGGGCCCGCGCCCGGCCCTCCGCCGACCCGCCCGGGACCCCTTCCTCATGAGCGACACCACCCCTGCACCCACTCCCGAGACCGGCGACGCGGACCAGCCCGACGTCGTCGTGATCGGCGCCGGTCCGGCCGGCCTCACGGCGGCCTACCAGCTGTCGAAGGACGGCATCCCCGCCACGATCCTCGAGTCCGACGACATCGTGGGCGGCATCAGCCGCACGGCGGAGCGGGACGGCTGGCGGTTCGACATCGGCGGCCACCGCTTCTTCACGAAGGTCAAGCCGGTCGAGGACGTCTGGCACGAGATCCTCGCCGACGACGAGTTCCTCAAGCGCCCGCGCCTGAGCCGCATCTACTACCAGGGCAAGTACTACGACTACCCGATCAAGCCCATGAACGCCCTGCGCAACCTGGGCTTCGTGGAGGCGGTCCGCTGCGTGGTGTCGTACCTGTGGGCGAAGGTGCGGCCGCCGAAGGACCAGTCGACGCTCGAGGGCTACGTGGTGGCCGACTACGGCCGCCGCCTCTACGAGCACTTCTTCCGGACGTACAACATCAAGCTCTGGAACGTCGACCCGAAGTACCTGTCGAGCGACTTCGGCGCCCAGCGCATCAAGGGCATGTCGCTGTGGAGCGCCGTGTGGGAGCCGATCCGCACGAAGCTGTTCGGCAACCGGGCGGACAAGTCGAAGCAGGTCACCAGCCTGATCGAGGAGTTCCAGTACCCGAAGTACGGGCCCGGGATGATGTGGGAGCGCTGCACCGACATCGTCACCGAGCGGGGCGCCGACGTCCGGATGAACACGACCGTGACGGCGATCCGGCGTGACCCGGAGGCCAAGCGGGCGACGGGCGTGGTCGCCCGCACCGCCGACGGCCGCACCGAGGAGGTGCCGGCCGACGAGGTCATCTCGACGATGCCGTTCTCGTACCTCCTCAAGGCGATGGACCCGCCCCCGCCGCAGCGGGTGATCGACGCCGCCGACCAGCTCCGGTTCCGCGACTTCCTGACCATCGCCCTCGTCGTCCCGATGGAGTACGGCTTCCCCGACAACTGGATCTACATCCACGCCCCCGAGGTGCAGGTCGGCCGCATCCAGAACTTCGGGCAGTGGTCGCCGTACCTCGTCAAGGACGGCCGCACGTGCCTCGGCCTCGAGTACTTCGTGTTCGAGGGCGAGGGCCTGTGGTCGAAGCCGGACGACGAGCTGATCGCCCTCGGCACCCACGAGCTCCAGGTGCTCGGCCTCGTGGACCCGACCAAGGTCGAGGCCGGCTACGTCGTGCGGATGCCGAAGGCGTACCCGGTGTACGACGAGGATTACAAGGCCAACGTCGCGGTGCTCCGCGAGTGGCTCGAGGCGAACGTGCCGAACGTCCACCCCGTGGGGCGGAACGGCATGCACAAGTACAACAACCAGGACCACTCGATGCTCACGGCCATGCTGACCGTCGAGAACATCCTCGGCCGGGGCCACCACGACATCTGGTCGGTGAACGTCGAGGAGGAGTACCACGAGGAGGGCACCGGCACGACCGGGTCCACCCAGGGCACCGGCCGCGACGCCCCCGTGGTGCCGACCACGGCGCCCCGCACGACGACCGGCGCCTGAGCCGCTCCGACCGGCCCCATCAGGGAGGTCGCTCCCCTCACCGCCCGTTCTGTGCTGCAGATCGGGACGTTTCCGTACCGTTCTGCAGCACAGAACCGGCGGGGGGCGTGGTCGGTGGGCTGACCGCGACGGCTACTGACCCGGGGCCGGGGCGGGGGGCGGCGGGCCCGTCCGGGCCAGTGCCACGAGCTGGGGGCCCATCCACGCGCCGATCGTGGGCACGTACGAGTCGCGGAAGTGCAGCCCGTCGACCCGCTTCTCGGGATCGGCCTCGCCACCGGGCTGGGCTGCCAGCCAGGACTGGAAGTCGACGACCGCGGCCACACCGGGTCGTAGCGAGGCGGCCTGGCGGAGGAGCTCGTTCAGCCGGTCGACGCGCGCCGGCTGCGACTCCGGCAGGTTCGTGAACCCCTGGTCCGCGCCGGCCTCGAAGTGCGGGTACGTCACGAGCACGACCGTCGCGCCCTTCGCCCCGAGCGTGTCGATCGCGGTCAGGAACTCGCGCAGGACGTAGTCGTCCACCTGCGGCTGACCGATGTGGCGCCAGCGATCGTCGCCCGGGAGGCGCCGGTCGACCACCTCCCAGATGCCGGACGCGAGCACGACGACGTTCGGTGACCGCTCCCTGATCCACTGGGGGAACGTGTTCGCCCAGTCGCAGCGGTCGGGGAACACGTTGAAGTTCCGCAGGAAGCGGAAGTCGCCGCCGCGGGCGACCGGGCAGCCGAGCTGCGCAGCGTTGAAGGTGGTCAGGTCCTTTCGGCCCTTGCCCCACAGCTGGAGGCCGTAGGCGAAGTTGTACGAGACCGAGTCGCCCACGACCATCACCTGGGCCGGCTGCCCAGCGCGCGTGGTGCGTCGCGGCGTCACGGCGGGTGCCGGGGGCAGCGGGGCCTCGGCGGCGACGGGTGCCGTCCCGGCGGGCGCTGCGCCACCGGACAGTTGCTTCAGCTGCGGCCGGAGCCAGCCGAGCACGTCGGTCCGGCCGGCAGCTGTGAGGCCGACGCCCGCCGCCCGCACGTCAGGCGCGAACTCACCGCCGGGGTGCGCCCGGAGCTGGGCGGCGACGTCCACGAACCCGGCGCCGTTCGCCGCAGCCACGCCTTGGAGCACCTGGTTCCAGCGGTCGATGCGCAGGTCGTCGTTCTCGGTGTGCGAGGGCGAGGGCGCGCCCTTCTCGGTCTGCTCCTCCCGGTACCGCTCGAGCGCCGCCCGCCTGGCATCAGGTGGGAGCGCCAGCGCCGGGCTCGGTCCGGGGAGCGTCGTGTTGCGCAGGTGCGGGGTCGAGAGCAGCACGACCTTGGATCCGGTCGACGAGAGCGAATCGACGAGGTCGCCGACGTCGGAGCGGAGGAAGTCGGTGATCGCCGGGTCCGTGGACGTCTGCCACCGCTGGTCCTCCAGGCCCAACCGGCGGTTCGCGACGTCCCGGAGGCCGCCCCACACCAGCACCACGTCGGGCCGCTCCGCCGTCGCGGCGGCCACCCACGTGTCGCGCACCGAGCCGCACCGGTCGGGGTCCCGTTCGACGCGGCCGTCGGGCAGCTGCACCCAGCCGCCCATGGACAGGCCGCACGACGGTGCCGCCGCGACCTGCAGGTCGAGCCCCTTGACCGGACGGTCGCCGGGGGCGGGTTGGAGCGACGCCGCGAGCTCGTCGCCCACCACGAGGACCTTCAACGGCGCGGCGACCGGCACCTTCGCGGTCGCGCCCGCCTCCGCCCGCTCGAGCGCGCTCGGCGGGGGCAGGTCCCGCGTCGTGACGCCGTCGAGGGCGATCAGCGCGACGACGGCGATGCCGGCGACCGCCACGCCCTTCGGCGGGCGCAGGAACGTGCCGCTGCGCACCGGCTGCTCGATGAGCCGGTACATCACGATCGCGGCCGTGAGCGTCACCGCCATGCGCAGCGCGAACAGCGGCCACGGCGCCCAGCCGGTCCGGGCCGGCGTGAGCCACAGGAAGATCGGCCAGTGCAGCAGGTAGATGCCGTAGCTGATGCCGCCGAGCCACACGAGCGGTCGCCACGCCAGCACGGCGCCGAGGCCGCCGCCCTGGAGCGCACCGAGGATCATGGCGCCGGTCGCCCCCGCGGTGAGCAGGAAGCCCCAGGGGTACATCCACGTCGACTCGACCGTGGCCACGTGCCACAGCCAGATCGAGACCAGCAGGCCGGCGACGGCGAGGGCGCGCCAGAGCCGTCGGGCCGCGTCGGAGCGGAGGGTCGTGCCCCGCAGCAAGGCGCAGGCGAGGAGCGCGCCCACGACCATCTCGGCGAGGCGCGTGTCGGTCCCGAAGTACGCCCGGTCGATCGAGCTCCGGGCGAGCAGGCCGTTCGCCACGGCCGAGGCGATCCCGACGACGGCCAGGATCCACACGAGCGGCATGACCCGGCTCCCGCCGCGGCGTCGCCGGCCGAGCGCCAGCCCGCCGATCAGGAGGACCGGGAGCACGACGTAGAACTGCTGCTCGACGGAGAGGCTCCAGAAGTGCTCGACCGGCGACGGGGCGACGAAGTTGGCCCCGTACGTGCGGTCGGCGGCGATGAAGTGCCAGTTGACGATCTCGGCGAGGGAGAACGGCACGTCGGCGCGCAGGTCGCGCAGCTGGTCCGTCGTCCACAGCCCGAGGAGGCCCATCAGGAGCACGAGGCCGAGCGTCGTCCAGGACGCGGGCAGCAGGCGGCGGAACCGTCGGCGCCAGAAGCGCCGCAGGTCCACGGCCTCGCTGCCGATGCCCTCGCGCAGCAGCAGCGACGTGATCAGGAAGCCGGACAGCGTGAAGAACGCCGACACCCCGAGGAAGCCGCCCTGGGCCCACTCGAACTTGGCGTGGTACACGAGCACCGCCATCACCGCGACGGCCCGGAGGCCGTCGAGCGCGGGTTGGTGACCGAGCGGCGGGATGCCGGCGCTGCGGCGGCGGCGGACCACGCGGGGCGCGTCGGCGTCGGGGGTCGGGCGGACGGGTCGCCCGTCCTCCTCCCAGTGCCAGCGCTCCCCGTCCTCGGGCGCGACCCTGCCGTCGACGGTCGTCACGGCGGCTCAGTGGGCCCGCGGCGGACCGGTGGGCCGGATCAGCGACTCCGCGTAGCGACCCGGACCGGTCCCGCGGAACCGTCTCGTCATCCTGGGGGCGCGCAACGACAGGCCCCACCAGGTGACCCGCAGCTCCGTCTCCGCCATCGTGCGCACCACGGCCATCTTCGAGCTGCCGGCGACCCGGTCCACGAAGGTGATCGGGACCTCGACGACCGTCACGCCCGCCATCGACAGCCGGAACGCCGTCTCGATCTGGAACAGGTACCCGTTCGCCGTGGTGCCGTCGATGTCGATGCGCTCGAGCACCTCGGCCCGGTACGCCCGGAACGCCGTGGTGGCGTCCTGCAGGCGCAGCCGCAGCATCACGCGGGCGTAGGCGTTGCCCCAGTGGGACAGCTGACGTCGGAGCCACGTCCAGTTCGGCACCGAGCCGCCCGGGACGTACCGCGAGCCGACGGCCACGTCGGCGCCCTGCGCCACGGCGTCGAGCAGCACGGGCAGGACCTCGGGGTCGTGGGAGAAGTCCGCATCCATCTGGACGACCACGTCGTAGCCCTGGTCGAGCGCGTGGCGGAAGCCGTGGCGGTACGCGGCGCCGAGGCCGGCCTTCCCCGGGCGGTGCAGGACCTCGACCCGGCCGAGCTCGTCGCCCACGGCCTCGGCGATCTTGCCGGTGCCGTCGGGGCTGTTGTCGTCGACGATCAGGATGTCGAGCTCGGGGCTCGCGGCACGCACGGCGCGCAGCAGCCGGTCGACGTTCTCCGCCTCCTGATAGGTGGGGACGACCAGGACCGAGGGCACCCGGGAACTCTACCGGCCCCCCACCGGCGGGTCCGTGAGGGGCCCAGCGCCGTGGACGCCCAGGCTGACCGCCCGCTCAGGCCCGCGGCAAGGTCCTGGACGGTCCGACCGCCCACGAGCGACATCCTGTGCGTGGGCACGCACAGCGTGTCGCACGCACAGGATCTCGGTCTTCGGGGGGCGTCAGCGGCAGCGCTTGAGCAGCCGGAACGTCCCCGCGTCCTCGACCAGGCAGTAGTGGTCCCGCACCACCTGGTTCGGCACGTCGGACCCGTGGCCGGCGCTGTCGTTGGGCTCCGTCCAGTCGCTCCAGGCATCGGACTGGATCAGCCAGTCGTTGCGCCGCAGCTCGCCCGCGAGGCCCGAGTCGGGCGCATCCGCGATGCCCGGGTCCATCTCGATGTACCGGGTCCCCGGGTCCAGGTCGGGGAACAGGTAGTAGAAGAACGCGTCGCTGTAGTTGGTGCGCGAGAGGTCCGTGGGGCCGACGATCAGCGTCTCCCCCGGCTTCGCCTCACGGCGCAACCGGTCCGTGATCCGCTGCGCGGACTCCGCCCCCGACTCGCTGCCGAAGTAGAACGTCCGCCCCTCGTTCGTGATCGGGTAGCCGAAGCGGTTGTGGCCGAAGGTCTGGCCCACGAGGTCCGCGTACGTGCGCACCGGGTAGAACGGGATGACGCCGACCAGGACGACGGCCACGGCCCCGATCCCGACCCACGTCCGCGCCCCGGGGCTCCACCGGGGCAGGACGCCTTCCAGCAGGGACGCGATCGCCGGGACGCAGAGCGCGAACGTGATGCCGGTCACCCAGGAGAGGTGCGCGGTGTCGGGGCGCTGCAGCGCCTGCTGGAGGAGCGCGGCGCCGAAGAGCGCGAGGGGCCAGAACGCCCGGGAGCGGGGCGAGTCGTGCTCGCGGCGGCGCAGCTTCCACGCCGCGACCAGCACCAGCACGATCGAGCCCGGGACGAGCACGAACCAGAGGAAGATCTGGTGCGGCACGGCCAGCATGGGCAGCGGCCAGCCCGACTGTCGCAGCGCCCCCGCGCGCTGGAGGAACCCGTCCACCTCGCCCCACGAGGGCGGCAGCGGGAGCGACCGCCCGCCGCGCAGCTCGAACACCGGCTCGATGAACATGCCCCGGATGGCGTCCACCGGTCCGGAGACGATCAGGTGCGGGATGTAGAGGGCGACGCCCGCCACGGCGCCCCACACCAGCGGGCGCCGCCGCGGTCGATCGAGGTCCCACCACAGCGCGCCGAGCCCCAGCACCACCGCGAGCACGAGGTCGGGTCGGTACAGGAGGGCCAGGCCGCCGAGCAGGCCGGCGACGAACATGAGGCGGCGGGCCCGGGTGTCGTCGGTCCGGCGGGCGGCCGCGGTTCCCACCGCGATCGAGCAGACGCCCAGCGCGAGCGCCCCGTTCCAGGCCATGGCCGACAGGCCGAGCGGGCCGATGAGGATCACGACCGAGATGACGGCGGCCGAGGTGGCGACGCGGCGGCCCCACGGTCGCAAGGCCGCGAACAGGCCGTAGGCGACGGCAGCGTGCTGGAGCAGCCCGACCATCCGCTCGACGGTGAGGTTGGTGCCCAGCACCTTGTTGATGGCGGCGAGGACGTAGAGGGAGCCCGGACCGTAGAGGTGGAGGAAGTCGCGGTGCGGGAACCGGCCGTGGAGGATCTGCTCCGGGAAGGCGAGCATGAAGCCCTCCTCCATCGGCGGTCCCTGGTAGTGGAGGAGGCCGATCAGCGGCTGGTGCAGGACGGCGGCTATTATGCCGAGGGCGTGGTGGTCGAGCCCGCGGCGCGGCCGCTCGGTGCCCGACGACGCCGCGACCACCTCTGCACGGACGTCGCTCACGGCCGACGAGTCTCGCGCACGGCGGGCGCCGGGCCGCGATCCGGGACCGGTGCC
>JAEVZA010000282.1 GCA_023392475.1 Actinomycetes bacterium | reverse complement strand
GTCGGGGCGCCCCACGGCTCGCCGCGCCGGATCGTCACCCGACCTCGCTCCCCGCCTCCACGACGCCACGGTGCAGCGACTCGGCGGCGGCGCGGCACGTGGACGCGGTGGTGGGATCGGCGACGACCTCGCCGAGCTGGCGCAGGAGGTCGATGAGCTGCTTCGTGTTCCGCACGAAGTCGCCGCCGGTGAGGTCGTCGTCGAGCACCTGGTCGAGCTCGCGGCCCGACGCCCACGACCACGCCGCGGCGGCGAAGCCCGCCTCCGGTCCGCGCGTCTCGGGCACCTTCGCGCTCCGCTCCCACCGGTTCAGCCGGTCAGCGAGGTCCTCGAGCCGGGTCGCCCGGCGCCGCACCTCCGGGCTCGGGTAGGTCGGCGGCGGCGGGGCCTCCGCGCTCCGGTGCTCGTAGGTGATGCAGCTGGCGAGCGCGGCGCACCCCGGCGCGTCCAGCCCGTCGAAGAGGCCGTCGTCGAGCGCGAGGGAGAGCAGCAGGTCGCACTCGTGGTAGATCCGCCGCAGCCGCTCGCCCGACGGCGTGAGCGACCAGCCGTCGACGTGGCCGCAGCGCTCCAGCACCTCGAGCACTGCGTCGAACCGGCGGACGAGCCCGGAGCCGCGACGGGCCAGCTGCCGCTCGACGTCGGCCAGCTCGTCAGCGAGGCGCGAGCGCGCCCGGTGCCCGGTCAGGAGCGCGTCGCGGTCCGGGTGGTCGTGCAGCGGGTGGGCTTCCAGGGCCTCGACCGCGACCGTGAACGGATCGGGGCCCTCGTCGGCCGCGTCCTCGTCGCGCCGTCGGGACCGGGAGCGGGCCCGACGGAGGTTCGTGCGCCGCAGCA
This sequence comes from Actinomycetes bacterium, assembly GCA_023392475.1. GTDB lineage: Bacteria > Actinomycetota > Acidimicrobiia > Acidimicrobiales > Microtrichaceae > JAEVZA01. The sequence continues at coordinate 2,933 of JAEVZA010000282.1, read as the reverse complement.
CGGCGGCCGCCTCGCGGCGGTAGTCCGCCCGCTGGGGCTCGAACGGGACGGGGAGGTCGACGGTGGCCAGCCGCTCCAGCGGTGCGCCGACGTTCGCCACGTGCAGGTTCACGGCGTCGCCCTGCGCGGACACCGCCCGCACCCGGACGGCGCCGCCCTTCCGGTACGCGACCGAGAGGACGAGGAGCAGCCGCCGGCCGCGCTCCGTGCGGCGCTCGACGACGTCGCCGGGTCGCAACGCGGCGAGCGACTCCTCGATCTGCGCGCGTGGGCCGGGCCGGAGCCGGCGCGTGGCGCGGACCTGGTCGGCGAGCGCGGCGTAGCCGGCCACGTCGTCCGCCTCGCCGGCACCGTCGCCGAGCGCGCCCAGCTCGGCGCCGAGCCGGTCGGCACGGGCGCGGAGCCGCACGACCGCGCGGTCGGCCTGGAACTGGGCGAACGACCGGGCGAGCACCTCGTGCGCCCGGTCGCGGTCGTACCGGTGCACGAGGTTGGCCGCCATGTTGTAGGTGGGCCGGAACGCGGAGGCGAGCGGGAACTCGCGGCTCGAGGCGAGCGTCGCGACCTGGGCGAAGGTGACGAACGGCGACCACAGCACGACGGCCGCGCCGTGGTCGTCGATGCCGCGCCGCCCGGCGCGCCCCGTCAGCTGCGTGAACTGGCCGGGCGTCAGGAACTCGTGGGACTCGCCGTTGAACTTCGTGAGCCGCTCGATGACCACGGACCGCGCCGGCATGTTGATGCCGAGGGCCAGGGTCTCGGTCGCGAACACCGCCTTGATGAGCCCCTCGTTGAAGCAGTCCTCGACCGCCTCGCGGAACGCCGGGATCATGCCCGCGTGGTGCGCGGCGACCCCGGCCTCCAGCGCCGCGAGCCAGCGGTCGAAGTCGAGGACGTCGAGGTCGCCGTCGGACAGCGGGGCGACGCGGGCCTCGGCGATCGCCCGGATGCGCCGTCGCTCGTCGGCGTCGGTGAGCCGGAGGCCGGCGTCGAGGCAGTGGTTCGCCGCGTCGGTGCACGCCGCCCGGCTGAAGATGAAGTAGATCGCCGGGAGCAGGTCCTCGTCGTCGAGCCGCTCGATCGTCTCCAACCGCCTCGGCGTGACGAACCGGCGGCGGCCGCGCCGCTGGCCGGGGTGCCGCGGGCGGTCGGCGTCGAATCGGCTCCCCTCCGGGTTGGGGCGTCCGTCCACGACGACCGGGAGCAGGTGGTCGCGCTCGGTCGTGCGGTCCCCGACGAGGTACAGGGGGTCCAGGCGGATGGGCCGCTCGTGCTCGACGACCGTGTCCGTGGGCCCGCGCAGCGTGCCGATCCACTCGCCGAGCTCGGCCGCGTTGGACACGGTGGCGGACAGGCAGACGAAGCCGACGTCGGGGGGCGTGTGGATCAGCACCTCCTCCCAGACCGGGCCCCGGTACGCGTCCTGGAGGAAGTGGACCTCGTCGAGCACGACCCAGCGCAGCCCGGTCAGCGCACCGGACCGGGCGTAGACCATGTTGCGGAGCACCTCGGTGGTCATCACCACGACGGGGGCGTCGCCGTTGATCGAGTGGTCGCCCGTCAGCAGGCCGACGCGCTCGTCGCCGAGGACGCGCACGAGGTCCGCGTACTTCTGGTTGGAGAGCGCCTTGATCGGCGCCGTGTAGAAGGCCTTGCCGCCCTCACGGAGCGCGGCGGCGACGGCGTGCTCGCCGACCACGGTCTTGCCGGAGCCGGTCGGGGCCGAGACCAGCACGTTCCGCCCGGCGTCGATCGACCCCACGGCCTCGCGCTGGAAGCGGTCCAGGGCGAAGTCGTGGCGGAACGGGCCGGTCAGCCCCCCGCCTCCCCGGACGGGCCGGTGGGCTCATCACCCGCGTCCGGCGAGGCGGTCGTGGCCGCGGCGGCCCGCTCGGCACGGGCACGCGCCTCGGCCTCCTCGGCCTTCCGGGCCCGCGTCCGCTTCCGCCTCGTCAGCACGCGCCCGATCACGATGCTCGCCTCGTAGAAGATGTACATCGGGATGGCGAGGGCGAACATCGAGAACGGGTCACCGCTGGGCGTGATGCCGGCGGCGACGATCGTGATGATCAGGATCGCCTGCCGGCGCCACGACGCGAGCCGCTGCGGGGTGAGCACGCCGATCATCTCGAGCGCGACGAGCAGCACGGGGAACAGGAACCCGACGCCGAAGGCCAGCATCATGAAGATCGCGAGCTTGTAGAACTCCTGGGGCCCGGAGCGGATGTCGACCGTCGGGCCGGCGACCCGCACGAGGAAGTCCACGGCCTTGACGAGGATCCAGTACGCGATCAGCGCACCGAGCAGGAACAGCAGGAGGCTCGACAGGGTGTACGCCAGCGCGTAGCGGCGCTCCCGCTTGTAGAGCCCGGGGGCGATGAACCGCCAGAGCTGCCAGAGGATCACCGGCATGGCGAGGAACACCGCGCCGTAGCCGGCGACCTTGAGGCGCAGCGCGAACGGGTCGATCAGGCTCGTGGCGAGGAACTTGCAGTTCGACAGCGGGTCGACGCCGCGCAGCGCGTCGCAGTAGGGCTCGTTGAGCACCTCGGTGAGCCACGGGTACAGGAACCAGGCCGGCACCATCATGACGAGCACGGTGCCGACGGAGATCAGCAGCCGGGTGCGCAGCTCCCGCAGGTGGTCGCCCAGCGACATCTGGGAGCCGTCACGCTCGGCTCCCTTCAGGAGCGAACCCCTCGCCACGGCTCAGGCCGACTCCCGCTCCTGCGGCGCCACCGGGTCCGTGGCGTCATCGGGAGCGGTGGAGGGCGCGCCGGGCGGCACGGCCTCGAGCACCGGGCCGTCGCCCGCCTCCGGGGTGGCCGGGGCGTCGGGGTCGGCCTCGCCCGTGACCGTCGCCGCGTCCGTGCTGCCGGCGTCGGTGCCGTTCACGTCCGTGCCGTTCACGTCCGGGCGGTGCGTCGCTGCCC
>JAEVZA010000270.1 GCA_023392475.1 Actinomycetes bacterium | reverse complement strand
GCCACAGCCCGCACCCGGCCGGCCGTTCTCGCCCGCCCGAGGCGCGGTGCCGAGGCCCGCCGCGGGGGCCGTACCGCCCCTCGCCCGCCGCGCAGCGTCCTGCGCCCCGTCGTCGTCGCCCGGTCCGCCGATCCCAACATGCGCTGCGGATCCAACCAGCGGCTCGCGGGCACCTCAAGGAAACCTTCGGTGAACGTCCGGTGCCGTCCGGGATCGAGCGGGAACCGTCGGGAATGGCGAGGCGCTCCCGTCGGTTGTCTGACACGTCAACAAGTTCGCAGCGGGCCCGCACGGCGGGCCCGAGACCCGGGAGGCACCATGCCCGCCATCACCGTCGACGACACCCTGGTCCTGCCCCGCCTCCGGGCGCCGGAGACCGAGCACACGACCCGCGGCGTCGAGGCCGTCGTCCCCGCCCACCACGCGATCGAGGGCGCCGGGTTCGAGGTCTGGCGCCCCTTCCCGGGCGGTGTGGACCCGCACGTCGCCGACCCCTTCTTCCTCCTCGACCAGCTCGGACCGGTCGAGTACGCCCCCAACGAGCCGGTCGGCGCGCCGTGGCACCCCCACCGCGGCTTCGAGACCGTCACGTACGTGATCGACGGCGAGATCGAGCACCACGACTCGAACGGCGGCGGCGGCGTGATCGGCGAGGGCGACACGCAGTGGATGACGGCCGGCGCCGGCATCCTCCACGACGAGGTCCCGACCCGCACCTTCTTCCGGGACGGCGGTCGGTCCCACGGCATCCAGCTGTGGGTGAACCTGCCGGCGGCGCTGAAGTTCAGCCCGCCCCGCTACCAGGCGATCACCTCGAACGACCTCACGCTGCTGACGTCCTCCGACGGCGGCGCCCTGGTGCGGCTCATCGCGGGCGACCTCGACGGCCACCGGGGCCCGGGGTCGACCCACACGCCGATCACCTACGCCCACGTCAGCCTCCGGCCCGGCGCCGAGATCGAGGTCCCGTGGAACCCGCAGTTCAGCGCCATGGCCTACGTGCTCACCGGGCACGGGTACGCCGGCGCCGAGCGCCGCCCGGTCGCCGAGCACCAGCTCGTGCTCCTCGGTGGCGGCGACACGGTCCGGATCGGTGCCGCACCGACGCAGCCCGAGCACTCCCCCGACCTCGAGGTGCTGCTGCTGGGCGGGCTGCCGATCCGCGAGCCGATCGCCCACCACGGCCCGTTCCTCATGAACACCAGGGCCGAGCTCCTCGACGCCATCGACGACTTCAACAGCGGTCGCATGGGCACGATCCCCGCCGTCGAGGCGCCCGTGACCCCCGGGAGCTGACCGTGGACGACGTGCGGTGGCTCGACGACGAGGAGCAGCGGGCGTGGCGGGCGTTCGTCGAGCTGCACGCCCGGCTGTTCCGCCACGTCGAGCGGGTCCTCCAGGCCGAGTCCGGCCTGTCGGGCCCCGACTACGAGGTGCTCGTCCACCTGTCGGAGTCATCCGACGGCGAGCTGCGACCGACCGAGCTCGCCGAGGCGCTCCGCTGGGAGCGCAGCCGCCTGTCGCACCAGCTGCGACGCATGGAGGCCCGCGGGCTGGTCGAGCGGCGCTCGTGCGACAGCGACGGGCGGGGCGCCCACGTGGGCCTCACGGAGGACGGGCGGCAGGCGATCGTCGACGCCGCGCCCGGCCACGTGGACGAGTTGCGGCGGGTGTTCGTCGACGTGCTCGGCCCGGATCGCCTCCGCGAGCTGGCCGGGGCGTCGGTGGACGTCGTCGCCGCCGTCGACCGGCGGGAGGCGGAGCTCGGCTGGTGAGGGCCCGGGCGCGGCTCGACCCGGGCACGCAGGCCCGGGCCGAGTCCACGGGATGGTCGCCCCACCACCGGCGCGCAGCGTAACGCCCGACGGCCGCTGCCGGTCGGGTGGATGCGCGCACGGGCGCCGCGGCGGCGTTCGACGCGCCGTCGAGGTTTCCCGAATGTCGGCGCCGCGACGGGGTAGGTACCGCTCGACGCACAAGCAGCCCGCGGGCGAGTCCCGCGGCGTTCGACCCCCGGTCCCCCCTTCCCAAGCCAGGGCCGGGGGTCGATCGCGTCCCGGCCCGGGGCGTCCGTCACCCGGGCCCGTCGGAGAGGAGAGGGAGACGGACCCGGGTGACGGTGGGTTGCCCCATCGTCGGAGGGTACCGAGCGGTGCGGCCGTAGCGACCCCGACCCCCGGCCACCGTCGCCTCTTGCGGCGGGCGGGCGCCGACGGCGAGAGTCCTCCGGTGCCCGACCTCCGACGACCCGTGCCCGCCGACCACCCGACCGTCGCCGGCGTGGTCGACGACTGGTGGGGCGGCCGGCCCCTGTCCGCGCTCGTCCAGGCCCTGTTCTTCGAGCACTTCGCCTCCACGTCCTGGATCGAGGAGGGCGACGACGGGCTGCGCTCGTTCCTGCTCGCGTTCGACTCGGCCGACCACCGGTCCGTCACGTACATCCACTTCGTCGGCGTCCGCCCCGACCTCCGTGGGACCGGCCGCGGCGCGCTGCTCTACGAGCGCACCTTCGCCGACGCCCGGGGGCGCGGCCGATCGGTCGTCCGCTGCATCACCGGCCTGCCCAACCGCGGCTCGATCGCGTTCCACCGGCGGATGGGGTTCGACCTCGTCCCCGGCGACGGCGTCGACCCGGAGGGCGTCCCGTACCACCGGGACCACGGTGGACCGGGCATCGACCAGGTGCGGTTCGAGCGGCGGATCTGACCGACCGTCCCCGTTCCGTGCTGCAGATCGGTACGGAATCGTCCCGATCTGCAGCACGGAACGGGATGGGGCGCCCGGGCGGGTGGCGGGCGGTCGTGCGATGATCCGCAGGTGATGGGGGGCGGAGCGGACACGCTGGCGGGCGGCGCGCACGCGGCCCCGGGCGGCCGTCCGGCGGCCCGACCGACGCTCCCGCCGACTTCGCACCGACCCGACATCCAGGGCCTGCGCGGCGTCGCCGTCCTCCTCGTCGTCGCCTTCCACGCGACCGGGCTCGTCCCCGGTGGCTACCTGGGCGTCGACGTGTTCTTCGTCGTGTCCGGCTTCGTCATCACCCGGCTGCTGCGGTCGGAGTCGCGGCGACCGGGGAGCATCCGGCCCACCGCCTTCTTCGCCCGGCGCGTCCGCCGGCTGCTGCCGATGCTCGCCCTCACGCTGTCGGCGACCGCGCTGCTCGGCGTGCTGCTCCTCAGCCCGCTCGGTGCGTCGGCCACCACGTCGAAGACCGCGATCGCCGCCGCCCTCCTGAACGCGAACACCTTCCTCGCCCGGCAGGCCAACGACTACTTCGCGCTCCCGGCCGACGCGAACGCGCTCCTCCACACGTGGTCGCTGTCCGTGGAGGAGCAGTTCTACCTGGTGTACCCGTTCCTGCTGCTCGCGGGGCTCGCCGTGCTGCGCCGGGTGCGGGCCGGGTCCCGCCGCCGGTGGGCGTTCCTCGCACTCGCGATCGCCGGCGTGGCGTCGTTCGCCCTCGACGCGCTCCTCCTCTCCGGCCGGGTGGACGGGACCGCGGGCCGCGGGGGCTTCACCTCCGGAGCGGCGCTGGGCTTCTACTCGGCGCCGACCCGCGCGTGGGAGTTCCTGGTCGGCGCGGTGCTCGCGGTGGCGCTGGAGCGACCGGTCCGCCTGCCGCGCCGGTGCCTCGATGTCGCCGGCGTGTCCGGCCTCGTCCTCGTCCTCGCCTGCGCGCTCCGCTTCGACGAGGCGACCGGCCGGTCCGCCGCGGCGCTCGCGGTGCCCGTCCTCGGCACCGCGCTCGTCCTCCTCGCCGGTTCCCGACCCGACGTGCCCGCCGGACCGGCGACGACGGCGCTCTCGCTCCGCGCCGCCACGGGCGTGGGCGACGTGTCCTACGGCTGGTACCTGTTCCACTGGCCGCTGATCGTGTTCGTCGCGGCGAACACGACCTCGACGACGTGGACCGTGGCGGCCGCGGCGGCCGCCCTCGGCCTGGCCGTCGTCGCACGCCGGACCGTCGAGGACCGCTTCCGGTACGACGACCGGTGGCGGGGCCGCCGCGTCGTGCTCCTCGGCGTGACGTGCCTGCTGGTGCCGATCGTCGCGGGCGCGGCGGCGCTGGGCGTCGACCACGTGGTGCGCATCGACCAGCTCGACCGGGCCCACCTCCAGCACCTCGGTTCCACCAGCGGCTGCAACCGGCGGACGGACCCCGACGTCCGCCTCGACGATCCCCGCTGCACCTGGACGGTGCCCGGCGCCCGGGGCCGCATCGTCCTCGTCGGGGACTCGCACGCCGACATGTGGTCGGAGGCGGTGGTCCGGGCCGGCAACGCCCTCGGCTACGACGTCACCCTCGCCGTCATGTCGGGGTGCCCGCTCGTGCCCGGCACGCTGCGGCTCAGCGACGGCGTCCCCGACGACGCCTGCCGCGCCGAGGTCGACCGGACCGTCGACGAGCTCCGTGCGGCGCACCCCGACCTCGTCGTCGTCGCCGCGGCGTCGGCCGGGATCATGCGGGACGGCGGCGACGCCTGGCGCTCGACCGACGGCAGCTGGCGCACGGACGTGGACGCGAAGGCCCGCATCTGGACGAGCGGGCTGCGCACGGCGGTCGGCGGGCTCGCCGACGCGGGGATCCGGTCGCTGGTGCTCCACGACGTCCCGACCTTCGACCGAGCGAACGAGACGTGCGGGCGGCTGCGGTACCTCGTGTCGCCGTCGTCGTGCGCCTCGACGGCGACGCGCTCCGACGTCGAGCGGTACGTGGCCCGCTCCGTCGCGGTCGAGGACGCCGCGGTGGACGGCGTCACGGCTGCCGCGACGGCGGACCCCGTGCCGTGGATCTGCCCGTCGGGCCGGTGCTCGACCTACGTCGACGGCACGTGGTCGTACCGCGACGCGGACCACCTCAGCGTCGCCGGGTCCGAGGCGCTCGCCGGCCGGGTGCGCGACGCACTGCGAACGCGACTCGGCTGACCGGCCGGCGCGCCCGGCGGGACGCCGGCCCCCTCGGGAGGACCGGTCCCGTCAGGCGCCCTCCGGATCCAGTCCGTGCTCCTCGAGCCACCGCCGGGCACGGGTGGGCGACGCCTGCGCCAGCCACGCGTCCTGGACCACCTCCGTCAGCTCGTCGAGGGTGAGCTCGTCGAGGCGGCACGCCCGCAGGAGCACCGACGGGTGGCCGTCGAAGTGCGGCGTGGTGAAGAACGGCGTGGTCGGGTCCTGCACCAGCGCCAGCTTCTCCTCCTCGCCGTCCACCCAGAGCACGATCACGTCGTCGTACCGCTCGCCCGTCGCCGGGTCGACCGCGTCGGGCCGCGGGTTGCGGAAGAAGACGAAGCTCCGCCGGCCCACCTGGTAGACGGGCCGGCCACGGCTGCCCTCGTCGACGGTCACGTGCGGCATCGAACCGGCGATCCGGTGCACGTCCTCGACCGTGGCAGCGCGTGGCCTCCGTGCCATCCGGCCAGGCTAGGTCCGGCGCGTCTCCCACGGCCGGGGTGCGGGCAGGTGGTCCGGGTGGCGTCCTACGAGGTCAACCCCCACCGCGGTGCGGCACGCCGAGCAGCTCATCGACGCGCGCCAGTACGTGCTCGACTCCGACTGGGGGTCGGTGCAGCCCGGCGCGGCCGAGCAGAACGCGTACCTCGAGCGCCACGACTGGGACGAGTACGCGGCGTGGCGCCTCGGCCTGACCGAGGGCGCCCCCGACGGTACGAAGGCCCGGTGTGCGTTCGTGTACGGCGACTTCCGGCGCGTGCACCGCACCGCCCTCATCGCGTGCGTCTATCGCGCCTCGGAGTGGCGCCACAAGGCCGTGGAGCTCGCCGCGCACGAGCTGCTCCAGCGCCTCGACCGCACGAGCGGCTGACGCCCCCGGACCCCGGCGACGGGGCTGGGACGACGACGGGAGCGTGGCCGGGAACGCACAGGACCCCTGCTCGAGCAGGGGTCCCGGAGTGGGCGTACACAGACTTGAACTGTGGACCTCTTCCGTGTCGGGGAAGCGCTCTAGCCAACTGAGCTATACGCCCGGGAGCCGGTCAGCGTAGCAGTCCCACGCGCGACCACCCGATCCCGGGTCGCCCGGCGATCAGGCGCCGTCGTGCTCCGGCGGCGGCGATCCGAGGATGCCCACGGCGATCACGACGACGACGCCGACGGCGAACAGGACCCAGATCCCGAGACCCGGACCGGTGCGGGCGCGGCCCGCCCCGAGGCCCCACTCGAGGACCGAGAACACGATCAGGCCGACGCCGCCGGCCATGGCCACCGCCCGACCGCTGCGGAGGTGGTCCGACGCGAGGAGCACGCCCGCCGAGGCGAGCACCACGCCGAGCAGGACGGCCACCCAGCCGCGGCCCATCGAGCCGTCGGGGAGCACCCAGCCGGTCTCGCGGACGGTCGAGCTGACGAAGAGCCCCTCGTCCCGCCACGACATCAGGCTCGCGGCGCCCGTCAGCACGGCGCACACGAGCAGGATCGCGGTGAGGATCAGCTCGCGCCGGTTCGACGCCTCGGGCGCCTCCTGCTCCACCGGACGCACCCCGCCGAGGGGCACCCCGCCGACGAACGCCTGGCCGGGACCCCTCGCCGGGCCGCCGGCGGGTGCGACCGACCCGACGGGCGACGGCGGCGCCCAGGGCGGGGGCACCTGGTGCTCGGGCGGGAGGCCGGGATCGGTCACCCGACCAGCTTGCCAGCCGGCGACGCCGACCCGTCGGCGGCCCCGGTCAGGGCCGACGCCAGAGGACGAAGGGCAGGACCCGGCGTGCGCCCCGGCCGCGGAGCCCCTCGGCCACCACGGCCATCGTCCACCCCGATCGCATCGAGTCGTCGACCACGAGCCCCGGGCCCGCCGGCAGCCCGTCGGCGAAGTCGAACGCGTCGAGCACGTTGGCGGCCTGCACCACCGAGTTCTCCATCTCGACCTGCGGCGGGGCGTCGGTGCGCACGCGGCGCACGGCCTCGACCAGCTCGAGCTTGCCGACCTCGGCCAACCGCCGGGCCAGGCCGCCCACGAGGAGCGGGCGGCGACGGGACGGCACCCACGTGACCCACGTGGGCCGCTCCCCCCAGTCCCAGGCCTTGAGGGTGGCGGCGACGCCGCGCACGAGCGCGTCGTCGGGCGGGGCGTCGACGGCGCCGAACAGCGGCGCGACGACCTCCGACCAGCCGGGATCCGTGCCGTGGGCGAGGGCGCGCCCCTCGTCGGGCCGCAGGTCCTCCGGGATGCGGCCCTTCCGACCATCGAGCCCGCGCGGCCACTGCTTCCGGGGCTCGAGGCGGACCGTGGCGGTGCGCAGGTGCTGCTGCGCCGCCGCGACGCGGTCGGGATCGGCGGTGACGTCGACGCGCTCGCCCGTGCAGTTGTCGCACCGGCCGCAGTCGACGGCGCCGGGGTCATCGAGCGCCTCGCGGAGGAACCGCAGCCGGCAGGATTCGAGCGAGGCGTACCGGCGCATGGCCTGCTGCTCGGCCCGCCGGGCCGCCGCGAGCTGCCGGTGGCGGGGCTCGTCGTACTCCCAGGCCCGGTCCGTGCGCGACCAGGTGGAGCCGTCGCGGTCGACCGCTCCCTCCACGTCGAGGATCTTGAGCAGGACCTCGAGCCGGCCGCGCCGGAGGTTCACCATGCCCTCGAGGTCCCCCACCGTGACCGGGCCGGCCGACGCGATCGCCGCCAGCACGTCGTCCACGACGTGCTTCGGGGGCATGGCCGTGGCGTCGAAGTAGGCCCAGATGTCCCCGTCCGTGGGCGTGGGCACGAGCACGACCTCGGCCGCGGCGCTCCCCCGCCCGGCCCGACCGACCTGCTGGTAGTAGGCGATCGGCGACGACGGCGAACCGAGGTGCACGACGTAGGCGAGGTGCGCGTTGTCGTACCCCATGCCGAGCGCGGACGTGGCGACCACGCAGCGGAGGGAGCCGTCGTCCAGCGACGCCTCGATCCGCTCGCGCGCCGCGGCGTCGGTGGCGCCGGTGTAGGCGGCGGCGGACACGCCGGCCGCCACCAGGAACCCCGCCACCCGCTCCACCTCCGAGACGGTGAGGCAGTACACGAGGCCGGGGCCCGTGCGGGTGCCGATCCAGTCGACCAACCAGGCGAGCCGCTGCGCCGCGGTCGGCAGCTGCGCCACGGCGAGGTGCAGCGAGGGGCGGTCGAGCGAGCCCCGGAAGGTGCGCGTGCGCTCGCCGATCTGCTCCGCGACGTCCCGCTCCACGCGGTCGTTCGCGGTCGCGGTGGCCGCGAGCACGGGGACGCCCTCGGGCAGGCCGCTGATCACGTCCGCGATGCGGCGGTAGTCGGGCCGGAAGTCGTGGCCCCAGTCGGAGATGCAGTGCGCCTCGTCCACCACCAGGAGCCCGACCCGCTCGGTGAGCCGCCCGAGCACCTCCTTGCGGAAGCGGGGGTTGTTGAGCCGCTCCGGCGAGATGAGCAGCACGTCCACGTCGTCCGCCGCGAGGCGCGCCTCGATCGACGACCAGTCGTCCAGGTTCGAGGAGTTGATCGTCTCGGCCCGGATGCCGGCCCGCTGGGCCGCCGCGACCTGGTTGCGCATGAGCGCGAGGAGCGGCGACACGACCAGCGTGGGACCGGCGCCCTCGGCCCGCAGCAGCCGCGTGGCGACCCAGTAGACGGCCGACTTCCCCCAGCCCGTGGCCTGGACGAGCAGGACGCGGGCGCGGTCGTCCACCAGGGCGGCGATGGCGGCGGACTGGTCCTGCCGCAGGCGGGCGCCCGGGCCGGCGAGCTCCTCGAGCGTGGTGGCGGCGAGCGGCGGCAGCCGGACCTCGCCGGGCTCGACGGGGGCCTCACCGGTGGCGGTCGGCGCGGCGTGCGGTGCAGGGGG
>JAEVZA010000178.1 GCA_023392475.1 Actinomycetes bacterium | reverse complement strand
GGTCGTGATCGTGCCGGCCGCGGCCGGGGTCCTGTCCGCCGTCGGTCTGCTGACCGCGCCGCGCCGTCGGGAGCTCGTGGCGTCGTGGCCTCGGCCCGCGGATCACACCGGCCTCGAGGCCGAGCTGGCGTCGCTCGCGGCGCGCGCCGCGTCGCTCGTCGGGGGAGGTGCCGACGTGTCGACGTCGACCGCCGTCGACTGCCGCTACCGCGGCCAGAGCCACGAGCTCCGGGTGCCGACCGTCGCCGACTTCGCCGACGAGCACCGGCGTCGCAACGGCTACGACCGGCCCGGCGACCCGATCGAGGTCACGGCGCTGCGGGCGGTGGCCGAGGCCCCGGCGCCGTCGACGGTGGAGGAGGTGCTCGGTCCGTGGGCCGGGCGCTGGACGGGGAGCGTGGTCGGGCCGCAGGTCGTCGTGCGCGAGGACTGCACGATCTGGGTGCCCGAGGGGTGGGTCGGCGAGCCGGGACCGCTCGGGGCGCTGGTGCTGCGGCGGGGGTCGGGCTCGTGACGCCGTCGCCGTCGGAACTGCAGGTCCTGATCGCCGGGCTGACGGGCGTGGCCGAGGAGATGGGCGCGGTGCTCCAGCGCGCCGCGTTCAGCCCGAACATCAAGGAGCGGGCCGACTGCTCCGCCGCCGTGTTCGACGCCGACGGGCAGCTGCTCGCGCAGGCCGAGCACATCCCGGTGCACCTCGGGTCGATGCCCGCGTCGGTCGCGGCGGTGATCGAGGAGGTGGGCGGCGAGCTCGGGCCCGGCGACCAGGCCGTCGTCAACGACCCGTACCGCGGCGGCACGCACCTCAACGACGTGACGGTGGTCGCGCCGTGCCACGTCGACGGCCGGCTCGTGGGCTGGGTCGCCAACCGCGCGCACCACGCGGACGTGGGCGGCGCGGCGCCGGGATCGCTGCCGGCGGACGCGACGGACATCCAGCAGGAGGGGCTGCGGCTCCCGCCCGTGCGACTCACGCCCGAGGTGCGCGCCGTGCTGCTCGCCGCGTCGCGCACGCCGTGGGAGCGCGCCGGCGACCTCGACGCCCAGGTGGGAGCGAACGTCGTGGGCGTCGCCCGGCTCGCCCGCTTCGCGTCGGCGCCGCTGCACGAGGTGCTGGCCCACGGCGAGCGGCGATGCCGCGCCGCGCTGGCCGCCGCGCCGGCGGGCTCGTGGAGCGCGACCGACGTGCTCGACTCGACCGGTCCCGCCGAGGACCAGCAGCGGCCGGCGACGATCGCGTGCACGGTGACGATCGCGGCCGACGGCGTCACCTTCGACCTCTCGGCGAGCGACGACCAGCGCGCCGGCAACACCAACGCCGTCCGCGCCGTGACCGTCTCCGCCGTGGCGTACGCGCTGCGGTCGGTGCTGGACCACACGCTGCCGGCGAACGCCGGCGTCCTGCGACCCGTCCGGTTGGTGACGCGGGACGGGTCGATCGTTGCGGCGCGGTTCCCGGCGGCGGTGGGAGCGGGGAACGTGGAGGTGAGCCAGCGCATCGCCGACGTGTGCCTGCGGGCGCTGGCGGCGGCGCTGCCCGACCGGGTGCCGGCGGCGTCGCAGGGGACGATGAACAACCTGCTCATCGGCTCGGCGGGCGGTGCTCCCTCGTCCGGCGGAGGTGGTGGCGGTGTGGGTGTCGCTGAGCCGTGGGTGTACTACGAGACGATCGGCGGCGGGCAGGGAGGGCGGCCGCCGTCGCCGGATGCCCCCGGGTCGGCGCCCCTGCCCGGCATGAGCGGCGTGCACACCGGCATGACCAACACGCGGAACACGCCGGTCGAGGCGCTCGAGCGCAGCTACGGCCTGCGGGTCCGGGCGCTGCGGCTGTGGCGGAGCGGCGGGGCCGGTGCCGCGCCGGGCGGGGACGGCATCGAGCGCGACGTCGAGGTGCTCGAGCCCGTGACCGTCAGCCTGATCACGGAGCGTCGGGTGCACGCGCCGTGGGGGCTCGCCGGCGGCGGCGACGGCGCGGTCGGGGAGAACTGGCTGCTGCCCGGGGGGTCCGAGGCGGCGGCCGTGCGGCTGCCCGACAAGGTCACGTTGTCGCTCCGGGCCGGCGACGTCGTCCGCGTCCGCACCCCCGGCGGCGGCGGCTGGGGCACCCCACCCGGGAAATAGGGGTCCTCAGTCCGGCGTACCAGGTTCTGCGGCGCTCAGAGCTCGCAGAACGAGATCGAGGACCCCTCTTTCGCCGGGCCGGGGGTGGGTTGGCGGACTTGACCGCCCGGTCAATACAGTGCCCCGCATGCTGGAACTCAACGGAGCATCTGCACTCGTCACGGGCGGCGCCTCGGGTCTGGGCGAGGCCGCCGTCAAGGCCCTCGCGGAGGCCGGCGCCAAGGTCGTGATCATGGACCTCGACCGCCAGGCCGAGAAGGGCAACGCCCTCGCCAAGGAGGTGGGCGGCGTCTTCGCGGAGGCCGACGTCACCAACACCGACCAGGTGATCGCCGCCGTCGACGCCGCCAAGGAGCTCGGCCCGGTGCGGGCGCTCGTGAACTCGGCCGGCATCGGCTGGGCCACCCGGACCATCGGCCGTGACGGCCAGTACGAGTCGGCGCACGACCTCGAGATCTTCCGCAAGGTCATCGAGATCAACCTCGTCGGCAGCTTCAACTGCATCCGCCTCGCCGCCACGGCCATGTCGGCCACCGAGGCGAACGAGGACGGCGAGCGCGGGGCCATCGTCAACACAGCGTCCGTCGCCGCGGTCGAGGGCCAGATCGGCCAGGCGTCCTACTCGGCGTCGAAGGCCGGCGTCGTCGGCATGACGCTGACCATCGCCCGCGACCTCGCCGCCGCCGGCATCCGGGTCAACACGATCATCCCCGGCCTGATCGACACCCCGATCTACGGCCAGGGCGAGGCGGCCGAGCAGTTCAAGGAGAAGCTCGGGGCGGGCACGCTGTTCCCGAAGCGGCTCGGCAAGGCCTCGGAGTACGCGTCGCTCGCGATCGAGCTGCTCCGCAACAGCTACATCAACGGCGAGTCCGTGCGCATCGACTCCGGCATGCGCATGCAGCCGAAGTGAGCTGATACCACTCGAACACGAGCCCGGGACGTCCTGGACCGTAGGGCTCCCGGGCTCGTTCGCGTCCGGCGAGGCATCGACCGCAGGTCGGGGGCTACCGTCCGCTGCGTGCACGGGGCAGGGGCGAGCGTCGGGTCGTTGATGTCGCTGCGGCGCGCCCTGCACCAGGAGCGCTGGCGCCTCCCGCTCGCCGCGGCTCGGCTCGGTCGCCGCGTCGTGCTCCACGGTCCGACGCGCCCGCTGCTGCTGGGCGTGCACGAGCAGGGCGACGCCGCGGTCGGTGCGGATCCGGCGCCCACCTCACGGCTCGTCCACGTCGACGACGCGCCCGGCGCCGCTCCGGCGCTCCGGTGCGACGGTGCCAGGGCCGGTCTCCGCCTCACGCACGACGCCCACCGTGAGCTCCTCGATGCCTTCCGCGCCGACCCCGCCCGCCAGCTGATCGACCTGGAGCGGCGGTCCGACGTCGCCCACGACCTACTCCACGACCGCGTGCTGCTCGACGTCGCCGGGGCGTACTTCCGACGGCCGCCTCACCCCCTGGGCGTCTCGATGACCCTGGCACTACCCGGCCTCGACCCGCCGCCGGGGTTCCACTACGAGACGACCGACCTCCGCGCATTGATCGCCTACTTCTACCTGCTGGGCCCGCGCGACGGCAGCGGCGGCCACGACGTCGTCCTGCGGTCACACGACCGGAAGCGGTGGCGCGAGCTGCGCAGCCTGCATCCCCGCGACGGCGTCGCGACGGACGGACCCGGTCGCTGCGTCCTGCACCTGCCCCTCGAACCAGGGACCGGCTGGTTCGAGGACCCGGCTGCGCTGCACCGTCGCCTCCCGGCGAGCGCACCTCGGCTCCTCGTCACCGTCGCCTACGGCATGCGCCGCACGTCGATCGAGGGCAGCTGCAGCCACCAGCGGGTCGAGCTGCCCGACGAGGTCCGCGGGCTCGTCGAGTCGGTCGGCGCACCCTGACCCGCACCTTCGTGATGCACCACGGGGTCGTTCGCCCCAGTGGTGCACCACAGAGTGTCCGGCCGGGGCGGACCCGGGGACGATCGTCAGGCGAGCGGGGTCTCGGGGGTGAGCACCTCGGCGCCGGGCGGCACCTTGCCCGGCCGACCGAGCCAGAACGCGTGGTCGGACATCTCGAGCAGCGCGTGGTCGCCCGAGGTGTTGCCGTACCCCCAGAGCCGGTGGGTGAGGGGACCGGTCGGCTCCGCGCCCAGCCACTCCCGGAGCCGGATCGCCTTCTCGTCGGCGCGCACGTTCGGGCGCGCCAGCGACCCGGTCAGCGTCCCGTCCACCACCTCCGGCTCGACCCCGATCACGCCCTCCATCGACAGCGACCGGGCCAGCGGGTCCAGGTAGTAGACAAGCGACGCGGACACGATCAGCGTGCGGTGGCCGAGCGCGTGGTGGCCGTGCACGCGGTCCACGACCATCGGCCGCAGCGAGTCCGACAGCAGGTCCCGCGCGTACAGCTCGCCGCGCGAGCGCAGCTCGTCCTCGGAGCGCCCGGCGAACAGCAGCCGGATCATCTCCTCCTTCACCGCGTCGCGGTCGCGCACCTTCGTGCGCCCGCGCGCCCCGGACAGGCCGAGGCGCGCGCACACGCCCGCGAAGCGGCTCGGACCGGCGACCTTCGCGAGGAACGGCACCAGCGTGTCGCGGCGCGAGATCGTGCCGTCGAAGTCGAACGCCGCGACGTCGGGGACCGGATCGGGCACGGCCGTCAGAGCGTCGACGTCTTGTGCGCGACGTACGCCTCGAGGCGGTCGAGCGTGCGCTCGAGGCCGTGCTGGTTGCGCCGCGGCCAGCCCAGCGCCTCGACGTACCGGCGGCTGCGGGCGGTGGTCCAGTCGAACGTCTCGGTCACCCGGGTGCGCGGCTCGCCGTCCACGTCGTCGAGCGGCTCGAACTCGTAGCGCCAGCGCCAGCCGCCGAGGTGGCTCCACGCGAGGCGTCGGCCCTCCTCGTACTCCACGACCCGGTTGGAGATCAGGTACGGCACGCCGAGGCGCATGTTGGTGGTGAAGCGGTCGCCGAGCGCGAGCTTGCGGCTGCCGCCCTGGACGCTGCGCACGCTGCCCGAACCGTCGATCACCGCGTGCATGGACGGGTCGGCGACGATGTCGAACAACCGCTGCGGGTCCGCCGGGATCACCCGGGACGCCGAGACGTGCGTGGAGGCCATGGCCGGACCCTAGGGCAGCGGTCCGCCGGGGTTCGAGTCCCGGGAGGGCGGCGGCGTCAGCGGTCCAGGACGTTCCGCAGCGCCGGCTCCAGGGTGCGGTCCTGGAAGGCGAAGCCGGCGTCGTCGAGCGCCTTCGGGATCACCCGCTGGCTGGTGAGCAGCAGCGAGTCGGCGAGCTCGCGGCCGTAGAGCAGCCGGGGCCCGATCATCGGGATGATCGTCGTGGGCCGACCGAGCACCCGGCCGAGCGTGGAGGCGAACTCGCGGTTCTGCACCGGCTCCGGCGCGGTGAGGTTCACGGGTCCGGACAGCTCCGACGTGAGCAGGAAGCGGATGGCAGCGACGTGGTCGCGCAGCGTGATCCAGCTCTGGTACTGCCGGCCGGATCCCGACCGGCCGCCCAGCCCGAGCTTGAAGAACGGCAGCTGCTTCGCGAGCGCGCCGCCGGCGTCGTCGAGCACGATCCCGGTGCGGAGGTACGCCACCCGCACGCCCGCGTCGGCGGCGGGCGCGGCCGACGCCTCCCACACCTTGCAGACCTCGGCGGGGAAGTCGTGGCCGGCGGGGCCGGACTCGTCGGTCGGGTGGTCCCCGGTGTCGCCGTACCAGCCGATCGCGGAGCCGGACAGCAGCACGCCGGGCGGCGTGCGCAGCTCGGCCAGCGTGCGGGCGAGGAGCGTCGTGCCCAACCGCCGCGACGACATGATCCGGTCCTTCTGCTCCGGCGTCCACCGCGAGTCGGCGATGCTCGCGCCGGCGAGGTGGACGACGGCGTCGACGCCGGCGAGCGCGGCGGTGTCGATCGTTCCCGCGGTCGGGTCCCACTCGGCGTCCTCGGTGCCGGTGGTGTCCCGGTCGGCCGATCCCGGCCGCACGAGCCGGACGACGCGGTGGCCGTCGGCGGCGAGCTCGCGGACGAGCCGCGACCCGATCAGCCCGCTCGACCCGGTGACCGCGACGTCCACGGGATCAGCCCCCGCCGCGCTCCGCGACGGTCCGCCACAGTCGCCGTGGCAGCAACCGGAACGCGAAGAACGGGAACTTCAGCAGCGGCGGTGCCCACACGACCTCCTGGCCCTTGGCCATGCCGTCCGTGATGAACTGCGCCACCTTGTCGGGCGTCGTCGAGAACGGGGCCGCGTCCATGCCCTCGGTCATCTTCGTGCGCACGAAGCCGGGTCGGACGACGATCACGTCCACCCCCGTACCCTCGAGCGAGTCGCCCAAGCCCTGGCCGAACGCGTCGAGCCCCGCCTTGGTGGAGCCGTAGACGAAGTTGTCCTTGCGGGCCCGGAGGCCGGCGACCGAGGACATCAGCACGATCGTGCCGTGGCCCTGGGCCTTCAGCCGCTCGGCGACCACGAGGCACGAGGACACGATGCCGCCGAGGTTGATCTCGAAGGCGCGGGCCGCGAACACCGGATCGGCCTCGAACGCGGCCTGGCTGCCGAGGATGCCGGCGGGCACGTACACGAGGTCGATGTCGCCGACGCGGTCGAACACGTCGTCGATGACCTTGCGGTGGCTCTCGACGTCGGTCGCCTCCCAGTGGACGAGCTCGACCGTCTGGGCGCCCGCGGCGCGCACGGCGTCGGCGACCGGCTCCATGTCGTCCTCGGGTCGGCCGGCGAGGATCACCGTGTTGCAGCGGCTGCGGGCGAGCCGCGTGCACAGCGCACGGCCGATGTCGGACCCGCCGCCGAGCACCAGCACCGATTGGACCTCACCCAGCGCGTCGCGCACCGCTTGCCTCCAGGGGATGGGGCTCGGCGCCGGGGCGGCGCCCCGGGTCGGACCCGACCGTCGTGCCGACCCGGTCAGCCCTCGACGGGCACCGGGACGGGATCAGCGGTCGAGGATAGCGGCAGCCTGACCGCCACCTCGGTGCCCTCCCCGGGAGCGGATCGCAGCCGCACCTGGCCGCCGTGGGCCTCGACGACGGCCCGGACGATCGACAGCCCGAGGCCCGTGCCGCCGCTCGACCGCGTCCGCGACGGGTCCGCCCGGTGGAACCGCTCGAAGGCCCGCGCCGCGTCCTCGGCCGACATGCCGGGCCCGTCGTCGGCGACGGTGACCACGGCCGCGCCGCCCTCGACCGCCACGCCCAGCCGCACCGAGGTCCCGGCCGGCGTGTGCACGGCGGCGTTGGTGAGGAGGTTGGCGACGATCTGGTGGAGGAGGTCAGGGTCGCCCAGGACGACCGCGTCGTCGACCTCGGCGGTCAGCGGGTGGTCGCCGTGCACCGTCGCGAAGTCGGCCGCGGCGTCGCGGGCGAGCGGGGCCAGCGAGACGGGCTCCCGCCGCGGCTGGCGGCCCTGGTCCAGCCGAGCCAGCTCCAGGAGGTCGCCGACGAGGTTGCCCATCCGGACCGACTCCTGCTCGACGCGCCGCATGGCGGCGTCGAGCTCGTCGGCGTCCTGGAGCCCGCCGGCGCGCTGCAGCTCGGCGTAGCCGCGGATCGTCGCGACCGGCGTGCGGAGCTCGTGGCTGGCGTCGGCGACGAACTGCTTGAGGCGCTCCTGCGACGCGGCGCGCTCGTCGAACGCGGCCTGGATGTTCGTGAGCATGGTGTTCAGCGCGTCGCCGAGCTCGGCCGCCTCCGTGCCCGCGGGTGCGGGCGGGATGCGGTGCGACAGGTCGCCGCCCGCGATGTCGGTCGCCGCCGACGTCATCTGCTTGATCGGCCGGACCCCGAGCCGGAGCACCCACCACGTGATCAGCGCCAGCACGGCGAGCAGCACCGCGCCGCTGACGACGACGACGAGGACCAGCCGGGCGACGGCGCCGTCGACGTCGGTCAGCTGCACGCCCGCGACGACGACCGCTCCTGTGCGGTTGTCCACGTGGGCGAGCACCCGGTAGCGGGTGCCGCCGTCGACCGAGCCCACGGTGATCGGCTCCCCGGTGGCGGCGGAGGACCGGGCCTGGTCGACCGAGATGTCGGGCACCGGCGCACTCGCCGAACCGGTGGCGGTCGGCACGATCCGCGACTCGATGGTGTCGCCCTGGACGATCCCGATGTAGATCGTGTTGAAGCTGTCCGTCGACGAGCCGCCGGACGAGGTGGTGCCCGAGGCGGGCTGCGCGCGCTCCTCGAAGGTGCCGCCCTGCGTCCCGGGTGCGGGCGTCGTGACGGTGCCCCCCGGCGCGAGGGGCCTCGGGCCGAACTCCGGTCCGGAGGCCCGGTCCAACTGGGCGTCGACCTGGTCCATCAGGTGCGTCGAGGTGGTGCGCACGATGACGGCACCCGCCCCGAGCAGCACCACGCCCACGAGCACCATCGCCGCGAGCACGCGCGCCCGGAGCGACAGCCCGCCACGGCGCCCGTCGGCTGCCGTCGCGCCGGCGGCGTCGGGCCCGGTCGGCGCCGTCGGGTCGGACATCAGCGGGCCTCCCGGAGCGTGTAGCCGACACCCCGGATCGTCTGGATGAGGCGCGGCTCGGTGGTGTCGAGCTTGCGCCGCAGGTACCCGATGTACGTCTCGACGATGCCGCCGTCGCCGCCGAAGTCGAACTCCCAGACGTGGTCGAGGATCTGCGCCTTCGACAGCACCCGGCCGGCGTTCAGGAGCAGGAAGCGGAGCAGGTTGTACTCGGTGGGCGAGAGGGAGACCTCCTCGCCGGCCTTGGTCACGCGGTGCGCGTCGTCGTCGAGCTCGATGTCGCCGCACGACAGCACGCTGGTGTCGGCCGCGACGGCGCCGCTGCGGCGCAGCACCGCGTTGATGCGGGCCACGAGCTCCTCGAGGCTGAACGGCTTGACCAGGTAGTCGTCGCCGCCGAGCGTCAGGCCCCGCACCTTGTCCTCGGTGCCGTCCTTCGCGGTGAGGAACACCACCGGCATCCGCACGCCGTCGGAGCGGAGCCGCCGGCACACCTCGAACCCGTCGAGGTCGGGGAGCATCACGTCGAGGACGATGAGGTCCGGTCGGATCCTCGGCGCGGCGTCGAGGGCGTCGCGGCCGCTCGCCACCGGGTGCACGTCGAAGCCGGTGTGCCGCAGCGCGGCCTCGAGCATCGATCGCAGGTTGTCCTCGTCGTCGACCAGCAGGAGTGTGGGGCTCATGGCTCCCAGGTTGGGGGCCGTGCCTGAGAGCCCGCCGAGAGCCGGGTGTGAACCGGGTGAGAGGGCCTCGATGCGGGTCGCGGTGGCTCTCGGCGACCTCTCGGGCGGGGCACGGCCGCCTCCGAGGTCCGCTCGCGAGGGTGTGACCGACGAGTCGGGCGACCACCACGACCACGACCCGGACGACGGATCCCGCTCCGTGCCGCCCTCCCCTGCGGGGTCGGCCACGCGCTCCGGACCGATGCGACAGTCGGTCCGGACGGCGGCGGCGGACGGGACCGTCGGCGGGCGTGGCCGCGGTGCACCCTGCGCGTGGCGCGCGGCCCGCGGCACCTCGCGGACCGCACTGCGTCGCGCCCCGCACCCGGTGGGGGACCGGCCGCGGCCGCCACCTATCCTCGGGTCGGTGAGCACCCGGACGCTGATCATCCTGGCCCTCGTGTGCGGCCTGGCGGTGCTCGTCGCGTTCGCCGTGCAGGCCGCCCAGATCATGTGATCGACGGCTCGTCGGGCGCGTCGGAGCGGGGTCGGGCACGTCGGTAGGCTCGGCGCCGTGGAGCAGACGCACTTCGACCTCGTGATCATCGGCGGCGGACCGGCGGGCTACGGCGCCGCCCTGTACGGCGCCTCGGCGGGCCTGGACATCGCGATCATCGAGCGGGACAAGGTCGGCGGCACCTGCCTGCACCGCGGCTGCATCCCCGCCAAGGAGCTGCTGGAGACCGCGGCGATCGTCCGCACGGTGCGCCACGCCGGCGACTTCGGTGTGATGGTCGAGCCGAAGTCGCTCGACTGGAACGTCACGATGGAGCGCAAGCAGGCGGTGGTCGACAAGCTCGCGAACGGAGTGGTCGGCCTGCTCAAGAACCGCAAGGTCACGATCCTCAACGGCACCGCCACGCTCGGTCCGGGCCGCACCGTCGAGGTCGTCGCCGAGGACGGGGAGCGCGCCACGCTCACGTCCGACGCCGTGATCCTCGCCAGCGGCTCCGTGCCCCGCACGATCCCCGGCTTCGAGCCCGGCGGCCCGGTCGTGACCTCCGACGAGTTCTTCCACATCGACCGGGTGCCCGACCGCGCCGTGGTCATCGGCGGCGGCGCGATCGGCTGCGAGTTCGCCTCCACGCTGGCCGACCTGGGGGCCGAGGTCACGGTCCTCGAGGCCCTCCCGAAGATCCTCCCGGGTTGCGACGAGGACGTGACCCGGGTCGTGCTCCAGGCGTTCAAGAAGAAGGGCATCGACGTGCGCACGGGGGTGGCCGTGACGGGCCACCGCCCGGGGGCCGACGGCGGCACCACGGTCACGTTCGGCGACGGCGAGGAGCTGGCGACGGACCTCGTGGTCGTGTCGGTCGGGCGGTCGCCGTTCACCGAGGGCCTGCTGCAGGACGGCACGGCGGTGCGGACCTCCGAGCGCGGCCACCTCGTCGTCGACGAGCTCTACCGCACGGGTGAGCCCGCGGTCTGGGCGATCGGCGACGTGATCGACACCCCGCAGCTCGCGCACGTCGGCTTCGCCGAGGCGATCTGCGTGATCAAGGACATCCTCGGCGAGTCGCCGACGCCGGTCGACAACAGCCGGGTGCCGTGGGCGATCTACTGCAACCCCGAGGTCGCGTTCGCGGGGTTGTCCGAGCAGGCGGCGAAGGACGCCGGCTACGACGTCGTCACCTCGCGCCACCGCTTCGGCGGCAACAGCCGGGCGCAGATCCTGGGTGAGACCGACGGCCTCGTGAAGATCATCGCCAAGAAGGAGGCCGACGGCACGGCCGGGCAGGTGCTCGGCGTGCACATGGTCGGCCCGTGGGTCACCGAGCAGCTCTCCGGCGGCTACCTGGCCGTGAACTGGGAGGCCTCCGTGGACGAGGTGGCGGCGTTCATCCAGCCGCACCCGTCGCTCACGGAGCTGTTCGGCGAGTCCGTCCTCGCCCTCACCGGGCGGTCGCTGCACGGGTGACCGATGCCCGTGCCACCCAGGGGAACACGGGTCATCGGAGACAAGTTGGAGACAAGTAGGATCCGGCCGGTCCCCGTGCCGAAGGTGGCCGGTGAGCACCTGACGGAAGGACGGCCATGGCCGACATCGTGATGCCGCAGCTCGGCGAGAGCGTGACCGAGGGGACCATCACCCGCTGGTTCAAGGGCGTCGGGGACACCATCACCGAGGACGAGCCGCTGTTCGAGGTCTCGACCGACAAGGTCGACACCGAGGTGCCCGCACCCGCCTCCGGCGTGCTGTCCGAGATCCGGGTCGAGGAGGGCGAGACGGTCGACGTCGGCACCGTGCTCGCGGTCCTCGGCGACGGCGCCGCTGCACCCGCCGGGGCGCCCGCCGCCGCAC